>SVSB01000018.1 GCA_015064505.1 Oscillospiraceae bacterium
AGGCGCACGTCACCACAGAGGCGCCCGTCACCACGGAGGCACCCGTCACCACGGAGGCACCCGTCACCACGGAAGCACCCGTCACCACGGAAGCGCCCGTTACCACGGAAGCGCCCGTAACCACGGAGGCGCCCGTCACTACGGAAGCGCCCGTTACCACGGAAGCGCCCGTCACCACGGAAGCACCCGTAACCACGGAGCCGCCGGTTGAGGATATCCCCGAGGAGCCGATCACGGAGCTGATCTCCATCAAGGATCTGAACAAAAACAGCATTGAGGGCAGCCATGCGGAGGATAGCTATCTCACCGCATCATTAGAGGTAAACTTCCGCGAGTCCATAGATCTCCGCTCTTCGAATACAGGCTCTGCACGTTACGATAAGGGCTGGTATCCCCGCGTCAAAAAGGTAAACGACGAGCTGTACGTTATGTTCTTTATGTACAGTCAGCTGGGTCAGCATCTTTACGTAACCACAAGCAAGGACGGCTATAATTGGGAGAAGCCCTCCGTGTTCTGGAATTCCGCAGATCATAAGTTCACCTACGAGTACGGCTCAAAGAAGGGAACTGAGGACCGTTATTTTGCGGTAAACGCGGATGCCTGCGTCCTTGATAACGGCGAGATCCTCTGCGTTTACGCAGTGCGCCCAAAATCGGGCTACGGCACAAACGAATATACGGATCTTAACGGTCTTTACCTCCGCCGCGGCACCGTGGAGGGTGATAAGATCCTCTGGTCGGAGGAGGAGAGGATCTACACGGGTCATCTCTGGGAGCCATTTATTATGCAGCGCGCCGACGGACAGGTGCAGGTTTATTGGTCCTGCATAGTCGGTTACGTGGATCTGTACGGCTTTGATAGCGATAAGCGCTCCACCTGCACGGGAATGATCGTCTCAAACGATAACGGTCACACCTGGACCCCCGATATTCAGCCGGGGGCAAAGGATCACGTGCCCACCCGCGTATATCAGGAATACGTGGGCGATAAGGTTCCTTACGGCACGGATCTTGATCCCGTGCCCTATTTCGGAGGACAGATGCCTTCGGCAGTTCAGCTTTATAACGGAAAAACTCTCCTTGCGGTAGAGGTGCAGGATCTTAACCTTGACTTCCACGTCTCTCTCGGTATAAGCGAGGAGGGCGGCAACTGGAAGGCGTTGGGACTTACGGAAACGGGTCCCGACGTAATGATGGAAAAGGCAGTTGACGGCGCAGCGCCCTATCTTGCCCGTTTTCCTTCGGGCGAGGTGTATCTTACCTACGGCAAAAGCTCCAAGACCCGCGGCAGAATGATAAGCCCGGACGGAACGAAGATAGATAAGGCGGAGTCCCTTGCGGCAGAGGGCGTTCGCGGCTCGTGGGCGTCAACCGAGGTGGTGGGAAGCCACGAGCTGATCGTCGCCGCACAAAGCAAGATAGACGAGCTTTACGGCTTCCATCTGGTGCACGCTTATCTTAATCACCGCACCAACGCTCCAAAGCAAACCGTTACGGTGGACGGATATACAAACGAATGGCGCGAGAATACGGACGCGCTGTTCGTTGGAAGCGAGACCCAGGCGCAGATGACCCTGCGCACCGCTCACGACGGTGAGAACGTTTATTTCCTCCTTACCCGCCTTGACAGAGTGCTGATGAAAAACGACAGCGTGGAGCTTAATATCGACGGCGATGGCTGTTTTTATCGCATTGTTCTGAATTCAGAGGGCGTTACAAGCATCCAAAAAATAGAGGGCGCGAAGAAATATGAGCTCTCAAAAGATAAGGTCGTCTGCGTTACGAAGGTGTTTGGTACGGTAGGTGAGCTTTCCGATGTGGACGAGGGCGTGGTTTACGAGATCTCCGTGCCCAAAGCCCTTATCGGTGTGGAGGGAAAAGCATCCTATACGGTGCTCCCCGTGCTCAATAATACGGATGGAAGCGGCGTTATCACCGATACCCTCACAAACGCAAGCATAGCTCAAATGTCCCGCTGGCCCGCAGTGGTTATGGATTAAAATAAAAAACTCTTTTGTCCAACTGACAAAAGAGTTTTTTGTGTACAGAGAAACTTCCCTGCGGTACGAAAATATATAGAAAAGGCACCCTATTGGGTGCCTTTTCTATATGGCGGAGGGTGTGGGATTCGAACCCACGTGGGTTGCCCCAAACGGTTTTCAAGACCGCCTCGTTATGACCGCTTCGATAACCCTCCAAGAATATGATGCACGGTGTGCATCATATTCTTGGAGTTTAAGAGAAGTGGCTCGACGAGCTTGCTCGACGAATCCGCTTCGAATACCCCGCTCGAGTTCGACAAGCTTGCTTGTCAGGCGAGAGCGTGGGTATCTTCGCCATTGGCGAAATAACCCTATGATGCATACTGTACATATTTGGTTTTTTATACCCACGGAGAAGAACTCCGTGTGCGATACCCTTGCATTTTAGCATATTAAAGGCGTTATGTCAATAACAATGCTCTTATTTTCTATAAAATAAGCGAAAAAATTAAAATATTTTGCTTTAAGCTCTTGATTTTTCAAAGGATATGTGATATTATAGTAAAGCTGTGAGCAACTTGGAGAGATGGCTGAGCTGGTCTAAGGCGCACGACTGGAAATCGTGTGTCGGCTAATACCCGACCGAGGGTTCGAATCCCTCTCTCTCCGCCACAGAAAAGGACACCCAACGGGTGTCCTTTTCTGTGGCGCAACAAACGGAGGATTCGAACCGTTCGGGAGTGAATGTCGCTCCGGTGGAGCGACAGAGCCGAACGGACCGGAGCCCGTCGAGGGCGGAGAATTCGAATCCCTCTCTCTCCGCCATATAGAAAAGGCACCCAATAGGGTGCCTTTTCTATATATTTTTGTACCGCAGAGGGATTCGAACGCAGCGTTAAGCAAACCATCCGGGGGATGGTTTGTAGCGGTGACCGAAGGATTTTGCGTGGCATAAAGCTGATATTTTCACATTTGCCACGCAAAATTCAAGAGCGAATCCCTCTCTCTCCGCCACAGAAAAAGGACACCCAACGGGTGTCCTTTTTCTGTGGTTCAACAGATTTTATCTGAATCAAGGTAGGGGGGGAACTGTGTTTGCCCGCGGGCGTTCGAAGAACGCCCCTGCAAAACCCCTGCAAAACTCCCACAAAAAATAAGACAGCATAAAAACCGCAGGGTAAGGAACAAGGGGTGCTTGTTCCTTACCCTGCATGTTTTATTTGATTTATTTTTAACTGCAAAGTCAGGATGAATTTCTATCACTTAATGGGATAATTCTCCAGGATGTAATCCATATCCTTGTCGCCGCGGCCGGAGAGGCAGATGAGGACGGAGCCCTTGCCCATGGTCTTTGCCAGCTTCATGCCGTAAGCAACCGCGTGGCTGCTCTCGATGGCGGGGATGATGCCCTCAAGGCGGGAGAGGGTGAAGAAGGCGTCGATGGTGTCCTCGTCGTTTACAACGTCGTACTTAACTCTGCCGAGATCGTGGAGGAACGCGTGCTCGGGGCCCGAGGAGGGGTAGTCAAGTCCGCTTGCAACGGAATAAACGGGAGCGGGGTCGCCGTTTTCATCCTTCAGCATCAGGCTGTTAAAGCCGTGCATAACGCCCTCGGTGCCGTACTGGAGGCTTGCGGCGTGGTCGCCCATTGCGGTGCCTCTGCCGAGAGGCTCAACGCCGTAAATATCAACGGGATCGTTTAAGAAGCCCGCAAACATACCCATGGAGTTGGAGCCGCCGCCAACGCAGGCGACGACTGCATCGGGCAGCTCGCCCGTCATCTCCAAAAACTGTGCTCTTGCCTCAATGCCCACAACGCTCTGAAAATCGCGCACCATCATGGGGAAGGGATGAGGACCAACAACGGAGCCGATGCAGTAGATGGCGTCCTTGTATTCTCTTGCGTAAGCGGCAAAGGCGGCGTCAACGGCTTCCTTGAGGGTCTGCAGACCGTGGGTAACTTCGATGACGTTTGCGCCCAGAATCTTCATACGTGCAACGTTGGGCGCCTGCTTCTTGATATCCACGGAGCCCATATAAATATCGCATTCAAGGCCGAAATATGCGGCGGCGGTAGCAAGAGCAACGCCGTGCTGACCTGCGCCCGTTTCGGCAATTACCTTCTTTTTGCCCATATATTTTGCAAGAAGCGCCTCGCCCATGCAGTGATTAAGCTTGTGGGCACCCGTGTGGTTCAGATCCTCGCGCTTAACGTAAAGCTGAACGTTGCCAAGGGAGGAGGAGAGACGCTCCAGATGGGAAATTGGTGTGGGTCTGCCCTGGAAATCCTTGCGAATACGGCGAAGCTCCGCAATGAACTTGGAGGACTTGCAGATGGTAAAATAAGCCTCGTTTATCTCCTCCATTGCCTTTTTCAGCTCCTCGGAGATATAAGCGCCGCCGTAGGGTCCGTAATAACCCTCGGCATTGGGGTAATTCTTTAAATAGGTATCAAAATTTATTCCGTTGTAGATCATTTTATTTTCTCCTTATATGGATCGTTTTTAGTTATTTTTTTGAGCATCGGCTCGGTTTTGCGGCACTTTATCAGGCACGCCATCGTCCGTCTAAAACAAACATAAAAGCCTCTTTCCGGGAACAAAAAAATCCCCGACAGAAAATACTGCCAAGGACGAATATCTCTATCCGCGGTGCCACCTTGATTCACGGAGTTCCGTGCACTTACGGGTACCATCATACCCCCGGCAACTGACGCGTGCCCTGCGTCGCAGAATACTCGGGTTCAAAGCCCCTTTGACTGCGCCCTCCGCGGTCCATTTGACGGCTTGTTTCCTGCCTGCATCCCAGCTGCGCAAGCTCTCTGTGAGGTCATCACCGACTTTATCTCCGCATCAACGGTTTTTTATAGTATGGCATATTTTTTTGCGTTTGTCAAGGCTTTTTGCAAGTTTGTTTTTCTTTGCTTGCATTTTTATCTCTATAATAATATTCGCAAAAAAGGACGGGGAACTTGCATTCCCCGTCCTTTCGGATAATATCAAATCAGTCTCTTACCTTCTTCTTGGCAAGAACTGCAGCTGCAGCGATTGCAAGGAGAGAAGCTGCGAAAAGAACTACGGTGTAGTCGCCGGTGGGAGGAGTAGCCTCGCCGCCTGCGGCAGCCTCGGTGGTAACGGCTTCGGTGGTAACGGCCTCGGTAACGGGCTCGGTCTCGGGAGCAACGGATCCGGCGTATACCTTGAAGTCCTTAACGTCTATGTATTGGCCGGGATTGCAGAAGGTGATAAGACGCATAACGTAAGGAGCGTTAGCGGGAGTGAAGGTGAAGGTAAGGGTGGTCCACTGGGTGAGGTCCTTAGCTGCAAGATCGTCTGCGGTAACGATTACGCAGTTGTTCTGAACGCCGTCAACAAGGCGGGCAAGAACTGCTCTGCCGTTGCCGTCGGTGCAGGTGTAGCCCTGATTGAGTCTGAAGGTGATGGTGAAATAGAACTCCTCAGCCGCGGTGAAAACAGCGGGATCAAGGTTGAGGTACAGCTGGCTGTACTTGCTTACGTAATTCTCCTTGTTTTCGAATCTTACGAACTTCTCGCCGTTCTCTTCCTTGAGAGTAAGACCAACGGAGTCTTTAACGCTGCCGGGGGTCTCAAGTGCGAGAGAGGTGATACCCTTGGATCCGGTGATCTCAACGGCTGCCTGGTCGCCTATCATGGCGCTGAGATCCGCAGTGATAGCCTCGGGGTTGAAGTCGGCAAGAACGCCGTAGGTTGCGGGAACGGCATCAGCCATAGCTCCGTCAACAGCGAAAACACCGATTGCGAAGAGAGATGTTGCGATAATGGTCATAGCAATAAATAATGCAAGCTTTTTCATAATCTTTCTCCTTTTTAAAATACAAGCTGCTACCAAACGAAAGGCAAACAGTCTAATCTATACGAGTAGTATATCATAGCCACCGGAAAAGTCAACTATTAGTTGGATAATGACAATTTTTGCCCACGAAAAAGACAATTATTGTGCAAAATGTAGAGATGGGCAATTATTGCAAAAGAAGTGGTTTTTACGCCTTAAGCACCAAACCGCCGTTTAAAGGCAGATACGCGGAGCTTATCTTTTCTCCGGTGGTGATCACGGTATATTCACCGTCAAGCTCCATGGTCTGCTCTTTGCCGGAGAAATTAAGCAGGAACAGATATTTTTCTCCCGCGCCTTCTCTTATCTTTGCGGTAACTCCCTTGGGGATCTCTTTGCCGTTTATTGCGGTGGGAAGCTTCTTATCGGCGGAGATCTCGCCTATAAGCTTATCCGTAAAGGTGCCGCTCTTGTCGCGGAACGCAACGTAGTAAGCCTTGCCCTTGCCGTATTCGTTTACGGTAAAGCAGGGGGTGTTCTTATAGAATTCGCTTCCGTAGGTGCCAAGGACGGTTGCGTCTTTTACCTTGAGTATCTCGCAGTAGTCCTTTGCGGTATATTCCTCGCCGTATGCGTTTATCTTAACGCTTTCCTCGGGGTAGAGAGTATCGAGCTCCTCTGCGCGCAGACCGAAAACGTCCATCAGCACGCCGCAGGGCCAGCCGCCCAGATGGCAAAGATCGTTTTCGTTTACCTGTGCCATTGCGTAAGTACCAACGAGAGTGCCGCCCTGTCTGACGAAGCTTGCAAGTCTGCCTGCGGTTTCCTCCTCGCAGATATACATCATGGGCGCAACGATAACGTCGTATTCGTCGTAGCTGTCCTTGCGGCCTATAAGGTCAACGTTTATGCCGCGGCGGTGGAAGGCGCCGTAATGCAGATGGGTGGCTTCGCCGTATTTCTTCCCATTCTTCTGCATACCCTGCATATCCTGCAGAGCCCATATAGTATCCCAATCGTAGAGTATCGCCGCCTTGCTTATGACCTCGGTACCCGCAACGGCGGAAAGCTTTTCAAGCTCCTCACCAAGGGCGGCAACCTCGGAGAACACTCTGGTGTCCTCCTTGCCGTAATGATCGACTACGGCGCCGTGCAGCTTTTCACTGGAGCCGCGGCTCTTGCGCCATTGGAAATACTGCACGCTGTCGGAGCCGTGGGCAATAGCCTGCAGTGAGGAAATACGCATTTTTCCGGGGCGGGCAAGCTTGTTTATATCCTTCCAGTTAACAAGGCTGGGAGTGGACTCCATCAAAAGAAAATTCTTGCGCTTCAAGGAGCGCATACAGTCGTGGGTCATTCCTATCCAGGATGCCTGACCCACGTCGCCCCAGGGAAGCTCCCAGTTGGGGTAATTATCCCAGGAAACGAAATCCACGGTCTTTGCAAGCTCGCGGTAATCAATGCCCGTGAAAAATCCCATAAGGTTAGTTGTTATGGGCTTTTGGCTGTATTCCTTGATTGCGGCGATCTCGTGCTTCATAAAGTCCGCCGTTTGCGCCGTAACGAAGCGCTTCCAGTCTATAGTCAGACCGTGCACTGCGTTCTCGCCTATGGAGGAAGGGGGCTCAGCCTGCTCGAAATTATCGTATCTGTGGCTCCAGAAGCGGGTCCACCACTGCAGGTTAAGCTTTTCTATATCGTTATCGTACTTCTTGCGCAAAAATTCAACGAACGCTCTTCTGCAGTGCTCGCAATGGCATTCTCCGTTCACCTCGTTGGAGATATGCCAGCAAAGCAGGGCAGGGGAGTGGGCGTATCTTTTTGCAAGCAGACGGTTTATGTTTGCTATCTTCTCGCGGTATACGGGGGAGGAGAAGCAGTGGTTATGGCGTCTGCCGTAAAGGGCGCGGTGCCTGTCGTCGGCGGTGCGCATGGTTTCGGGGTATTTTTCCGCCATCCAACGGGGCTTTGCTCCGCTTGGGGTGGCAAGGATTATTTTCAGACCGTTCTTTTCCGCCTTTTCAAAGATGGCGTCGGGAACGGAAAAGTCGTAAACGCCCTCCTGCGGCTCCAGCTCCGCCCAGGAGAATACTCCCAAGGTAGCCTCGTTCCAGTGGGCAAGCTTCATAAGGCGCATATCCTCGTCCCATATCTCGGGAGTGTGGCGCCATTGCTCGGGGTTGTAGTCACCGCCGAATATCAGCTTGTCAAAATCGGGGAAAAGATAGTTTTTGTTTTCCATAATGCGGTCCTTTCACGTATAAAGGTCTTACGATTATATTTTACCACGGCGTTAAATGGGTAACAATAGCAAAATGTTGGTTTGATTTAATATAATGTGATATTTCGGGAGAGGGACTGGGTCGCGGAAGATAAAAACGCCTTGCGGCGCGTGCCGCAAGGCGTTTTTTTATATTTCTATACTGTTTACTATTTTATAGATATCGTCCGCGATCTCTTCTATGCCGCGGGAGGCGTCTACGAACTCGATGCGCTGCTCGGGGAACGCCGCCTTGACCTTTTCAAAGGCGTTCAGGTACTTTGCTCTTGCCTTCACCAGCATTTCCGTGTTCTGCTCGTATATCTCCGCCTTGGTGTGCCTGCCCATAACTCTGCCGTGGCTCACCTTGGGGTCTATATCAAGGAATATGCAAACGTCGGGAGTGCGGATATCGGGGCAGTTGAAGTTTGCCTCAAAGACCCAGTCAAACAGCTCCGGCGTTCCTTGATAAACGAGAGAGGAATAATAATATCTCGTGCAGATAACGTCGGATCCGCGGGCAAGAAGCGCGTTTATGCCAAGATGACCGTCCGTGTTGTGCAGTATCCTGTCCGTCAGAAATAGTCCCGCTATTGCCGAATCGGGCAGCTTGGTCTTTCCCTTGAGCACGGAGGAGAGGAGCGCCCCCGCACGGGTTGGCGCGTGACTTGCCTTGCAGGTGGGCTCGCTTGTGGTAAATGCGTAGCCCCCCTCCGCCATTATCCTTTTTTTCAGCAGCTTTACCTGTGTTGTCTTTCCGCAGCCGTCAATTCCCTCAATAACGATAAAGCGGCCGCGCTTACCGTCTGCGTTGGGTTTTGCCGCCTGGCAGAGGAGATTGCAGATCATATCATTCACCTATCTTGAATTTAGTTCCCTCGGGAGTGTCGATAAGGGTAACGCCCTCGGCGGCAAGCTGATTACGGATGGCGTCTGCCTCCGCGTAGTTCTTTGCCTTCTTTGCTTCCTTGCGCTTTTCGATCATCTCAAGGATGTGGGCGGTAAGGGGATCGTCGGAGTTTGCGGCGTTCTCTTCGGCCTTTGCCTGCTTTTCCTTAAGGCGCTCTGCGGTACCCAAAAGATCCAGGGCAAGCACGCGGTCAAAGTCCGCAATAAGCTCCAGCTTTGCCTTGCCGCTGATGTTTGCCTTAAGGGTATCGTAAAGAGCGGTAACGGCAAGAGAGGTGTTCACGTCGTTTGCAAGGGCGGCCATAAACGCCTCACGGCATTTTTCCGCCTCTGCGCCTCCGCTTTCGCCCTCGTCCTTTATTGCGGCAATACGTGCAACCAGCTTTTCGTAAGCGGCAACGGCGTTATCAAGATTTTCGTAGGAGAAGGTAAGGGACTTGCGGTAATGAGAGCCAAGGCAGAAGAAACGGTAAGCAAGAGGATCGTAGCCCTTGCTCTCAAGGAGAGAAACGGTAAGGAACTCGCCCTTGGATTTGCTCATCTTTCCGCTTGCATCGTTAAGATGGAGAACGTGGAACCAGTAGTTGCACCACTTGTGTCCGACGAAGGCCTCGCTCTGGGCGATCTCGTTGGTGTGGTGGGGGAATGCGTTGTCGATTCCGCCGCAATGCACGTCAAGATGTTCTCCAAGGTGCTTCATGGATATGCAGGAGCATTCGATATGCCAGCCGGGATAGCCGATACCCCAGGGGCTGTTCCACTTAAGCTCCTGATCGTCGAACTTGGATTTGGTAAACCAGAGAACGAAGTCGGTCTTGTTCTTCTTGGCGTTATCCTTTTCAACGCCCTCGCGCACGCCCTCCGCAAGATCCTCCTCGCGGAAATCGTTGAAAACGTAGTACTTGTCAAGCTTTGAGGTGTCAAAGTATACGTTGCCCTCGGAGATATACGCGTATCCCTTTTCAAGAAGGCTTTCTATGACCTTGATGAACTCGTCGATGCAGGAGGTTGCGGGTACGACGGTCTCGGGGCATTTGATGTTAAGCTTGCGGCAATCCTCAAAAAACGCGTCGGTATAGAATTTCGCTATCTCAAGAACCGTCTTCTTTTCGCGCTTTGCGCCCTTAAGCATCTTGTCCTCACCCTCGTCTGCGTCACTTGTAAGGTGACCTACGTCGGTGATGTTCATAACGCGGTGCACGTCGTATCCGAAATAGCCGAAGGTGCGCTCAAGCACGTCCTCCATAATATAGGTGCGAAGATTGCCTATGTGAGCAAAATGGTAAACGGTAGGGCCGCAGGTGTACATATTCACCTTGCCCGGAACGTTGGGAACAAAATCTTCCTTTTGTCTTGTAAGAGAGTTGTATAACTGTATCTGCATAGTTTATTCGTCCTTATCGGTATTTTCTGTATTTTCTGTAGCTTTCATCTGCTTTTCAAGCTCGTAGATGCGTCTTTCCAGCCTGCATATCTCCTGACTTACGGGGTCGGGGATGTGTATCTGGTCAAGATCGGGCACGCGTTGGTTGTTTATTGATACCACCTTTGCGGGAATGCCCACGGCGGTGGAATTTGCGGGAACGGCGTGAAGCACCACGGCGTTTGCCGCTATCTTCGCGTTATCCCCAACGGTAAAGGGTCCAAGCACCTTTGCTCCCGCACCGATCATAACGTTGTTTCCAACGGTGGGGTGGCGCTTGCCCGTGTCCTTTCCCGTACCGCCAAGAGTGACTCCCTGATAGATGGTACAGTTATCGCCTATCTCCGCGGTTTCTCCGATTACTACACCGCAGCCGTGGTCGATAAACAGTCCCTTGCCTATCTTTGCGCCGGGGTGGATCTCAACTCCCGTTACGAACTTTGCCGCCTGGCTTATGGCGCGTGCGGGAAGCACGTAGCCCCTTTCGTGGAGCGCGTGGGCGGCGCGGTGGGAAAGCACCGCGTGGAAGCCCGAGTAGAGAAGCAGTACCTCAAGATCCGAGCTGGCGGCAGGGTCTCTTTCCCTGACGGTGGCAACGTCGTCCTTTATTTCCTTTGCAGCCTTCTTTGCGGCGGCATACGCCTTTTCCGCAAGCTCCTCGCCCTTATCGGCAAGAACGTCTGTGGCGGCGGAAAACTCCTTTGCGGCCGAGTGAAACAGCCGTTTGGCTTCGTCCTTAAAATTCATGGCAATACTCCGCATGATAGAATTCAATACTTTCTTATTGTATATTATAATCGTTATTCCATTTGTTGTCAATCAGTGTAACGCAATTTTTGTGCTGCAAAATCTTGCGGTGCCGCGCTTTTGGACAAGATATCTAACGTTTAAGTTTATTATGTAATATTGACAAACTCAATCCCGTATGGTAGACTAAATTTGTTAATAAATGCGAATTTCCGTGCTTATCGGAAATTCGGTTTAATTATTTTATCGAGAAAGGGAAGAAAAATGAAAAAGCGCATAGTTTCTTTGCTGCTGGCAGTGCTTATGCTTGCCTCTGCCTTCTGCTTCACCGCTTGTACGGGCGATAAGGGCGGCAGCACCACTACTCCCGCAATTACCGATGGCAAGACCCCCACGCCCGGCGGAGATACCACCACGGTGCCCGAGGACACCACCGCAGGACTCGCTATTCCCGATGAGGATCTTGAAGAATACGAGTTTATGATCTACGAGGTTTCCTTCAGCACTGATAAGGGAACCATGGACTTTGCTTATGAGGAAGAGGGCGGCTCCGTCCTTGACGAGGCAAAGTATAAGAGAAACTCTCTCGTTGAAGAAAAGTTCAATATCGTTATGACCGTTGAAACCTCCAAGGGTACCGGTACCACCGGCTCTCCCGAGGGCTACGGCAAGATGCTTCAGGCAAAGAACGCAGGCGATCCTACCTACGATATCTGCGTTTTGCCCGCATACGACCAGACCAAGCTTGCTCAGAACGGCGGTCTTTACGACCTTTATTCCGTTCCTCACCTTGACACCTCCTCTGCATACTGGGATCAGGGCGCAGTTAAGGAGCTTACCATAAGAGATACTCTCTTCTTCCTTGCAGGTGATTTCTCCATCAACTCCTTCTCCGCCGTAGTTGCTATGGCGTTCAACAAGGAGCTTGCCAAGGAAAAGGGCATAAACGATCTTTACACTCTTGCATCAGAGGGTAAATGGACCTTCGCGAAGTTCCAGGAATACACCAGAATGGTTTCCGAGGACCTGAACGGTGACGATAAGTTCACCAATATGGACCTTTACGGCGCACTCTGCTGGGATGACGCTATCTATGCTATCGTTCACGCCGCAAACCAGAGATGTGCGTACGTTGACGATAACGGCGATCTTGTTCTCGGCCTTGGAAGCGAGGCTACTTATACCGCCTTCAACGATTTCGTAAACTTCTCCAAGGAAGACTGCTTCCTCCGTTATCAGGTAAAGTTCAACGAGAACGGCGTTGCCACCGACAGCTCCGGCTCCAAGTACGGTCTTGAGATGTTCGTAAACAACCAGGGTCTGTTCTTCCTCAGCACCGTCGGCTCCATCTCCACCAACTTCCGTGATATGGACGTGGATTACGGTATCCTTCCTCTGTTCAAGATGAATGAGAATATCGATCATTACTACGGCTCCGTTGCTCCTTACTCTGCACGCTTCCTCGGTATGCCCCTCCATCAGAATGACGTAGAGGTTGCGGGTAAGGTTCTTGAGACCATCGGTTACTACTCCGCATCCACCATCATCCCCGCATATTACGATAAGACCCTTAACGGCTCCGTAGTACGCGATGAGGAAAGCTCCCCTATGCTTGACATTATCCGTCAGCACCGCGTATTCGACCTCGGTTACTTCTATCAGCCCGGCAACATCAACAAGGAGCTTATTTTCCAGTTCCGCGCCGCAAACGCAGACTGGATCTCCGTATATAAGAATAAGGAAAGAGCCGCAAATCTCTACCTTAAGAACATAAACAAGTCTCTTGCCGAGCAGGCAGCGTCCTGGGAAAGCGAAAAAGAGTAATAAGATACTGTTATCGCAAAGGGGATGTAAAAAAAGGCCGGACCGTAAAAAAGAGAAAAAACATTGAAAACACGAAAGTTTCAATGCTTTAAAAGGATTAAACTAAGGTAAGAAAAACTCAAAATGAGTTTTTCTGTAAAATTCTCTTTTTTACTACGTACCGAACCCCGAAGGGGTGAGATGCGCCTCCGGCGCCAAATTCGCCTGCGAATTTGCTGAAAAGACAAAATCCACCCTCGACGTACGCCAGTACGCCTCACGGGTGGATGTTTGCCCGTTCCAACCGTTTTTTCCTATCCCCTATATTTGGGGGTGTAAAGAAACGCAGTTTCTTTACACCCCGTTTTTTGTCGTAAATAAATGTGGATTTCCGTTTTTTAAACTTTTTTTGCGGGTGGTTTGCAGAAATTTGTTTCCTTTGTATGAAAAAGCACTTTTGCCTTTGTAATACTTGACGAAAATCTCAATGTCGATTATGCAATCTTGACAAATGGTACGAATTTATAGTACAATATATCTGTAAATGAATGCGGATTTCACGTAGTCGGAACGTGAAATTCGATTTGTTATTTTATCAAGAAAGGAAACAAAAATGAAAAAGCGTGTAGTATCATTGCTTTTGGCGGCTCTTATGCTTGCCACCACCTTTATCTTTGCTGCTTGCGGCGATAACGGTGACACCCCTGCTACGACTCCCGCGGTAACTGACGGCTCAAACACTCCTGCCGACACCACGGTTCCCGAGGACACCACTGCAGGTCTTGCTATTCCCGATGAGGATCTTGAAGAGTACGAGTTCATGGTATACGAGGTATATCTTGACAACAACTTCTCCTCCGGTGACTTTACTTACTCCGAGGGCTCCGGTACCGTACTTGACGAGGCTAAGTACAAGAGAAACTCTCTCGTTGAAGAGAAGTTCAACATCGTTATGAGCTCCGAGATCGTAAAGGGTACCTCTACCACCGGCTCCAACGAGGGCTACGGTAAGATGCTTCAGGCAAAGAACGCAGGCGACCCCACCTACGACGTAGTAATTCTTCCCGCATACGACCAGACCAAGCTTGCTCAGAACGGCGGTCTTTACGATATGTACGCCGTTCCTCACCTTGATCTCACCTCTGCTTACTGGGATCAGAACGCAGTTAAGGACCTCACCATTAAGGATACTCTCTTCTTCCTTACCGGTGACTTCTCCATCGACTCCTTCTCCTCCGTTGTTGCAGTTGCGTTCAACAAGGAGCTTGCTAAGGAAAAGGGCATCAACGATCTTTACACTCTCGTAGAGAACGGTCAGTGGACCTTTGATAAGTTCCAGGAGTACACCAGAATGGTATCCGAGGACCTGAACGGTGACGATAAGTTCACCAATATGGACCTTTTCGGTGCTCTTTCTTGGGATGACGCTATCTACGCCGTAGTTCACTCTGCAGGCGAGAAGTGCGCGTACATCGACGATAACGGCGACCTGGTTCTCGGTCTCGGTACTGAGGGCGTTTACAACGCATTCAGCAACTACGTAAACCTCTTCAAGGAGGATTGCGCTCTCCGTTATCAGGTAACATTCAATGATAACGGCACTTCCCGTGATAACTCCGCTTCCACCTACGGTACCGAGATGTTCATCAACAACCAGGGTCTGTTCTTCATCTGCACCCTTGCTTCCATCTCCAACCAGTTCCGTGATATGGACGTGGATTACGGTATTCTTCCCATGTTCAAGGCAAACGCAAGCGTAGATAACTACTACGGCTCCGTTGCTCCTTACTCCGCACGCTTCATGGGTCTTCCCCTCCACCAGAACGATATCGAGATAACCGGTAAGGTTCTTGAGACCATCGGCTACTACTCCACCTCCACCATCGTTCCCGCATACTACGATAAGACCCTTAACGGTGCTGTAGTTCGCGATGAGGAAAGCTCTCCTATGCTTGACATCATCCGTGCTAACCGTGTATTCGACCTCGGTTACTTCTATCAGCCCGGTAACATCAACAAGGAGCTTATTTTCCAGTTCCGTGCCGCAAACGCTGACTGGATGTCCGTATACAAGAACAAGGAAAGAGCTGCTAACCTCTACCTCAAGAATATCAACAAGGCTCTCTCAGAGCAGGCTGAATCTTGGGCATCCGAGAAGTAATTTCCCATAACTTCATAAGAAAAGCTCCCGTGTGCTTCGGCACGCGGGAGCTTCTTTTCGTATTCGGTTTGATGGGGTGATTGGGTATTCTCCCGCAAAAAGCATGTAGGGGAGGGCCTTGGTCCTCCCGCTATATAATGTGAATATAGGTTTAATTTCTTTGTGCAAACACGGCGGCGCGTATTTCCTTTGCCCCAAGGGCAAGAAGAATATTTCCGCAGGCGGCAAGGGATGCGCCCGTGGTAAGCACGTCGTCGCATATAAGATACCGTTTGCCCGTGGCGGTAACGCCGTTTATGGGAAGCAAAGTGTAGGTTGCGTTCTTCCTGCGTTCCTTGCGGTCAAGTCCCTTTTGCTCCTTTGCGTCACTCGTGCGGCAAAAGACCGCTTCCCAAGGCAGATCCAGCTCCCTTGCAAGAAGCTTGCTAAGCTCAAGAGCATGGTCAAAGCCGTATTCCGTCACGGATAAGGGCTTGCGGGGCACGTAGGTGACCGTGAATCCCGATAAGTCATCTCCGCTTCTTTTCACAGCCGCCGCCATCTCGCGGGCAACGAAGCGGCGATATGCGGTTACGTTTCTGCGCTTTACGGCAAATATAAGCTTTAATTCGGGGGAGTCCGCTCTTTCGGGAAAATAGGGGCACACCTTGAATACGCGGTATATTCCGCTTCGTACCAGATTATCTCCGCAGCAAACGCAGTGCATCATCTCCCGTCCGCAGTGGCGGCAGGGGAGTCTTTTTGCCGCTTCAAACTCGCGGTAACAATCGATGCAGAAGGCGCTTTCCGCATTTGACAGCAATGAATTGCAGGATACGCATTTAGGGGGAAAGAGAAGGTCAAAGAGCTTCTTAAGTATTTTCACCGTTCAGAATCGCTCCAAGCTTTTTTGCCGCCGCTTTTGCAAGCTCGCCCGTAAGATATCCGTATTCGGAATATTCTTCCTTAAGCATATCTCCTGCGGCACCGTGGAGATACGCACCCACGGCTGCGGCGTCAAAGGCGTTTTGGCTCCAGGTAAGAATGCCCGCGCAGATGCCAGCAAGCACGTCGCCGCTTCCGCCCTTGGCAAGTCCGGGATTTCCCGTTGGGTTAAAGCATACTCTGCCGTCGGGGGCGGCGGTCACGGTGTCTGCTCCCTTAAGAAGCAAGGTCACGTTTTTCTCCGCGGCAAAGCTTTTTGCCGATTCGTATCTGTTTTCTTCCGTTTCCTCTATGCTCTTGCCGCTCAGGCGCGAAAATTCCTTCGGATGGGGGGTGAGGATAACTCTGCCCTCCGCCTTTTCCCACGGCGTTTCACTTAAGGCGTTAAGTCCGTCTGCGTCAAGCACCAGGGAAACGTCTGCTGAGATAAGGGCAAAAACAAGCTTTTTTGCGCCCTCGGTATTTCCAAGACCGCAACCGCAAAGCACCGCAGAGGCGTTTTTTGCGGCGGTAACGATCCTTTCTGCGTCTGCATCGCTCCAATTTGAGGAATCGGGGATCTCCGTGTATATTGCTTCGGGATAGGCGGAGGCACAGCAGGCGATAACGCTCTTGGGTGCCATAAGCTCGCAAAGCCCCGGCCCCATACGCAAAGCGCCCGAAAGGGCAAGGCGCGCCGCTCCGGGCATATTCTCGGAGCCGCAAATAAGAAGGGTCTTTCCGTAGGTTCCCTTATGGGATGCGGCACTGCGCTTTTTGAATATCCTTCTGACGGTATCGCTGTCGCAGACCGTGTCGGTCACAGTATAGGCGGCTTCTATTGCCGCGTAATCCATTCCGATATCGCAGACCTCAACCTTGCCGCAGTATTCTCTTGCGGGCAAAAGGAAAATTCCGCGCATGGGATAGGACATACAAACGGTCATATGGGCGCGGAATGCGGTGGTTTCCACGGTTCCCCTTGCGGGGTCTATGCCCGAGGGACAGTCGATCGCTACTCTCAGGGCGTTGCTTTTTGCGCAAATGGCAAATGGCTCCTCAAGCTCCGTTGGCAGCGCGCCGTGAAAGCCCGTTCCGTATATTGCGTCAACTATCACGTCGCAACTCTTTACGGCTTCTTCAAAACCCTTGTGGCTTAAGGCGCGGAACGTGCAGCCTGCGCTTTTTGCTCTGTGCATAAAGTATTTTGCCGCGTCCTTGCGCTTTTTTGAGGGTTGGTAATTGTAGACGGTGACCGTCCATCCCTGCAGGGCAAGCTCCTCTGCAATAACGTAGCCGTCGCCGCCGTTATTGCCGCTTCCGCACAGTATAACGGCACAGTCTCCCCCGCAGACCTCCTCAATAGCTTGAACGGCGCAAAGCCCTGCGTTGTACATCAGGGTCTTTTCGCCGTTCACCTGTAGCTTCGCCTGCTCGGCATCTATTTTGCGCATTAACTCGGGTGTTAGTGCAAACATACTCAAAGCCTTCCTTGTAATTTCATTACGTAGGCGCGGAGCAATGCCGCCTGAGTCTTTGCGTCCTCTATTTTGCCCTCAGTAACAAGGGCGGCGGCTTCCTCCAGAGGCATTTTAAGGGAAGTAAGAAACTCTCCCTCGTCAAGATCCGTTTCTCCGAATTCAAGTCCTTTTGCAAGGTACATGGTTATGCGCTCGTCAACGTATGCGGGGGTTGTAAAAATATCGCCAAGGCATATCCATTCCTTTGCGGTGGCTCCCGTTTCCTCCTTCAGCTCCTTTTTTGCGCGGAGAAGGCGGTCGTCGTCCTTGCTTTCCAGCTTTCCCGCAGGGATCTCAAGCATCACTCTGCCCGCAGGATAGCGGAATTGGCGCACCATTATTACGTTGCCGTCCTCATCTATGGGAACCACGCAAACGGCACCAAGATGGCGTACCACGTCCCAATGGCGGTGTGCTCCGTTTGGCAGCTCCACCTCCTCGCGGAACACGCGGATGATAGCGCCCTTGTATTTTTCCTCGGAGGCGACGTGGCTTACCTTCAGACCCTCGTCGTCAAAAAGGCGGGATGCGTCCTTGCTCATTTTGCGCCTCTCTTTTTCTCCTCGGCTCTTGCTTTTTCCTCTGCCTCGTATTTTGCAATAGCCTCGCGGAGCTTTTTCTTCTTCAATACCTTGGGTACGACGATTATTGCGACTACCGCGCCGATGGCAACGGCAAAGATGACGTAATCCACGAATACGGGCACGTTCTTGTTGCCGATAAGCTCAAACAGACGGCTGGTGGTCTGCTTCTTTGCCATGGGGGAGGTCAGTATGCTGTTCTCGCCCTTATATTCGGTAAGCTTCGTACCGCCGGAGGAGAGCTTAACGTTGTTCACGGAAAGCGTCTTGTCGGCAACGAGAGCGGCGCTTGCCGCGTTGATATCAAGAGAGGTGTGATTTACCGTAAGCTTATTGGTCGCGTGCACGGGGGCGTTTGCCTTGAAGCTTCCGCCCATCAGGCGAAGATCTCTGCCGTAGGCGGCGTTCTTTGCGGCAGTTACTTCTATCTTGCCGCCCGTCTGGCTCCAGGTGGCGTATTCGGATACTATGCCGTTTTCGCCCGCGGTGATCACGTAATTACCGGACTCAAAAATAACCTTCTTATCGTCCATATTGGTGGAGTTGATAAAACCGATCTCCCCGCCGTTAAGGATAAGAGTGCCCTCGCCGCGGAAATAAACGTCGCCCTGCACTTCAAGGGCTGCGTAGGAGGCGTTTATGGTATTGGTGCCCACAAGCACAACGGTGGCACCGTGAGGGATGCGCAGACCGTAGCGGTCGCCCGTGTTTACGGTAAAGTCGGTAAGGGTGAGGGTCTTGGTCTTATTTGCCCACGTAAATCCGTCGCCGCTTGCGTTCTTGCGCACGTCAAGAAGATTGACGGTGGAGGTGAACTGTCCCGCAAAAACGGAGAAGGGAACGATTACTGCCAGAAGGGCGCAGAGCATCAGAACGGCGATCACTCTGCCAAAAATGTGGTTTTCGGTTATTTTTCTTCTCATTTTGTTACCTATCTTTCGTATTTGGGTATATCGGAATCGTCAATATTGGAATAAAAGCTGCTTGTGTCCACGCCCGCGTAAAACGCCTCGGCATCTGGATTCTGCCGCATCATTCCCTTGGTGCGGTACATAAGGGGAGTGTAGTGATTGCCCGCGATTATGTAGTGCTCCAAAAGCGGAATTCCAACGGTTTGGAGGGCGGTCTCCAGATTGCGGGTGGTGTAGATATCCTCACCCGAGGGTATTGCAAGTCCCATGGGGTGATTGTGGGCAATAACGGCAATCGCCGCCTTCCGTATCACGCAAGGCTCAAGAAGCATTCGCGGAGTAACGTGGGCGGAGTTTACCGAGCCGTCGAAGATGCGCACCGTTTCTATAATACGCATACTGTTGTCAAGCATGGTAAGATATACCACCTCGTTGGTTTCACCAACGAATTTGTTGACGAACATTTTGCCAAGCCCGTCTGCGGTCTGCGCCTGTCCCTCGGTATCCCCGCATTCAAGAAAATATCTGCGCGCCATCTGTGGCATAAGCTTCAGCAGGGTGGCGGCATGCTCACCGATGCCGTCTACCTTCATAAGCTCGCTTATTTCCGCGTTGAAAACGCCGGCTATATTTCCGAACTTGTCAAGCAATGCGTGGGCAAGCTCGTTCGTGTCCTTTTGCGGTATGGCGTAAAACAGCAATAGCTCCAGTGCGTTATGCTCGGCAAAGCTGTCAAGCCCCTCTGAATGAAATCGCGTCTTTACTCTTCCGCGGTGGTCCTTGTGTGGATTCATCAACAGTTCTCCATTTTGATATTACTCCCACTATTCTAACATATAGTGACTCCGTTGTCAAACCTTAAGGTGCATATATACGCAAAAAATAAGGGAATATTCACGATAACGTCACGTAAATTGCCGTTTTTCCCCTTTTCAGAACCATATTGCAAGTGAAGCGGCAAGACAGGTCTCGGTGTTCGTGTGTACGGTGTCGCCTGCCTTGAAGCCAAGCTCACCTACGTCGTATACGGGCACGGTAAGCCTTGCGATTACGGAGTCGCCCGCACAGTGGGTAACGAGGGTAAAGCCCGCAGAGCTTGCAATGTGCGCGGCGTAAAGAATATGCGCGGTGCGTCCGGGAAAACGGCAAAGCAAGGCCATAATTCCGTCGGAGGCGGAAAGCGAGCCGTTCTCCGTATCCGTGGCAAAGGTTACGGTTATTCCGCCCTTTATTTCATCGGCGGTGACCTTAACCGTCCTGCCGCTTTCGAGGAACGCTCCGTAAATAGCTGTAAGACAACAGACGAGTGGCTCGCTTTTCATAATACCGCCTTCGTCCGGGCGCAGATAGCACAGGTATTCCGTATGGTCCTTGTCCTGCTTTTTGATTATTTTCCCGTACCAATGAGAAAGAAGCGCGGCGGGGCATATATTCGACGCGTATTCCTTATCGCATCTCGGAGTCAGGCAGGCTGTAAGGATCCTTCTGGCGTTAAACTCTGCGGAAAGCTTCCAGCTTTTTGCCGCGCCGAAAACGTAAAAGAAGGTACCGTGGGCGTAAAGCCTGTCCGCCAGCAGAAGATATCTGCCGCTACTGCCGCCACAGGGAATTACGGCAATGGAGTAAGGCTCTTTTTCAAAGCTTTCTTCCATTAGCTCCCGTTGCCGCTTGTTAAGGCTTGCGTTGCCGTCTCCTATCCATCTTAAGGTGGCGGGAAAGCGGTATGCGCTTTGATTTGCGAACACCACGCGCATCCCCGCATCGCATATAACGCAGGGGAGCTCGTCCGTGATCTCTCCGTAAAAAGAATTCATAAGCGTGATCAGTCCTTTTTTCCGTAGTTGCCGTTTCTTTCAAAAATATAATCGAGAGAAACGCAATAGTGGTCGGCAAGCTTTATAAGATGCTCAAGGGGTATGTTCTGAAAGCCTCTTTCGTATCGGGAATAGACAGTCTGCTTAATTCCCAGAAGGGCCGCAACGTCCCGTTGCTTAAGATCGTGATCCTCGCGCAGATCGCGCAGTCTTCGCAAGTACATAAATTATCTCCCGTAGTATCTATAAGTACTATAAAAAGGATACCATACATCGGCAACCTGTTCACCATGTAGAACTTATAAGTACTAAAAAGGAAATAAAAAATACCGCAAAGAGAATATCTCCTTGCGGTATTTATATCAGGTTTTACTTGCAGTGACGTGCGCGGACGTTGATGGCGCGGATCTTGTCAACGCTTACCTTGGGGTTGCGGTCCATATCAAGCAGACCGTTTACCTCCTGGAAAACGTCGGTGAGCTGAGTGTAGCAGTAGCCGCGGATATAGGGCAGAGACTTGAAGGCGGTGGTGATATCGTCGTAGCGGGCAAGGAATACCTCCTCGTCGTTTACGGCGCCGTTGTAGCCCCAGTTGCCGTTGCCGCTGTCCTTGGAGAAGGCGATCCC
This sequence comes from Oscillospiraceae bacterium, assembly GCA_015064505.1. Lineage (GTDB taxonomy): Bacteria > Bacillota > Clostridia > Oscillospirales > CAG-272 > RUG12395. The sequence continues at coordinate 21,455 of SVSB01000018.1, forward strand.
GCCGTATTCGGTAAGGAGGCAGGGCTTGTCGGTGTTATCGTAGTTATCTGCGGTAACGGTGCGGCTCTTGTTGGGACAGCCAAGACCGAAGATCTCGGCGTCCTCGTAGTCCTCGTGGCGCAGATCCTTGTTATAAGCGGTGTAATCGTGTGCGGTCACGATATCGGTTTCAGCCTGCTCCCAGCCGTCGTTTCCGGAAACGAAACGGGTGCCGTCAAGGCTGTGAACAACGTGGTACAGCATATCGTTAAGCTGCTGCATCTCCTTGTTTTCCTTGATGGCGTAAACGCCCCAGCTCTCGTTGAGAGGTACCCAGGCGATAAGTGCGGGGTGGTTGTAGTCGCGGGCGATAGCCTCGGAAAGGTCGCGGAGCATATTGCGCTTCTCCGCATCGTTAAACCAGTAAGCGGAGGGAAGCTCGCCCCAAACCAGAAGACCGAGCTTATCTGCCCAGTAAAGGTAACGGGGATCCTCAAACTTCTGGTGCTTTCTTGCGCCGTTGAAGCCAAGCTTGCGGGTAAGCTCGATATCAAGCTTAAGTGCGTCGTCGGTAGGAGCGGTAAGAAGGCCGTCCTTCCAATAGCCCTGGTCAAGGATAAGGCGCTGATAGATCTCGCGGTAGTTAAGGAAGATGCGGTCGCCGATGATCTCAAGCTTACGCATACCGAAGTAGGTAACGAGGCTGTCCTCAACTACGTCGTCCTTAACGAGAGATACGTTTACGTCGTAAAGGTTGGGGGTTGCGGGGAACCAGTAATGGAAGCCCTCTATGGTCTCGTCGTGACCGAGAGAGAGGGTAACCTCTGCGCGGCGGTGAGAGAAGCTTACGGTGCCGTCCACTACGGGGGCACCCTTGTAGCTTACTTCAACCTTTGCCTTCATTCCCTCGGGAACGTTGTTTGCGTTTATCTCAAACTTAACGGAAGCGTGGTCAACGTCGGGAGTGATGCGTACTTCCTTTATGTAGTTAATGCCCACTGCCTCAAGCCATACGGACTGCCAGATACCGCTCATGGGAGCGTACCAGCAAGCGAAATTCTCGGGACGGAAGCTCTGCTTTCCGCGGGGCTGCTCGGTGTCAAGTCTGTCCTCGCACATAACGGAGAGGTGGTGCTTCTTCTTTCCGTCGCACTTTACGTGATTGGTGATATCAAACTCAAAGGGTGTGTAGCCGCCCTCGTGAGAGCCGAGATACTGACCGTCAAGCCATACCTTGGTGATGTAGTCTGCGGCGCCGAAGTGAAGAAGAACTCTCTTGCCTTCAAACTCTGCGGGCACGGTAACGGTGCGGTGATACCAGATATAATCTGAATGGCGCTTATCGTTAAGACCGGAAAGCTCGCACTGATAAACGAATGGAACGGTGATCTTGGTGTCAAGGGTGGTTCTGCCCTGCCATTTTTCAGCCTCGCCTATGCCGCTTTCGTCAAAGGCAAAGTCCCATTCGCCGTTAAGGCACAGCCAGCTTTCGCGGTATTTGTCGGGACGCGGATGCTCGGAACGGGGTATCTGTTTAGTCATGATGATTCCTCCGGATTACAAAAAGTTGTTGTGGTAATAAAAATATCAATGTGATTTTTTGCCTATTTTAAGGGATTTTTTGCAAAAATACCCTTATACATTATCAATTATATATTATAAAAAGTTGCTTTTCAATAGCTTGAAGAAAAAAACTTGCGCTGCAAGCTTTTTTTGTTCGGATTAAGACAAATCGGGAAAAAATCTTTTCTGTGGTTTTGTTTCACTTTTTTTGCAAAAAGAACCTCTACCCTATTTACCCGCCCGTTCACATTTAGTATAATGTAAATATAATACGATTCACGGAAGGGATATTATGCAAGAGCGAAGAGAACGCCCCTTGTGGCGAAAAAAGTCGGAGCTTCTTCGGAACCGACCCGTTTGCGTGGACGAGCTTTGCTTCAGCGAGCCGTTACCGGAGCTTCCGTTTGAAGGGCTGTACTCCAACGAGATACTTGAAGTAGCCGTGGTTACTGAGGGCAGCGGAGTCGTTCAGATATTCGGTCAGGCGATCCCGTGCAAGAAAAGCGACGTTTTTATAATTCCCCCCGATATTCCCCACGGATATTATCCTTCCGAGGGCGCGGAACGGCTTTGTATCTCCCGATTGCTTTTTGACGTAAAGGATTGGTTTGAGGGAGAGCCTGCCCTGTTCGGTCATCCGCGCTTTTGCTACGGTGTTTTCAGGGATCGCTCCCTCGTTGCCTACGCAATGCTTACCGCAAACGTGCTTGGAGAGGTGCTTGAGCTGTTTTCCGCCATTGAAAGAGAGTCGGTGGGAAGGCAGGAGGAATGGAAAGACGCCCTGCGCGCCCGTCTTACGGTGCTTTTCGTAAAGCTTGGCAGATATATCGGCGATGCGCTTCTTGATATAAAGGAAACCGGACACGGCGATTGGACTTATGCTGCATACTCCGTCAGAATAATAATGGAAAGCTTCGGGGATGCGGAGCTTACTCTTGAGTCCGTTGCCGAAGCTCTGCACGTAAGCAAAGCGCACCTGAGCCGCCTTTTCAAGGAGTTTGCGGGGGAATCGTTTTCAAAGCATCTGCGCGATATACGGCTCAACAACGCCTGCAGACTGTTGAGAGAAACGGAGCTGACCGTTGAGGAGATTGTCAGCCTTTGCGGACTTAAGGACGTGCCGTCCTTTTACCGTAATTTTCAGAATCATACGGGAACAACGCCCAGTCAATACAGGGCAGAAAAAATAAATCAAAGAACCAAAGGAGAAAAAATAATGGTGGTACTGAGCGATATTTCGGAAAAGCTTCAGCAGGGAAGAGGAAAGATAGTAGTACAGCTTATCGAGGAAGCGTTAAACGAGGGCTGTGACCCCGAAAAGATCCTTAACGAGGGTCTGCTTGCGGGCATGGACGTTATCGGAGAAAAATTCCGCAATAACGAGATCTTCGTGCCCGAGGTGCTTATTGCCGCCCGCGCAATGAATATGGGCGCCCAGATCCTTAAGCCGCATCTTGTTGCAAGCGGCGTTGCGGTGGCGGGCAAGGTGTGCATCGGCACCGTACAGGGCGACCTTCACGATATCGGTAAGAACCTCGTAAAGATGATGATGGAGGGCAAGGGGCTTGAGGTAATTGACCTTGGCACCGACGTTCCCGCGGAGAGGTTCGTGCAGACCGCGATAGAAGAGAACTGTCAGGTCATCTGCTGCTCTGCGCTTCTTACCACCACTATGCACGTTATGGACGAGGTAGTCAAGGCGGCAGAGGCTGCAGGTATCCGTGATAAGGTAAAAATTATGATCGGCGGCGCTCCTGTTAGCGATGATTTCTGCAAGCAGATCGGCGCGGATATCTATACCTCCGATGCGGCAAGCGCGGCAAACGCTGCCGTTGACTTCTGCAAGAATAAGCAGTAAAAGGGAGAAAAGCTATGAAAAAGCTGTCCGCAGAGGCTCACGCTTATTTAAACGATGCTTCTCTTATTGCGGAGCGCGATACTTGGCTTCAAAGAATGAGCGATATTTTTGAGGGCAGGGAAAACGAATATAACGCAAAGAAGGTATTCACCCTCCACGGCGTCGTGCCCCGTCCGAGAAACGGCTCCGATCTGTATACCAATCCCGCGGATTGGGTGATCGAGTGCCTTGAGACCATGTATGCGGAAAGAAGGGAAAGACCCGACGGATTTACTCCCATCTGTATCTCCTATCCCGCCTACGGCGTGCATTACGTGGATAAGGTCCTCGGTGCTGACGTGCGCTTCCACGCAGGTCAGTGGAACACGGATTATCTGAAAACGCCCATCGGTGAGCTTGAGATGCCCGATCTTGATAAAAACGAGCTGTGGCAGAATACGAAGAGAGCCGTTGAGACCTTTCTTGAGGCTGACGTAAGGCTTCCCCTGCAGGCAACTCCCGTTCTTGCAAGTGCGCTTAACATTTTTATAAATCTTTACGGGCAAGAGGGCTTTATTGCCATGTACGAGGACGAGGACGCAGTGCGCCACGACCTCGACGTCATAAACGGGCTTATCCGTGAGATGCACAGATGGTATATCAATACCGTCCCGAAGGCACAGCTTCAGGCGTGCGCCCCCTGGTCCCGCTGTCAGCCTCAGGGTTACGGTCAGCTTTGCGGCTGTACCATGCAGCTTTTGGGAACGGATCTGTACCGCGAGTTCTTTGCGGAGCCGGACGATGCAGTTCTCGGCGAATACGAAAACGGCGGTATGATACATCTTTGCGGCACTCACACTCAGCACATGGAGACCTTCCGCAATATGAAGAATCTCCGCGCTCTTCAATTGAACGACCGTGCCTGCGAGCATCTGGAGCAGTATCTTAACGGCATCCGCGAAGATCAGGTGCTGTACGTTACCCCCTGCCCCGGAATGTCTCTTGATAAGATAATGGAGATATCCAAGGGAAAGAGAATAATCCTTGCGGCAAACGTTCCTTCCCCCGATATGCCCAAGTAAGGAGAAACCATGAAAAAGCTATCTGCCGAAGCTCACGCGTATTTAAACGACGCTTCTCTTATTGCGGAGCGCGATACGTGGTTTTCCCGTATGAGCGATCTTTTTGACGGCAAGGAAAACGAATATAACGCAAAAAAAGTCTTTACTTTGCACGGCATAGTGCCGCGCCCGAGGGATAACTCTTATCTTTATACGGATCCCGAGGACTGGGTGACCGATTGCCTTGAGCTTATGCTTACCCAAAGAGGTGCACCCGTGGAGGGCTTTACTCCCGTTTGCGTGGAGTATCCTCCTTACGGAGTGCATTACATAGACAAGATGCTGGGCGCAAGGGTATATTACCATTGCGGTCAGTGGAATGCGGACTATCTGAAAACGCCCATAGGCTCCCTTGAAATGCCCGATCTCGATAGGGACGAAACGTGGCAGCTCTCAAAGCGCGCGGTAAAGGCGTTCCTTGATGCGGACGTAAAGCTTCCCCTTTTCGGTCTGCCCACCCTTTCCAGCGCCCTTAATATCCTGCTTAATCTTTACGGTCAGGATGCGCTTATTGCAATGTACGAGGACGAGGAGGCAGTGCGCCGCGATCTTGAAGTGATAAACACTCTTATCCGCACCTTGCACAGATGGTATATACACAATATACCCAAGGAGCAGCTTCAGCCCGTTATCTCCTGGGCGCGTACGCAGCCCCCGGGATACGGTCAGCTCTGCGGCTGTACCACTCAGCTTGTAAGCGGAGATATGTACCGCGAATTTATTGCAGAGCTTGACGATGCCGTACTCGGAGAATACGAGCACGGAGGAATGATACATCTCTGCGGCTCCCACGCACAGCATATAGAAACCTTCCGCAATATGAAGAATCTCCGCTCCCTTCAGCTTAACGACCGTGCGGCGGAGGATCTTGCCCTTTATCTTGAGGGACTGCGCGAGGATCAGATAATTTACGTGAATCCCTGCGCGGGAATGCCGGTGGAGAAGATAGTTGAGATCTCAAAGGGAGAGAGAGTCGTGCTTGTAAAAAGCTGTGACGCTCCCGATAAGCCGTAAAGCGGTAACGAGGAGATATTATGATAAGCGATAGGGAGAAAAGTATAGTCCGCGAGCTTGCCAATAGGTATATGGATGCGGTATGCACCGAAAAGCAGGAAAAAATGGTCAAGCGCTTTCGTGATACGAACGATCTGAAGCTTGTCCGTCCTCCCTTGATCATAGCGGAGATCCCGTGGTATCAGATGAATATGGACGGGGAGCTTACCTGCCTGTGCGAGGATAAGCGAGCAAGAAATACCGAGCTGGATTTCAGAAGAAAACTGTTTTATCTCAAGCATTTTGAGGGTGTGGATAATCTGTACGAGCCGTTTTTCCGAATCAAGCGGGCTTGTGATTCCACAGGTATCGGCATTGAGGCGGAAGAGAATATAAGGCGCACCGACGGCAAAAACAATATCGTTTCTCACGAATATAAGGACGTGCTGGAGGATGAATCCGCTCTCGAGCTTCTCCACGATCCCGTGTTTACCCTGCGTCCCGATAAGGATGCGGAGAGGATGGAATATTTTACGGAGCTGCTCGGCGATTCAATACCCATAAAGCTGTACGGCTATGCTTATATGTACGATGCTCCCTGGGACCGTATATCCAGATTGCGAGGCGTGGAGCCGATCCTTATGGATATGTACGATCGTCCCGAGTATCTCCACGCAATTATGGAGAAGTTCACCTCAGCCATTCTTGCAACGATCGATTTTGTAGAGAAAAACTTGGATGTTGACGGCACGGCGGTAAACTTACATTGCACTCCGTCTACCGTATCGGGACTCGACGGAGAGGGAATGAAGGGGACCTGGTACCGCAGAATGGCGCAGACCTTCGGCGTGGTATCCCCCGCTATGCACGATGAATTCGATCTGGAGTATCTCACAAGGATAGCACCGCGCTTTGCATATACCTATTACGGCTGCTGTGAGCCCCTTGACAATAAAATTGAGATACTGAAGAAGAGGATTCCCAATTTAAGAAAAATAGGCTGTTCTCCCTGGGCAAACGTTGAAAAATGCGCAGAGCAGATACGCGGCAACTACGTGCTTTCCCGCAAGCCCAATCCCGCAAACGTTGCCATTAAAACAGATCCCGATATCATCAGGCGCGAGATCGAGGAGACCGTGAAGATCTGCATCAAATACGGCTGTCCCTACGATATTTCGCTCAAGGATATCAGCACTGTCTCAAATAAGCCGGAAAACCTTATAATTTGGGCAAAAACGGCAACTGAAGTCCTTGATAAGTATTACGGATGAGAAGGTGAATCAATGAAGAAGAATATCAAAGAGCTGCTTTGGGAGGCGGCAAGATCGGATAAAAAGCGTGCGCTGCCCATACTTTCGTTCCCCGCGGCGCAAAAGCTTGGCGTTACGGTGGAGGAGCTGGTTAAAAGTGCGGAGCTTCAGGCAAAGGCGATAGAAACCGTTGCAAATTCCACGGATACCCTTGGGGCGATAAGCCTTATGGATCTTTCCGTGGAGGCGGAGGCCTTCGGCGCAACCGTAAAGTTTTCCCCCGACGAGGTGCCCGCAATCGTCGGTCAGCTGGTTTGCGACGAGGAGGGAGCAGACTCCCTTGAAGTGCCCTCCCTTGATAAGGGCAGAGCGTCCGTCTGCGTGGAGGGGATCCGTCTTGCTTCCGAAAGAATAAAGGATAAACCCGTGCTTGCGGGAATAATCGGCCCCTTTTCACTTTCCGGCAGACTGATGGACGTTACGGAGATAATGTATCTTTGCTTTGACGAGCCCGAAACGGTTCAAAAGGTGCTTGATAAGGCAACGGAATATCTTACCGAATATGCAAAAGCGTTCAAGGCGGCAGGTGCCTCGGGCATTCTTATGGCAGAGCCCCTTGCGGGTATAATGAGCCCCGCAATGGCAGAGGAATTTTCCGTTCCCTACGTTAAGAGGATAATAGACGCGGTGCAGGACGGGGATTTCTCCGTTATTTATCACAACTGCGGCAACGCGGTTGCGGAAATGGCAGATGAGATATTCTCTCAGGGTGCCGCCGCTTATCACTTCGGCAACGCGGTGTCTATGGAAAAAATGCTTGAAAAGGCGCCTGCGGATACGGTATGCATGGGTAATATCGATCCCGTTGCCTGCTTTGCCGAGGGAACTCCCCATATAATGAAAAACGCAGTAAACGACCTTCTTGCAAGATGCGCCAAATACCCCAACTTCGTTATTTCTTCGGGCTGTGATATTCCCCATCACGCGCCCTGGGAAAATATAAACGCATTTTTTGAGGCGGTAAGGGAATGGAAGGCGTAATTTTTGAGAAATTGGCAAAGGTTGCCGAAAAAACAGGCTTTAGCGGTGCGGAGATCCTTCCCGCCGCGGAGATAGTCCTTGACCGATGCTTCCGCGATGCCTGTGCCGCAAACCGTTGCGGCGCTTACGGAAAATGCTATATGTGCCCTCCCGACGTGGGCGATATAGACGCGCTGATGGCAGAGGTGGGTAATTATACTCACGGGCTGCTCATCCAGACCGTTTCCACCCTTGAGGACAGCTATGATTTTGAGGGAATGGTAGAAGCCCGCAAAAAGCATTCAAGGCTTACGCGAGAGCTTTGGAAAAAGCTTCGCCCCGAGTTCGAGGGGAAGGCTCTTTGCCTTGGAGTTGGCGGCTGCGGCTATTGCAAAAAATGCGCAAAGCAGGATGGCGAGCCCTGCCGATCCCCCGAAAACGCAATGGCATCCCTTGAAGCTTACGGCGTTAACGTGTCGCTTACCGCCGCAAAGACTTCACTTAAGTACGTAAACGGACAGAATACGGTCACCTATTTCGGCATCATACTGTTCAATGCATGAGGAGGAGCGTTATGCCCATACTCACAGTAAAGCAAAACGGAATAACCAAAAGAATAGAATTTGAAGGGGTAATGCCCCTTGATAAGCTGCTTGGCTTTGAAAATATGCACGTGGAAAAGCCCTGCGGCGGCAGAGGCGTGTGCAAAAAATGCACGGTGCTTGTAAACGGCAAAAAGGAGCTTGCCTGCAGATACGCTCTTGCGGGAGATGCAGAGGTAATTTTGCCCGATACGGCGGATATAGTATCCGTAACGGGTGCGCGGGAAACTGGTAAGGTTACGGAAAATACCTGCCTTTGCCTTGATATCGGCACCACCACCCTTGCCCTTGCTCTCGTTTCTCTTGATAATAAGCAAGTGGTAAAGACGAAAACGGCGCCAAATCCCCAAAGGAGCTTCGGCGCGGACGTTATATCAAGAATTGAATATTGCGCAAATCACGGCACTGCGGAGCTTCAGTCGGTGCTTCTTGAAAAAATAAGGGAAATGACCGCGGAGCTTTTTTCGGAGTGCGGCGTTTCCTCGGTAAAGAGGATGTACGCGGCGGGCAACACCACCATGCTTCACCTCTTTTTCGGCGTGGACTGCTCCTCTCTTGGAGTAAGTCCGTACACGCCCGTATTTCTGAACGAAAGAAGTGCCGCGGGCAAGGAGCTTGGCTTTGATAATATCGGGGAGATAGTATCTCTGCCGGGCATATCCGCCTTTGTTGGCGCGGATATCGTTGCGGGTCTTTGCTTTGTGGAAAAGCCTTCGGCGGGGAAATATTCCTTGCTTATCGACCTTGGAACCAACGCGGAGACCGTGCTTTTCGGAGAGGGAGCTTTTCTGTGCGCCACGGCGGCGGCAGGCCCCTGCTTTGAGGGTGCCAATATCTCCTCGGGCATGAGCGCCTCGGAGGGGGCGGTATACGCTTACGGGGAGGACGGAAGCTACTCGGTTATCGGCGATAAGGAGCCTGCGGGCATCTGCGCCACGGGTCTTATAGATATTATTGCGGCACTGGTAAAGGACGGTACCGTGGAGGAAAGCGGCTTTATGGCGGAGGACTTCCGCATTTCCGAAAAGGTCAGCGTTACCGCCGCGGATATCAGAGAATTCCAGCTTGCAAAGTCTGCTGTCAGAAGCGCCGTGGAGTGCCTGCTCATGCGCGGCGGGGTCGGCTACGGCGAGGTTGAGCATATATACGTTGCAGGTGGATTCTCCGCCAAGATGAACGTGGAAAACGCCGCGTATCTCGGACTTTTCCAAAAGGATCTTGCCAAAAAAATAATTGCGGTAAATAACTCCAGCCTTCTCGGCACCGTAAAGTACGCCACAGAGGGATGCGGGCTTACGGATATCGTAAGCAAGGCGGAATATCTCGATCTCGGCTCGTACGGGCTGTTTACCGATCTGTTCTTCGAGAATATGGCCTTTGAGAATTGAAGAGGTAAAACATGAAAAAGCTTTTATCGGTTTTTCTTGCGGCTGTTATTTTAGTCCTTCCCCTGTTTTCCGTGTCTGTAGCCGAAGCGGAAGCCGCCGATGCCCGCAAGGAGATAAGCGAGAACGACGTTGTTCTCGTGGATAACGATTTTTCCGATGCCTCTCTTGCGGATTATAAGCTTCAGGGAAATTGGCGGGTCATCAACGGAACGCTCCGCACCACGGGCGGAAGCGGCTCTGCCTATCTCGTCTATGAAATACCCGAAAAATACGCGGGAATGAGCTATCGCATAGACGTTGATTTCGTGGGTCATACCTCCACGGGCGGTATCCTTATCGGCGGAGAGGGAAGCGGACTTGCCAACCCGCCCAAGGCGTTTTACGGCTTTGACTGCTTTATAGGGCCCGACGGAACTCAGGCGGCACTTGGATGTTATAACGATAAGGGCAGCTGGGGCGGCAACGTTGTGGTAAGCGATTCCTTCATAAGGGAAAAGGATCTGCACTTCACCGTTACCGTGAACGGCAAAAATCTTACCTATACCGTAACGTCTCTTGACGGAAAGACGCAGTACTTCGGCATTTCCTACGATCTGGGCACCGCTGCCACCGCCGCCACGGATAAGATATACAGCTCCTTTGGCAGAAAGGTAGGACTGAGAAAGTTCTATAGCGATCAGGGAGCCTTTGATAATTTCAGGGTTACGGTATTTACAGACGACGTACTGCCCGAAATGAACGAGCATATAAGCCTTTGGGGAGTTGATTTCAAATCCTCGGGAATAAAAAGCAACGGTAATACCGCAAGGGGCAACGGCGCCATGCTCACCCAAAAGGAACTTGAAGAGGATTTTACAGCGGAGCTGATGCTGAAGCCCGAGGGTATAAGCAAGGTTCTCTTCGGCATGACCGACGAAAAGAACGGCTTTGCCTTTGAGATAAACAAATTCGAGGAAAAGCTGTCTTTATACCGCATCAAAAACGGGGAATATACTTGGCTTGGCGGTAAAAATATGCCCATTGGCGACGGGGAGTATCTCACGTCCGTTTCCGTAACGGAAAAGGTCGTAACGGTGCTTTTTGACGCATTTTCTCAAGGGGAAGAGGCGTTTCCCGTCTTTGAGCTGAGAGTAAAGACCTATAAGGCGGGAAGCCTCGGTATCTGGCTTGAGGGGGGAAGCGTGAGCTCCCTTAAAATAACGGATAATCTCCAAGCCCCCGTGCAGACCTACAGAAATCCCGTAAATACGGGTGCGGACCCTGCCCTTATCTTCAACGAGGGAACTTATTATATGTACCACCGTATCCAGTCCAAAAACGACGTTTTCCGCGTTTATACCTCCGCAAATCTGGTGGATTGGGTGGCAAAGGACGTGGTATTTACTCATAAGCCCGAGGAATACAAAAATCAGCTTGGCGGCTACATGAGCCCCATTCCGTTCTATTACGACGGCACGTTTTATCTGTTCTTCACGGGGAAGGATGCCGCAGGCGTTGCCCATATCTACTGCGCAAGCTCCGATTCCCCCTACGGACCATTTGAATACAAGAACGGGGAAAAGCCCTTGCACAGCGAAAAGGAGATATACGGATACCCCTTCGTTGACGATGACGGCAAGGTGTATCTCATATTAAACCGCTTCGGCAACGGCAACCATATCTATATGGAAGAGATAAAGCTTGAGGACGGCGCCGTTTCCATAGTACCGCGAACCCTCAAAAAGATAATGTCACCCGTAACGGAATATGAAAACGACGGCTACGGCTTCGTTGCCGAGGGCGGAGTTATCCTTAAGCACAACGGATATTATTATCTCGTTTGGTCCACGGGTCATTATATAGGGCATTACGGACTCGCTTACGCAGTTTCCGAGAGTGTGACGGGACCTTACGAAAGATACGATTATAACGAGGTGCTTGCCTATAACAGCGCCGTGGACGGCGTTGGCTACGGTATGTTCACGCCTTCTCCCGACGGTAGAGAATTATACGTTGTGTATCATAAGCACGCGGAGGTGGGCAAGGTATCCCCGCGCCATACCTGCGTTGATAAGGTGCAGTTTGTCAAGAATCCCGAGGGCGGCGCGGATATTCTGGCAATAAAGGGCCCCACCTCCACCGCGCAGCCACTTCCCTCAAATATCTACCGCTACGATATTAACCGCGACGGAGAGGAGAATCTTATGGACGTGCTTTTGCTTATGGTAAGGCAAAAGGCGGAGACGGTTGAATACTGCGGCTCCTATGACGTAAACGCAGACGGCGAGGAAAACTTCGGCGATATCAGAGCGCTTTTTGAGAGAGTTGCGGGTAGGTATTGAAGTATAGAAAGATTCGGATCGTTTTTGGAGTGGAGATATGAAGTTGAGAAAAAAGGAGTACGGGGATCGCAATATGGTGGGAAAGACCATTGAGCGGCTTCGCAAGGAAAAGGGGATCAAGCAGAAGGATTTTATCTCCCGTATGCAGACTATGGGCTGTGATATAAATCCCACGAGCTTTTCAAAGCTTGAGGGGCAGGTACGCGCCGCCACGGACAGAGAGATCTATTTTGCCGCAAGGATACTTGGGGTAAAGGTAGACGAGCTTTTTGAGATTTGAGGCGAAAAAATAAAACGGACCGTCCGGGAGGCCGGTCCCTACGTTATTACGCTCTCCTTCGGAGAGTTGTAGGGACCGGCGTCCTCGACGGTCCTTATTCGTTTGTTATACGGATTCCGACTTATTTCTTCGGGTGTCTGCCGCAGGTGTATTTTTCCGTGCAATAGCCTACCTTATCGCACTTTGCCATAAAGTAGTTATCCACAAGATAAGCCCACTCCTCGGAATACTCGGAGAGCGCCTTCAGCATATCCTTAAACAGCCTGCGGTACTCGTGGTATGCGCGTGTGCACATACGCTGGCGTGACATATCAAGCAGATTTCGCAGATTGTGCTTGCAAACTATCTTGGTGGTCATACCAAGGGGCAGAAGCAGGGCGTTATCCTCGCGGGGCACACCAAGCTCCTCCAATTTCTGCAGGGCAACGAGAATATCGTTCATGGCACCGTCGTATATTTCTTTGGCCTCGGCGTTTGCCTCGATCTTGGGGGGAGTGACGTATTCAAATCCCTGCTGATAATTTATGTAGCGGGTGCTTGCCTGCAGACGGGTGGGCGCACCGCCGATGTGGGTATACCACTCGCGGATAACGCGGGCACTGTAGCCGTCAAGTATCATATAAACGTCGGGGAACTCAAAGGTCCTGCCGTGCTCGCTTTCAAGGCAGTCTATGCCTCTCTTGTAATTCTTTTCGGCGTTGGTAACGTCCGCGCCCCAGCAAACGCCCGCCTCCGTGCCGATGAGGCTGATGGGGTCTTTTGTGGTGTAATTTTGAATTATTACATTTGGCATAATAGTGTAGATCCTCCTACGTTATTGTTTGTTCTGCGGACGACCGATGGTCGCCCCTACAGTGTGTGCGTGAAAATTCTTCCGCATACTTCGTTCCGCGATCAAAAGCAGCTCGACGTATGAAAAATACGCCTTCGCTTTGCTTTTGTTCGCGCGCCTCGTCTGCAAAACAATTTTACGGCGGCAGCGATTACTGATATGTAACGATTCACGAGATTTGTAGGGGCGCGCATTGCGCGTCCGCTTTTTACGGTAGGGGAGGGGCTTGCTCCGACCGTGAATTTATACCAATCTTTTTCTCAGATCCTCGCCCGTGCAGGGGGAAAGGAGGGCGGGAGCGATATCAAGAACGGTCTTTGCACCGTTATCGCCCTTTCCGTTGAGTCTTGCGGCGGCGCGGGCGTAAGCAACAAGCACCGCAGAGGTAAATTCGGGGTTAGAATCAAGCTTCAGGCTGTATTCGATAACGTGGCTGTTTTCGCCCTTCAGTCCCGTTTTGCCCGTGCGGATAACGAAGCCGCCGTGGGGGATGCCCGCGTGGTCGCGCATAAGCTCCTCCTTGGTGATGAAATGCACGGTGGTGTCGTAATCGGCAAAGTAGTTGGGCATGGTCTTTATCTCGTTTTCAATGCGGGCAAGATCCGCGCCCTCCTCGGCAACCACGAAGCACTCGCGGAGATGCTTTTCTCTGGTGGTAAGCTCGGGGCAGCTGCCGCTTCTTACGGCTTCAAGAGCGGATTCAACGGGAATGGTGTATTGGCGTGCGTCCGCAACGCCCGCAACGCGGCGTATCGCGTCGCTGTGTCCCTGGCTTACGCCCTTGCCCCAGAAGGTGTAGTCCTTGCCGTTGGGCAGAATGGCTTCTGCGTACATACGGTTAAGGGAGAACATACCGGGATCCCAGCCAACGGAGATAATTGCACATTTTTCTCCTGCCGTTGCCGCCTCGTTTACCTTTGCAAAATGCTCGGGTATTTTTGCGTGGGTGTCAAAGCTGTCAACCACGTTGAAGTGGCGGGCAAGCATGGGGGTCTGCACGGGAAGGTCGGTGGCGCTTCCGCCGCAGATAATAAGGGCGTCTATTTTCCCCTTATGGTCCATAATGGAATCCATGGAGTAAACGGGGCAATCGGTAAGAGTTTTCAGGCTTTCGGGGGCGCGGCGGGTAAATACGCCGTAAAGCTCCATATCGGGGCTGTTTGCAATGGCGCATTCCGTACCCTTTCCCAGATTTCCGTAGCCTACTATGGCGATCTTAAGCATTTTAATAACCTCTTTTCAAAAAGTATGCAAATATTACTTGTAATTATAGTCCCCTTGGGGGCTGTAAGTCAACGGTTTTTAAGATCTTCCGCAACGGCGGAGTGGATATTTTTGCGCATTTCCGCGCAGGAGGCGGAATAATCCCGCTTTGCAAGACCTGCGTAATACGCGGCGTTGGAAAGGATGCTTACGTAGATTCCCTGATTCATATCCGCAAAAACGGAGGTGCCGCTGAAGCCCGTGTGCCCCACGCTTCCGTGGGAGAGCAGGGTGCCGCCCTGCTTGTATCTTCCGTCCACGTAAACGTATCCAAGGCCTCTGCCCATAGAAAGGGTGGGAAGATGATCTTTGGCGGCGTTCTCAAAGGTGGCTTTGCTCATAAGCTCGCCGTGGCAGTTAAGCAGAGATCTGCCGAACAGGCTCGTATCGTCAAGGGTGGAGAAGATACCTGCGTTACCGCAAACGCCGTAGAGCCGACGGGTAAGCGGATCACTGCACTTGTTTCTGCCAAGGAGGGGGTGGCGGGTGGAGCGTACTACGTTCTCGTCCTCGCTCGGAAGAAAGCACGTGTTCTTCAATCCAAGGGGGCGCGCGATCATATCGTCAAACAGCAGATTGAGCGGCTTATTGTATACCCTCTCAAGCAAAAAGCCGAGAAAGGCAAAATTGCCGCAGGAATATTCGTATTTCGTTCCGGGAGTAAATAACAGGGGTTGGGAAAGTGCGTAATTTATATATTCGCTTCGCTTATCGGGGCCGCAGAAGTCCGCAGGCTCGTTTTTGCGCATTCCGCTGCAATGGGTAAGAAGCATCCAAAGGGGGATGCTTTTTTTATCCTCGGGCGCCTCGGGGAAGTATTTCCCAAGGGTATCGTCGGTGCTGACGAGGCCGCTTTCAAGGGCAATATGGAATATGGGCGTTACCGCCATTATCTTCGTAACGCTCATCATATCAAAGAGGGTGTCGCCGCGCAGAACGTCGCCTCTGTTGCTTGCAAGAATGCGGAAAAGCTCGCCGTTCTTATCGCCGACGCACAGGGCGATATCTCCTGCCCATTTCGTTTCTATCAGCTCCTTAACGAGAGCTTCAGTGTGGGTCGTTTTCATGTCTCTACCTCACGAGTTGAAATACTGTCTGTCAAGGGAGCGGAGCTGTACCGCCTCCGCAACGTGTCTTGCGCCGATGATCTCGCTTCCGTCAAGATCCGCAACGGTGCGGGCAACCCGCAGTATGCGGTCGTATCCTCTGGCGCTGAGCCCCATCTTTTCAAAGCTCATTTCAAGGAGCTTGGCACCTGCCTCGTCTACAACGCAAAGCTTGCGTATGTGGGCGGGAGTCATATCCGCATTGCAGAAAATATCGGTGATGCCGTTTTTGCGGAAGCGCTCAAGAGCAACGGCTCTTGCGGCGTTTACGCGCTTTCTTACCTCTGCGGAGCTTTCGCCCTTCTTGCCCGATGCCATATCGCTGTAGCTTACGGAGGGCACCTCTATCTGTATGTCTATCCTGTCCGCAAGAGGGCCGCTGACCTTTGCAAGATATCGCTTTATATCGTCGCTTCTGCAGTTGCAGGGCTTGGTGGGATGGCCGAAAAAGCCGCATTTGCAGGGATTCATTGCGCAGATAAGCATAAAGCGGCTGGGGTAACGCACGCGCCCCTGCACTCTTGCAACGGTCACCTCGCCGTCCTCAAGGGGCTGGCGCAGTGCCTCGGTGCTCTGCTTGGAAAATTCGGGAAATTCGTCAAGGAACAGCACGCCGTTGTGGGCAAGGGATATCTCGCCCGGTCGGGGTATCTGACCGCCTCCCACAAGAGAGGGTGCGGACATGGTGTGATGGGGGGAACGAAATGGGCGCGTCTTTAGGAGCGTTTCGTTTTCGCCCATCATACCCGCAACGGAGTATATCTTGGTGGTTTCAAGGGATTCTTCGTAGGAAAGATCGGGAAGAATGCCCGGAAGTCTTTTTGCAAGCATTGATTTGCCCGAGCCGGGAGGGCCGATGAAAAGCAGATTGTGACCGCCTGCGGCGGCTATCTCAAGGGCACGTTTGGCTCTTTCCTGACCCATAACGTCCGAAAGATCGGGCACGTTTGCGGCGGGGGTGGAGAAAAACGCGTTTTTATCGAATACCGCGGGGGTAAGAAGCTTTTCTCCACGCAGATGCTTTATTATTTCCGTTATGCTTTTGGCGGGGTATACGGTTATTCCGTCCGCAACGGAAGCCTCTGCCGCGTTCTCGGCGGCAATGAAAAGCTCTTTTCTGCCCGCCTTTGCGGCGGCAATGGCAAGAGGAAGCGCACCCGGCACGGGTCGGAGCGCTCCGGAGAGGGAAAGCTCTCCTATAAAGCACTTATCCTCCATATTGACGGAGTCGGGGATATAGCCCGCACAGCGCAGTATAGCAGTAAGAATTGCGCAGTCAAAGCCCGCGCCCTCCTTGCGCCTTGCGGCGGGGGCGAGGTTAACGGTAAGCAGAAGCTCGGGGAAGCGGAAGCCGCTGTTCTCGCAGGCGGTGCGCACGCGGTTCTTTGCTTCCTTAACTGCCGCATCGGGCAGACCGACCACGTCGAACTGCTCCATTTTTTTCTGTGCACTGCACTCAACCGTCACTTCAAAGCCGTCGATTCCGTGAAGCCCGGCACAATATACGGTGGATAGCATATCATTCCGTCCTTTGTGTATTTATAGCAGATTCTCCTGCTTTTTTGGTCTGGACATAAGCTGTGCTATTGCGCTTTTTGGGGAAACACCCTCAAAGCATATTCCGCACAGCGCCTCGGTAATGGGCATCTCCACCCCGTATTTCTTTGCAAGCATCAGGGTGGTGCGGGCGGCGTAATAGCCCTCCACGGTACCAACCTCCCGTACGGCTTCGGCGGCGGGCATTCCCTTGCCGATAAGTATTCCCGCGCGGTGGTTGCGGCTTCTCATGCTCATGCAGGTCACAGCAAGATCCCCAAGGCAGGAAAGACCGCTGAAGGTCTCGGCGCAAGCTCCCATGGCAACGCCCAGGCGGGTTATCTCCGCCATGCCTCTGGTAATAAGCGCCGCCTTGGTGTTATCTCCCATACCAAGCCCGTCGGAGATTCCCGCGCAAAGGGCAATAACGTTCTTTACGGCGCCTCCAAGCTGCACGCCCGTTTCGTCACGGGAGACGTAAACGCGCAGTACGTCGCCGCAAAAGGCGTCCTGTACCAGCTTTGCGGCCTTTTCGTCGGCGGATGCGGCAACCACGGCTGTGGGCATATTCAGCGCCACCTCCTCCGCAAGGGAGGGGCCGCTTAAGGTAACCACGCTTCTTTTGGGCAGCTTTTCTCTTATAAGCTCGGAAAAGGTCATTCCGCTGTCGCCGCAAAGACCCTTTGCCACGTTGCACACAACGCAATCGGTGGGGAGTATGGGGTCAAAGGCATGCGCCGTGCTTCCCACCGCAAAGGAGGGAACCGCAAGCACCGCAAGCTCCGTCTTCTTCAGCGCCTGCGGATCGGAGGTAACGGTGATCTCTTCGGGTATTTTTATCCCCTCAAGAAGGGGATTTTCTCTGGTTTTGTCAAGTCTTTCCGCCTCCTCGGCAAAGAAGGACCAAAGGGTGACCTTATGTCCGTTTTTGTGCAGTACCCACGCAAGGGCAGTGCCCCACGCGCCCGAGCCCAGCACCGCAACGTTAAGTTTGTTATCAAGCATTTTATGGCCTCGCAATATATATGGCAAAAGTGTGTTGCTGAATATACTTATTCATTTTATTTTATCACATACGTTCCGCGCAGTCAATATTTTTCCTTTGCGCGAAAAGGCTTAACTTAAAAACGGTTATCCGATCAGATGAAAGATCTGAATATCCGTAGTTTAACTGATGATCATATATGTTGCGTATTGCAAACCGGAAGCATATGATATCAAGACTGTTCCGGAAAAAGAGACGAACCCTGCATCGATAAGCAAACGCAAGGTTCGTTTCTTAGATTTTGCGGCAAACAAGTTGTACACAAACAAAGCGCAATCGCTCTGGACGAAATTGCCACAAATATGGCAGGAATCAAGTGCTGTTTTGCAAAGGAAATCAGTAGGACGTTTGCCTTTTTCGGTATTTAATTGATCAAATTCATTTTAAGTGCTCAATTTGTTTAGTTTAATAGTGATAAGTGGTGCAATAGTCAAGAATAACCCAGTGATCCTCCATATCATCCATTGTGCAAGTGCTTCCGCTAAATAGAATAGGTATAGGAGATCCCGTTATTTTACCCCAAACATAATTTTCTGACACTGTAATTTCCGTAATCCAAAAATAAGATCTGTTTGTAATAGTTCCGTAGGAAAACGAAAATTGTGAGGGAAGTTCACGGATATTTAGTGGGCCGTCGTAAACCATCCAGCTTTTTGTTAGATTTATTGCGTATGTTTCGCCACCAATATGACCTACAGCTATCCACTTGCCAATATGTTCACCAGCAGATATATATCCAAAGAGATAACCGTCTGCGGCCGACACGACTTTTGATATGGTTAAGGATGTACCATTTTGTAGAGATCCGAGAGCTGCAGAGCTTGAACTGGCTTCGGATCTTAAATGTAATGGCCCATCGACAATTATGTAGTTGCATGGACCATGTCCGACAGGTGAATAGTGCGGAGCAAATTCAAGGTAAAAATATGGATCAATGCGTACCCCGTCTGCTCTATATACATCAAAATGCAAATGCGCTCCTTCTGCCATTCCGGAGTCTCCTACACTGCCTATGATAGTTCCCTGCGGAATATAACCTAAAGCGGTTGGGGTAGTTGCTAAATGAAGGTAACGAGTTGATAACCCGTTATCGTGTGTTATCATTACCCAATTCCCCAAATCAGAAGGTGGATTATCTAGACCATTAGGATACTCAACACCATGAATAGCCACGCCGCTTGATACGGCTCTAACATTTTTTCCATAAACTTGGTTCCAGCTTATATCCAAGCCGTAATGCAACCTTCCGGCAAACCCTTTGTCATTAGCAACACACCAGTCACACAATATGCCATTTACTTCGCAGCCGTAACGACATGTCAGGCTATCTGGAATAATCATTTCATCAACCGGAAGGACAAATCCATAGGGCCCTTGATTTCGAGAAATATTGCTACTATGGTAGTCAAAGGTCGCAGTGCCGAAACTGTGATTGATACCGTATGTTACCCACGACTTCCCGTTATCATAATATGCTTTTACAGTCATATTTGATGAGGTGGATCCGCGTTCGATCTCTTTGGGTTTTAAAGAAGATGAGGGTCCTTCAAAGACTTGTATTTGGTTTATGGTTATATCACCGTGTTTTCCAACCAAAGCTTCTTTCAAAGATTGTACCGTAGTTGCAGTTTTGCCCAATTCAATCATTTCCGGTAATACTTTTGTAATTCGCAAATCGCTTGTGCATTTTCCTGAATGGCTTGATTGCAAACTTGGACTTGTTGCATAAACGGGAAGCGAAACGTGAGATATAACTATCAGTGCTGTTAAAATAGAACTTATTACCGTGCTTGCTCTACGTATTTTTTTTAAAAAAAACATACTTTACTCCTTTCGATTCAATATTGCTTTCTGAATTCCCATTCGATATAAGAACCGTAAGCGGTCCTTACGCTCACAAACACCCTTGCTCCTACCGCAAGTTTCCCCGTGATGCAAATTTTCCCCACAGATAGATCGTCGCCGTTTTGGTATACCATGATTTCCCCTATCCACCCAAAGCTGTCATAATCCGCAAGGAGCCTAAAAAGCTCGTCTACCGAGTATGCGCTGTTCACGATGCTGCTAAGCTGCCCGTGTATGTTTTCTTCTCCGTACAGTGTGTATTCATCGGAGGTTATTACGTAGTTGGGCCGGATACAACGGACCCAAGAGCCATTGACGTAGTATAGCAAAATTACCATGTCGTTCGAAATTTCCCCGCTTGAAACTTCGGGACCTTTAAGATGTTGACTTATTTTAATATCCGCAACCTCTCCGTTTTCGTCAATGCTTCGGATTCCTTCGTGTAGCTCAGATACGCTTTTTGCGTTTAGCAGTATCGCTTTGATCTGCTCTGATAACGAGCCGGCCTCGGATGGATTGGTTGTGGTATCACCGTTTTCGTTAGTTTGAAAATTGGGCAAGCCCGTGACGTTGTTCGCTGATATGCCGTTTGTTTTTTGCGTGAAATCGGGAGCATCGGTGTATCCGAACCCTTCGTCGTGAGGTTCCAAAAGTCCTGAACAAGCGTACATTGAAAAAAGAGAGATAATAATACATAAAAACATCGGGAAAATCATCGCATAGCGAGAAATGCTGAATATACGGTACACGGCTTTTCACCCCTTTCATAAGTAATACAGCGAAACGAAAATGAGGAATTTGGTTGGAAACGGATAAACATAATATGCCGAGGGGTATCGTCTCAAGAGAAACCGAAGAGTTTTCAATAAAAGGAAATTTATCATAAGTTTATGTGCATATTATACCAATAAATATACTGCTTGTCAATATGGTTGCGCATAATGTATAAAAACATTTTCTCTGCTCAAAAAAGCAAGGGAACAAATGTTACTCAAAGTAAAGCTTTTCGACAAACATCGACGGCATATTTCTCCAATAAGTTTGTTTTCATCCTTAGCGGGTGAATATCGCCCTTGCGTTATGGACGGTCTAGCAAAACTTGTGAGATTTTGTTAATTTACGGGCATATCAATACGAAGCGGCTCGTTTGAATAGCGCACGTCAATTTCGGGGAGAAGCTTGCCGTAGGGCTCGCTTGCGTTTTCCGAAAGCTCGCGGGAGGCGAAAACGGTCGTGCATTTTGCGGTGAAATGCAGGGGATGTATATTTTTGGGACCCGAAGCGCCGATAATAAGCAGATCCGCGCCTCTTGCCATACTTCGGAAATCGGCAATTTGTGCGGAGGAGGAGATTCCCGAGGAAACGAACAGCACGTTTCTTTCGTTTCTCTCGGCGCTCACAACGCGTATTGGAACGGCGGAATGCTCCGCTGCTTCGGAGTAAACGCACAGCGCCGTTCCCTCCGCTTCAAAAGACTTGCCGAAGGAGTATTTTTCGGCTGCGGCTCTCACGCAACGTGCCGCGTAAAGCAGCTCGGCGGCTATTTTCTTTTCCTCGTCGGTCGCGGGAGAGGGATACGCCACATTCCATATCCTTACGGAGGTGCCGAGGTTTTCAACCATACGAATCGCCGCTTTGTTGAGCCTTGTGATAACTATGGTGTCAATATCGGTTTCGTACAGGGTATGCAGGGAAGCAACGGTGCCGTTTGCGGCGGAGGTGTAGCCGTCCGTCATATCAACGGCAACGGTATTACCGTTCTGCGAGAAAAGCAGAATATCGTTTCTGCCGTAGCTGTAGGTAACGGTGCTGAAAATATCCTCGTTGCTCCTTTCGTAGCTTGCGGCAGCAACGGGAAACGCGATCACGGCGGTAAGGGTAAGGCACAGCGCCGCTTTTCTTATCTTACCGCCGCTCAGCACCGCAACTGCTGCAAATACCGCCACGGCGCATACGATATAGGGAGCAAAGGGATATTTCAGGGAGTATACGGGCGCCGCGTCGGAAAACCGCTCCGTCAGCTCTGTAAGAAGCTCGCAGAGCCTTTCCGCAAGAGGAGTAAGGGCGGGGAGGGGCGCTCCCGCCACCGCAAAAATAACGGATATGAAAAGCAGCAGGTTTATTGCCATGCCGCATACAAGGGTGGCAACGGGAGAGATAAGAGAGATCTGCCCAAAGCTCAGCCACGCAACGGGAAGGGTGCATACCATGGCAAAAACGCTGACGGCGAGTGGCATAATAATAACGGAAACAACGCCGTGGATAAGCTTGCTTTTCCGCTTCAGCTTAAAGACGGAATCGGAGAACAGCTCGGAGGCGAATATCACTCCGAAGGTAGCGAATACGGAAAGCCACAGCCCCGTGTTTGCCGCCGCCGAGGGCTCTGCACCGAGAATAATTGCCGTGGCGGCGAAAAGGGCGGTGTAAAGATCCCGTTCTCTGCCCGCAAAATAGGAGCAGTAGAGCAAAAGCAGCATAATGGCCGCACGCATAACGGAATAGGAAAAGCCCGCAACGGCACAGTAGAACAGTGCGGCACACGCCATTATTATAAGCCTCAGGTGCTTTTTGAGGCGGGTAAGCCGCAGTAAGGCGCCGACAGCGCCCATAAGCACCGTAAAATGCATACCGCTGATGGCAAGCAGGTGCAGGGTGCCCGCCCTTGTAAGATCAAGGGTGAGCATATCGTCAACGCCGCTTCTGTCGCCCGTAAGAAGGGCGGCGCATATGCCGCGGTCGTCTCCCGCACCAAGCACTATCCTCTTCGTGATACCGCTCCGCAGTCTTGCGCAAAGGGCGGGAAGGGAATTATCCTTGCAAAGCAAGATATCCCCTGAGCTCTTTTCCTCCTCCGCACAGACGAGCATTCCCCGTGAGCGGATATATTTTCTTTGGGAAAAGCCGTTCTCAACCTCCTCGGGCAGAGAGAATACGGCGATGGCGTTCACCTTGTCGCCGCCTTCGTATTCCGTCTCCGTGTCCAGAGTAAGCAGTATTTTTCCTCTTGCACGCTTGCCGTCAACGGTGCGGAGGCGTGCGCTGTAGGAGGCTCCGTCAAAGGTGGTGTAAAGCTTTTCGGTCAGCACCGCTTCAATTTCGTGGGGGCTTTCGTCAAGCGGAAAAGAGGCAAGGGCGCGGGTGCATAGCGCCCAATGGCAAAAAAGCCCCGCCCCGACGCACAGAAAGCACACTGCGCTTCGGAGAAGGAGCTTTTTGAAGCTTTTTAGTTTCGTATTGAACGGGATAAGACGGAGCAGGAGCAAAAAGACTCCTGCGCACGCGGGAGCAATGAAAAATATCGGCGCAAGACCGTCAAGCAACAGCTCTGCTACGGTTATCGCTCCAATGAAGCAACAGCAAAACAGCGCAAAAGGTCTGTTTCTGAAGAAGCTCATATTACCGTTCCCGTAATTTATTTCTGATGAATTCCACGCTGCGGTTAAGCACTTCGCAGGCAACGCCGTCGCTGAGCATATGAGAGGCTTCCATGGTTACGGAAGCGTTACATCCTCTTGCCTTCAGAACGTCGAAAAAAGCGTTCCAGTCAATGTCGCCCTCACCCGGCTGGCGGATGTCCTTGCGCGCCGTCCAGTCGCCGGGAGCGCCGTGATAATCGATTATGTGAAAATGCCCTATGCTTTCGACGGGGAGAGTGCTTACGGTTTTCTCCACCTCTCCGTGGAAGGCGGCGGCACGGCAGTCGACCGTTGCGCGGAAGTCAAAGCTTTCAAGTGCGTTCTTAAGATGAAAAAGGGGCGAATGATTCACGCAAACGCAGTTTTCGGGCATCAGCTCAATGCCGTATTTTCTGCCCGTTTCTATAAGCACTTTCATTCTCTCGTAAAGCATCGCGGGATGTGCGTCGCTGTCGGGGATCCCCCAGGGGTGAAAAACGCAACGCCCCGCACCCAGAGAAAGCGCTATCTCCGAATCTCTTTTTACAAGCTCTGCAGCTGCCTCAAGATTCTCCTTGCCTGGGGTGCTGCACAGATCTCCCGTTTGCTTATTCATATGGAAAACGGGTATATTTATCTCAAGGGCGCGGTATTCTGCGATTATATTCTTTATCTGCGGATAAAGATCCTCGTCCATCATAAGCTCAAAGCCGTCGCAGTCAAGCTTGTGGTAAAAACGGGAAAGCAGATGAGGGTCTCTTCCGTTTATCCTGCCCGTAAAGCAGCCTGTGGAAATATATACGGGGTTGTTCATCGCTTCTTCCTCTTTCGTGCTTTTTCTATTTGTAGATTTTACCAAAGCGGCGCTTTTTTGTCAATGCCCGCGGTGTATTTGCGCAGTTTGCAGAATGTTCATAATCGCGTTGCAGAATCTTTACATTATTTTTGCGTAATTCCCTTGATTTGCGCCGTATGGAAATGTATAATATAGATACAGTATGAAAACGGCGCAAGCCGAGTATATAGCCGAAGGGAGAATGATAATGAAAAAGAGAAGGTCAGCAGGTATAATCACCATCATAATTTTCGTGCTGGTGCTGTTCATCCCCTCCTACATAGCCATTGCATCCTACGATAAGACGGAGAATAAGCCTCCGGAGGTTGAGGACGCCACCATGCTGAACGTCAGCGATATCAACGGTGCCAAGTTCAACTTTACCGACGAGGACGCTGACGGCAAGGCCATTATCGATCTGTTCTCCCAGATGATAAGCGGCTCCACCCGCGTGGACGAGCTCCCCGTTAACGACGGAACCCCCTGCTATCTCGTTTCCTTCAGCATCGGAGAAACGGAAAAGCTTTATCAGTTCTATTTCAGCAAGAACGCGGATTCCTACTTCGTTGATAAGGATGCAAAGGTGTTCCGTATTCCCACGGAAAAGGCGTCTGCATTCCTTAACACCCCGTACGCCGCATCCCTCTTCAACGTTTCAAGCGCACCCACCCTGGTGCTCAACGGCACCTCTCTCCTGCCAAACTCCATCCGCTGGAAGTTCCGCACAACTCAGGGCGGCGAGCTTGTTGAGGTGGATCCCAAATCTCTTAAAACCAGCGTGGATACCCAGACCGCAACCTCCGACGGAAGCCTTGATCTGGTTTTCGATATGGTGCCCAACCATACCGTTGTGGTCATTACCGATGAAAACGGCAAGGAGATCTACAACGGAGCGTTTATAAACGACGAGCTTTCCAAGCTTTCGGGTGAGCTGAAGATAAAGGAAAGCACCGTTCTTCACGTATCTCTTGAGGCGGAATGGAACGAGACCGAAACCCTTGATTACAGCGGAAAGGCAAAGTACGAGTTCAACGTGGACTTTGCGGCTCCCGCAGTGTTCTCTCTCGGAGAGGGAACCGTTACCCGCGGCGGTATCGTGCTTCTCACCGCAAAGAACGTAAAGGATGCAAGCAAGATCACCTTTACCTCAAGTCCCGCACTTACCTCCGGCACCAAGACCATTACCCCCACCTTCTATTCCGACGGTAAGAACAGCGCGGCCCTCATTATGATCGACTGCAATACGGAAAACACCGAGTATGAGTTCACCGTATCCTACGGCGCAGTTACCCAGACCCTTAAGCTTAAGGTTGAGGGACGCACCTACCGCTCCGGATATACCAGCAGCGTAAGCGCCGCCATCGCCCAGTCTCATCGCTCTGCTGCGGCACTTTCCGCCTTCGATAACATGATAAAGAGTCAGCTCTCCAAGACGAGCAACGTGCCTTTGTGGGACGGCAAGTTCGGCTACAGCATAGACGAGGCAAACCCCAGCTACGCCCTCGGCTTCGGCCATACCCGTACCATCACCAGCACGGGTGAGAGCTATCAGAACATGGTAGTTGATTACTACGTTGCCGCAGGCTCCGATATTATCGCCGTTCAGAACGGTAAGGTAATTTACGTGGGCGTTGCGGATTATCCCGGCAAGTTCGTTATCGTTGATCACGGTCTCGGTCTCTTCTCCGTATATCTCCACCTTGGGGATTATACGGTAAAGGAAGGCGATACCGTTGAGAAGGGCGACGTTATAGGAAGCGCGGGCACCTCCGGCTTTATTGCCGCCACGGGCGCCAACCACTCCATTATGTACGTCCAGAACGGCGAGGCCTTCTGCGGCTACGAGCTTGAGGAAAAAGGAATTCCCGGAAGCAACTGAAAAACAACTGACAAGGGCTGTCTCCGAGTATGGAGACAGCCTTGCGGTTTTCGGCAGACGGAAACTCATAGAGGTACACGATCGTGAAAAAATCAAGAGAAAAAATAAAAAGACTGTGCGTTGCCGCCGTGTTTGCGGCAATAATATTCATAGCAACGGCGTACTTGCCCCGCATTCCCATCGGTAACGGCTACGTGCATATAGGCGACGCGGCCATATATCTCTGCGCCGCGATGCTTCCCGCAGGGTACGCTTTGCCCGCCTGCGCCCTCGGTGCGGGTCTTGCGGATCTTGCAAGCGGCTACGCCGTATATATTCCCGCAACGGTGATAATAAAGGCGGCAAGCGCCCTTATGTTCTCTCACGGAAAGGGATCGACGGTGTCAAAGCGCAATCTTGTAGCTTGCTTTGCGGGCGCGGTGTTCTGCGTGGGCGGTTACTTTTTGTGGGAGGTGCTGGTGTTTTCGTCCCTCGTTGCACCCGCTGCCTCCGTCATCGGAAATCTGCTGCAGTCCGTCGCATCCGGGGTTTTGTTCTTTGCGGCTGCCTTTGCCGTTGACCGCTCTGGACTGAAAAAGAAGCTGTAAAAAGGGCGGAACGGCAGAGAAAATCGGCAAAAACAGCTCTTTTTTCGAGTCTGAAAGCAAAAAATACAAGTTAATCCGTCCAAAATACGCAAAAGTAGCGCAAAACACTTGACAAAAGCAGTAGTTTTGTGAGATAATGTTACGGTCGGTTAAACAGCGAGTTAAATAGAACTTTCGATCTCGTTTAAGGAGGTGCAATATAATGATCAGAACTTATCAGCCTAAGAAGCGTCAGCGCAAAAAGGAACACGGCTTTCGTAAAAGAATGAAGACTGCCGACGGCAGAAACGTCCTCAAGAGAAGACGCGCAAAGGGCAGAGCAAGACTCACCTATTGACGGTGGACGACGAGGCGGCGACAGACGAGCTCTGGCCGCCTTTCTCATTGCTCTGTAAATCAACATTTTAAATTCAAGCCTGCTTTTGAGTTCCGAATTCGGGAGCAGGCTGATTTTTGACGGAAGCGATATAATATGAAGCTGTATCCGATAACCGAAAATCATTTGTATATCAAAGCCTTTACCAAAGGAAAGAGGACCGGCACGCGGCTTGTTTCGGTAAACGTCTTAAAGGACTATAAGGCCGAAAAGCTTCGCCGCGCGAACCCACAAAAGGAATATCTGAATCGTGTGGGACTCTCGGTGGGTAAAAAGGCAGGAAACGCCGTTACGCGCAACCGCATCAAGCGTATGATACGGGAAGCATATCGGCAGTTAGACAAGGAATACGGACTGCGCCGCGGATTTCTTGTGGTCATAGCCGCAAGGGAGGCGTGCGCCGCCGCAAAGACCGAGGACGTTAAACGTGACCTGCGTTACGCTCTTGGAAAGCTTGGTATGTTCAAATGAAATATTTGTGCATTGCCGTTATCAGGTTCTACCGTAGGTTCATATCCCCCTTGAAGCCGCCTTGCTGCAGGTTTACGCCTACGTGCTCGGAATATGCTTTGGAGGCGTTCCGGGTGCATGGGTTTTTCGTGGGATTTTATTTGTCTCTGCGGCGCATATTGCGCTGCAATCCTTTTTGCCGTGCAGGGTACGACCCAGTACCGCCAAAGAGAGAAAAGAAATGAGCCGTAATACGGCAGAAGAAATCGAAAGGACCCCCAATGGGGTAAGATATGGGATCTTTATTTAACATTATCAACATACCCTTTGGCGCAATGATCCGTTGGTTCAACGAGATCACGGGCAACTATCTTATTGCCCTTTTGCTGTTTGCCATCGTGGTAAAGCTGGTTATGGCACCTCTTGCCATAAAGCAGCAAAAGAATCAGATAAAGCAGGCCAAGCTCCGTCCCCTTGAGATGGCGATCCGCCGTCGCTACAGCGGCAGAAACGACAAGGTGACACAGCAAAAGGTCCAGCAGGAGGTTATGGAGCTTTATCAGCAGGAGGGTTATTCTCCTTTTTCCGGTTGTCTCCCTCTGCTTATTCAGTTTCCCATAATCATCTCCCTTTATCAGATTATCCGTAAGCCCCTTACCTATATCTGCAGTATCTCCGCAGAGGGCGTGAACGCCATCATCGGCAAGCTTCAGTCCTTCGGTATGTTTGCAGATAAGACCGTGGAGACTCTTGCAGAGGATCAGATCAGTCTTGTAAACGCAGTAAAGGGACTTACCGACGTGCAGTTTGCAGAGATCGCAATGATCGAGAACGTGGACAAGATCGCAGATATCAATCTCACCGTATTCGGTGTGCTTGATCTGGCTCAGACTCCGTCGTTTGGCAATATCAGCTGGCTCTGGCTCATACCCGTTATCACTTTTGTGACTTCCTTCCTCGGTATGAGGATCAGTCGCAAGTTCCAGCCTCAGCCCGCAACCCAGCAGAGCGAGGATGCCGCCGCTTCCATGAAGATGATGGATATAACCATGCCTCTTATGAGCGTGTTCTTCACCTTTATGTTCTCCGGTGCCATCGGCGTTTACTGGATCTATCAGAACGTGCTTAACGTTATTCAGACCGTCATTATCGCAAAGATAATGCCCATTCCCCCTTGCTCTGAAGAGGACATACGTGCCGCAGAAAAGCAGCTTGCGGGAAAAGGCGGTAAGAACAAAAAGCGCGAGCTTGACCCTAACAGACCCAAGCCCAGAAGCCTCCATCACATCGATGATGACGATGAGGACGTTCCCCCCTCCCCCGCTGAAGCTGATAAAGAGGAAGAGGCAGGGAAAGAGGCACCCGCTTCCCCCGATGCTCCCAAGCTGAAGGATGACGAGCAGGGTAAATACAGAAACAAGTAACTGAAAGGTGCGCATTGCGCATAAAGACCGAAAATGAAAATTGATATTACCGCTACGGGTAAGACCGTAGACGAAGCTCTTGAAAACGCAAAAAAAGAGCTGGGAATAGACGTTATCGGCGATGATCTGACCTATCAGATAATCGATCTGCCCAGAAAGGCAGGCTTCCTCGGTATGCGCTTTATCCCTGCAAAGGTAAGAGTTTACTCCGTAGAGCCCGAGGAGGATATTCTCGGCACCGTTTTCAAGCCCGCCGAGAATAAGCCCGCCGAGAATAAGCCCGCAGAGAATAAACCCGCCGAAAGAAAGCCCGCACCCGAGAAGAAGCATAGCGAAAGAAAGCCTGCTCCTCAGGGTAAGGAGCATATCCGCACCGCCCCCGCAAAGGAGGCGTTTGCCAACGGAAAGCCTGCAGAGGCAGCCGAGGCAGAGGTAAAGAGCGAGGCAAAGCAGGACAGAAAGCCCCAGGAAAAGAAGCAGAGCAGAAGCAAGAGCCGCAATAAGCGCCCCGCTGCCGAAGCAAAGCCCATGCCCATGCTTGAGAGCACCGCAGAGGAGCTGCAGAACGATGCGGCACTGGTGTTCGTGCGTAAGCTTATCTCCGATCTTGAGATAAATGCAAGAGCGGAAATGTATATGGACGAGGAGAATATGCGCCGCGTGCTTATCTACGGCGAGGAAGCGTGCTCCCTTATCGGCCACCACGGCGAGACTCTGGATGCTTTCCAGTATCTTGCAAATCTTGCCGTTATCCGTCACCGCAAGGAGGCGGCCAAGGATGGCGAAAGCGAGAGCAAGGCACGCGTTACCATCGATATTGAGAATTATCGCGCAAAGAGAGAGGCAACTCTCCGCGCTCTTGCCCGCAGAATGGCTGCAAAGGCCCTTAAGTACCACCGCAGCGTTATGCTGGAGCCCATGAATCCCTACGAGCGCCGCATAATCCATTCCGAGATCCAGAATATCGAGGGTGTTGCCACCAACTCCGTCGGTACCGATAATAACAGAAAGATCGTTATTTACCTTACCGACAGCGCAAACAAAAATTCCGAAGAGGAATAAAAGACTATGTACCGTAACGATACGATAGCAGCAGTATCCACCCCCCGCGGCAAGGGCGGCGTGGCTCTTATAAGAATATCCGGGCAGAACGCTCTGGATATTGCTTCTCGCTGTTTTCATACCAAAAACGGTAAGGATATCGCCGTAATGCCGCCCAGACGGGCGGTTTACGGCGATATTTTGTGCCGTGGCGGCTACCGCGACAGCGGTATAGCCGTATATTACAAGGCCCCCGCCTCGTTTACGGGGGAGGATACCGTGGAGCTTACCTGCCACGGAGGCACTCTTATAACCAAAAGAGTGCTTGAAAGCGTGCTTGCCTGCGGAGCAAGGCTTGCGGAGGCGGGAGAATTTTCCCACCGAGCACTGATAAACGGCAAGCTGACTCTTTGCGGCGCGGAGGCGCTTTCCGACCTTCTTTCCGCTTCAACGGATGCTCAGCTCCGCCTCGCTTCGGGTAATTCACGGGGCAAGCTGGATAGAGAGCTTGAGGAGATATATTCCCTCATTGCGGATACCCTTTCTTCCCTTTACGCAAAGATAGATTTTCCCGATGAGGATCTTGCGGATATGGACGGCGCGGAGCTGCTCTTATCTGCAGAAAAGGC
>SVSB01000064.1 GCA_015064505.1 Oscillospiraceae bacterium
AACGGAGCCTTCAACCGAGCCTTCAACCGATGCGTTGACGGGCGCGGCGGACACTGTGCCTCCATCCGATGCAAAGGACGAGGAGAAAAACGGTGTTGCCGTAACGGTGATATGCATATGCGCGGCCGTTTTGGTTGCCGCTGCCGTTACCTTCGCAGTGGTTAAGAAGTACAAGCCAGCGTAATATAACCTAATAAAAATGCCGTTGCGCTTTCGCGCAACGGCATTTTGCGTTGTTCGGAACGAAAAAAGGGTCTGCTTATCGCAAACCCTTTTTGAAGTTGTATGATTTCAATTCATAGTTGCAGATATCAAGGCTTTTTCCGCTGTGGTCTGTGGCGGCATGGGGAGAAATGCCAACCAAAGAAAAACCGCATTTTTCCGCCACACTGCGGCTTTTTGCATTTTCGTTGGGAATATTCAGGATTATTCTCGTAAAGCCAACCTCGTTGAAAAGAAAAGTACATACGGCTTTTACGCTCTCGGCGGCAAACCCCATTCCCCAAAAACGCGGTGCAATAAGGTATGCAAGCTCCGCGCTCTCTTCCGTGCGGCGGGTAGCCGCAATATTCCCCACAAGAACGGAAAAATTTTTGCCGTTCTTAAGCTCCATTGCCCAGTTATAGTTGGTATCAAACTTGTATTGATGTACCCAGGTTGCAACCAGCTGTTCCGTTACTCTCTTGCTTGAATGAGGCTTCCAGGAAAGAAATTCCGCAACCTCGGGCAGAGATGCCCAGTTTTCGTAGACCGCAGTGATATCCTCCGAAGAGAATCTTCGCAGCTTAAGCCTTTCGGTTTCGATGGGGACCGTGCCCTTGTGCTCTATCATATCAGAAATAAACGCAGGGCTTAACTGTCTTGATGGTTATATCCTTTTTCGCTTCCTCGTTGATAACTACCTTGGCAAGCTCTGCTTCCATCATCTCGTTAAAGATGCTGTCAATGAGTCGGGTTTCGAAATCATCGAAAAAGTCGGAGTTTTCGTCCTTGGTATAAGCATCGCTTTCCGTGCTCAGGCGGCGCATAAAGTAAACGCCGTATTCGCAGTCTATGCGCTTTATCTCGCCGGGAGACATGGTAAGAACGGCGTTGAGCACCGTTTGATTATAGGGCATCTCCGCATAGAAGTAGTAGCCGTTAACGTACTGATCGGCGGCGGGATCCTCGTTATATTCGGCGCGCAGGGAATTGAAGTTGGTGCCGTTCAGCTTGCCTTCAACCTCGCTTACCTTTGCAAGCTGAGCTTTTTTCTCGTCTGCCGTATAGGGCAGACGGTAGCTTCCCGTTTCGTCGTAGATATAGTTGCCGCTCTCATCCACGTTGAATTTGAACTCGGTGGAGATATAGATGAAATCCGCCTTTGCGTAATCGCCCTTGCAGAAGTTCTCCTTGTCCTCGGTCTTTATGGAAGGCTTAATATAGTTCTGGGTATAGAACTCGTAGAACATACTGCTCTTGGTTTCGATAATATAGATATCGCGGAGCATCTTGTAATTTATTCCGTAATCTGCGGCAATGCCGTTAAATACGGACTTGCTTCCGTCTGCCTGCTCCGTAAGTATCCTTTCAAGCTCGCCGTCAATGGATTCCAGAATAGCATCCGTCAGCTTAAGACCGTAAACGTCGCAAAGATACTCGCTTACGAGATAATTTTTTATGGCGTCGTCGGAAATATCGGTCATAACTTGGTTTGCGGTTCTTCCGTCCTCGGAGATCACGGAATCGTAATACTCGTCGCTGTCCTCCACGTCGGAATAATTATATATGAAATTTGCCTTGAAACGGGATAACCAGTAGGTGTAGTAATTTTCGTTTACGGTGTAATCCTTATAGGACATAATTACCGTTTCCTTGCCGCAGGAGGGCAGGGAAAGCGTAAGGAACACCGCGCAGAGAGTCAGCGCAATGAGCTTTGAAATTCTTTTTTTCATATAAACCGCCTTATTTCTTTTCTTTTTCGTCGGTTACTTGAAGTGCGTAGGTCTCAAGCAGCTTTTGTGCCGCCTTTAAGGAAGTCATCTTTTTGGGTATCTGCACGAACACGCGGGAGGGCTCGCCCGGTGCGGCGCGCAAACGGAAATCGGGAAGGGCGTGGAACATATTTACCCAAGCGGGGCCGTCAAGCTCGGGAATGTGGAATATCAGCTGTCCCTCGCGCTGTTCAAGCCTTGTAAAGCCGAATTTCTGGCAATCCGCCTTTATAAGCGCAATGGCAAGCAGATTCTCCACCGCAACGGGATATTCGCCGTAGCGGTCAAGAAGCGCGTCCGCAATGTCGTCCGCATCTTCCTCGGTCTGTATGGTGGCAATGTGCTTGTATTGCTCAATGCGCTGACCGGGGGAGGAAATATAGCTCTCTGGGATATAAGCGTCCACGCGGATGTCAATGGAGCATTCGGGCTTCTTTTCCGTTGCCTCGCCCTTTTCCTCCAGCACCGCCTCGGAAAGGAGCTTCATATAAAGATC
The DNA here is from genome assembly GCA_015064505.1 of Oscillospiraceae bacterium. Classification (GTDB taxonomy): domain Bacteria; phylum Bacillota; class Clostridia; order Oscillospirales; family CAG-272; genus RUG12395. The sequence continues at coordinate 2,470 of SVSB01000064.1, forward strand.
GTATCCCACGGCGTCAAGATGGCCGTGCTGCTCGGCACCAAGCATATTGCCCGCGCCTCTTATTTCAAGATCGCGGAGGGCAACGCGGAAGCCCGCGCCGAACTGGGCGTATTCTCTTATGGCGTTCAGGCGCTTTTCGGCTATCTCCGTAAGAGCCTTACCCTCGCGGAAGGTAAAGTAAGCAAACGCGCGTCTGCCCGAGCGGCCCACGCGTCCGCGGAGCTGATGGAGCTGCGAAAGTCCAAGTCTGTCGGCATCCTCAATAATGAGAGTGTTGGCGTTCGGAACGTCAACGCCCGTTTCGATAATGCTCGTGCAAACAAGCACGTCGATCTCGGCGTTTACAAGAGCGCGCCATACGTCCTCAACCTCGTCCTTATCCATCTGACCGTGGGCAACGGCAACTCTCGCGCCGGGAACTCTTTCCGCAATGCGGGCGGCAACGCGGTTGATGGTATCGGTGCGGTTGTAAAGGTAGAAAACCTGACCTCCGCGGGAAAGCTCCCGTCTTATTGCGTCCTCGATAATAAGATCGTCGTATTCAAGCACGTAGGTCTGCACGGGCTGGCGGTCCCCGGGAGGCGTGTCAAGAATTGACATATCTCTGATACCGCCTATCGCCATACTGAGGGTGCGGGGAATGGGCGTTGCGGAGAGCATAAGCACGTCAACTCCCCCGGCCGCCTGCTTAAGCCTTTCCTTTTGTGCAACGCCAAAACGTTGCTCCTCGTCGATAATAAGCAGACCCAGATCTTTAAATTCAGCCTTGCCGTAGAGCAAGGTGTGGGTTCCTACGATAAGGTCAATATCTCCGCGCTTTAATTTGCGCAGTATCTCCTTTTGCTGTGTGGGAGTGCGGAAGCGGGAGATCATTTCAATTCTTATGGGAAAATCCCTCATTCTTGCAAGGGCGGTGGAATAATGCTGATAAGCAAGAATGGTGGTGGGGCAGAGGAGCGCCACCTGTTTGCCCGCTTCGATGGCTTTGAAGGCGGCGCGGAATGCAACCTCGGTCTTTCCGTAGCCAACGTCTCCGCAAAGCAGACGGTCCATGGGGTGAGGCTCCTGCATATCCTCCTTTATGTCAAGGATGGCGTCTATCTGGGAATCCGTTTCCTCGTATTCAAAGGCAAGCTCAAATTCCCTTTGGTAATCGTCGTCCTTGGGAAAAGCGTATCCCGGCAGGCGCATTCGCTCCGCGTAAAGCTTGATAAGCTCCTTTGCCATATCGCTTACGGCGCTCTTTGCGCGGCTTTTTGCGTGCTTCCATTCGGCGCCGCCCATTTTGGAAAGCTTCAGAAGTCCGTCGTCGGAATGAGCGCCGATGTATTTTGATACCATATCAAGCTGGGAGGTGGGAATAAACAGCTTATCCTTGCCCGCGTACTGAATGTTGATATAGTCCTTGGTAACGCCGTCAACGGTCAGCTGTTCAATTCCGAGATAACGGCCGATACCGCAGTTTTCGTGAACAACGTAATCTCCCACCTGCAGATCGGCGTAGGAGGTAAGCTTCTTTGTGTCGCCGCTTTTGCCCTTGCGCTTTCCGCGGCGCAGAGAGCCTTTCTTTACCTCGCCGAGAGAGGCAAGGGAGATAAATACGAATCTTGCGGAGGTAAGCTCAAAGCTCTCGGCTCCGGGAAGAACCGTAAGATATATTACCTGTTGGGAGAGGGCAGTGCAGTCTATGCTTCCGCTGTCAACGGTGGAAACGGCAACGCCTTTTTCGCGGAGCATACCGCCCAGCACCTCGCTTTCGTGGGAGGAGGCGGTGGCGATAACGATGCGGTAGCCCGTCTTGAGATAGTCTTCTATGTCTGCAAGGATAAGCTCCTTGTTGCCCGTAACGGAGCCGGAGCGGCAATGCAGGGTGAAAAGACCGCCCTGCCCCTTTCCGGAGGAAGAAACGAAGCTGTCAAGAAAGACGGTTGCGTGACCGTCAAGAAATTTGTTGAGGTATCCCTCGTCCTCCATAAAGCCCGCGTATTTTGGGTCTATGGTGCCCGATTCAAGCAATGCCGTAAGGTTTTCACGCTCGCGCCAAAGGGCGGCGTCAAGCTGCTGGCGCATTGCGTTTTTGCCGCACACCACCACGGGGCGGAATTTATCGAAATAATCCGTAAGGGTGCATTTCTGTGGGTAGACCAGAGTGATATATTTGTCGGCAAAGTCTATGGGCATTCCGCTCTCAATGGCTGTAAGCTCGCTTGAAAGCTCCTTTTCGCCCTCAACGGTCTTTGCCTTCTTTTTGAGATTTGCAACGGATCTGTGTATCTTTTCCGTTATCTCCGGGGTAAGGAGCAGCTCCCTTGCGGGGGATACGAAGATCTCGCCCTTGTTTTCCTCGGTGCGCTGTGTGTCGGGATCAAAAACGCCGATCCTGTCCACCTCGTCGCCAAAGAACTCCACGCGATAGGGGCGCGTTTCGCCTTCAAGGGAAAATGAGGGATAGATATCTATTATGCCGCCTCTGCGGGCGTACTGCCCCGGTGCTTCCGTCATTTCGCATTTAACGTAGCCAAGCATCAGAAGCGCCTCGTCAAGGGCGGTGGGGTCGAACTCCGTGCCCGTTTTAAGGGTAAAGCCGGAAAGGGCAAGAATATCGGGGGGCATAGTATAGCCAACCGCGTCACCGGGCACGGCAATTACCGCGTCAAGCTCTCCTCGCCTTAAGCGCAGAAGCACCTTTAGCCTCTCGTACTCGGAGGTACGGGAGGCGGCAATATTGTAAAGCACCGGCTCTCTGCCGGGGAAGACGGCGGCGCGCAGACCGCAGGCGTTCATTCCGCTTGCCATTCTTGCGGCGTCTCTCTCCGTGCCCGTAAGGATAAGGATGGGACCCCTGTCCTTTGCCATAGCACAGCAAAGGGCGGTATCGGCGCCTCCGCACACGCCGGTCAGAAAAAGAGGCAGGCGGTTCGGGGAGGCAAGCTCCGTGTCCAGAGCCTTTATGAGCTTCGTATAGGTGTTATCAAGTCTTATTCCGTCGTAAATCATTCAGTTACCCGTTTTTCCAGTGCCGTTGAAGCGTGCCATTGCTTCCTCGGTGTTGCCGGCAAATATGAGAGGCAGAGCCTCCGCGGCGCATTCAAGACAGCCGAAAAGCGCCTTCTGCTCTTCGGGGGTGAACTTGGAAAGCACCCAATCTGCCATATCGTACTTTTCGGGTTTTTTGCCCGCGCCGAGGCGTATTCTGGGAAATGCGTCGGTGTTGAGGGTGGTTATGATGCTGCGAAGTCCCCTCTGACCGCCGTCGCTTCCGTTTTTACGGATTCGCATTCTGCCGCAATCAAAGTTTATATCGTCGCATATAACGGTGAGCGCGTCGGGGGAGAGCTTGTAAAAGTCAAGGGCCTCTCTTACTGCCTCACCGGAAAGATTCATATAGGTCTGGGGCTTTAAAATAAGAGCGCGCACGCCGCCAACGGTGCATTCCGCGCAAAGCGCCTTGAAGCGGATCTTCCAGGGGGAAGCGTTGTACTTCTGCACCAGATAGTCGGCACAGATAAAGCCGCAGTTGTGGCGGGTGACGGTGTACTCCGCGCCGGGGTTTCCGAGACAGGCAACTATCTTTGTTACGGGGGCGTGACCTACTCCGCCGCTTTCTATTTTCTTGAACAGATCGAATATATCAGCCAAATCGAAAACCTCCGTTTTTTAACAGCACAAATCGCCACGGGAGACCCCGCGGCTGCGTTTAAAATATTATCGTGCATTTATAATACTACAAAAACCGCAAAAACGCAAGAGTTTTTCAAAACGGAAAGGAAAAATTCATCGCAAAATCAAAGTAAAAACTGTATTTTTCGTTTGCTTGACGGAACAATTCAACGGAACACGCAAAAAACAGCCGTTTAAATGATAAAAAGTTTAATTTTTGGTAAAAATATCTTACAAAACTATGGAAATTCGGAAAAACCCGTGTTATAATAGTGGGTGCTGAAAAAAACAATAAAGAAAGCATATAAAATATTGGAGGTTTACAATGGCTAAAAAGTATTGCTATCTCTTTACCGAGGGTAACGCAAACATGCGCGAGATCCTTGGCGGTAAGGGAGCTAACCTTGCAGAGATGACCAACATCGGTCTTCCTGTTCCCCAGGGCTTCACCATTTCTACCGAGGCCTGCACCCAGTACTATGAGGACGGCCGTCAGATCAATGACGAGATCATGGCCGAGATCATGGACTACATCGTTAAGATGGAGGAGGTTACCGGCAAGAAGTTCGGTGATCTTGAGAATCCTCTTCTCGTTTCCGTTCGTTCCGGCGCACGTGCATCCATGCCCGGTATGATGGATACCATCCTTAACCTTGGTCTTAACGAGGACGTTGTAGAGGTTATGGCAAAGAAGTCCGGCAACGCTCGTTGGGCATACGACTGCTACCGCAGATTCATTCAGATGTACTCCGACGTTGTTATGGAGGTCGGCAAGAAGTACTTTGAAGAGCTTATCGATAAAATGAAGGAAGAGAAGGGCGTTAAGCTTGACGTTGAGCTTACCGCAGAGGATCTTAAGGAGCTTGCAACTCAGTTCAAGGCTGAGTACAAGGCTAAGATCGGTTCCGACTTCCCCTCCGATCCCAAGGAGCAGCTCATCGGTGCCGTTAAGGCAGTATTCCGTTCCTGGGATAACCCCCGTGCAAACGTTTATCGCCGCGATAACGATATCCCCTACTCCTGGGGTACTGCAGTAAACGTTCAGGCAATGGCATTCGGTAACATGGGTGATAACTGTGGTACCGGCGTTGCATTTACCCGTGATCCCGCTACCGGCGAGAAGAAGCTCATGGGTGAGTTCCTTACCAACGCACAGGGCGAGGACGTTGTTGCAGGCGTTCGTACTCCCATGCCCATCGCAGAGATGGCAAACAAGTTCCCCGCAGCCTTCGAGCAGTTCAAGAAGGTTTGCGAGATCCTTGAGAATCACTATCAC
>SVSB01000065.1 GCA_015064505.1 Oscillospiraceae bacterium
TGATCGCTCGCTGCATTTGGAAGCCTCACTCCGCTACGCTCCGTTCCGCTTCCAAATGCATAAATTTGTCATCTAAAATGTGTATACCATGTCCTTACACAGATTGTTTACAATGTTACTCTTGACATAATGGTCGCCCCTACGGTTGCGTGACGTCCAAAGGACGGTCACGCGGCGATATAAATCCCTTGCTGGATCTGCGATATATTTTTACAAAATGCTATATACGCTTCGCGTGCGATATGTTTGCTTCGCAAACGAGTGGTTTGAAAGTTCTTTGGGGGTGCGGGGGATTTCTTTCAAGAAATCCCCCGCGTCTTCCTTCGTATTCTAAATTATCCCCCGCGTCTTCCTTCGTATTCTAAATTATCCCCCGCGTATTCCTTCGTTCTCTATCTTCCCGTCCTCTAACTTCCTACTTCACCGCTCTGATGTACAGAGCGCCGACGGCGTAGCCGATAACTCCGTAAAGGGCGAGGATCACGTACTCCAGCAGTATCTTTGGGAGCTGGCTTTGGAGGGCGTTTCTACCTGCGCTTTGGAGAAAAGGCAAGGTGTTATAGAAGAATATGACCGCCATGGAAAGGGCAGTAAGTGCTATTGCACACCAGAGGCACCCAAGGAGCGCCGCGGAGAGGCGGTTTTTTTGCTTTCTGCGGCAATAAGCGCACACGGCAAGGCAAATTACCGTTGCAAGAATAACGCGCACAGCGCCGAATATTCCATCGGTCAGCAGTGCGGCGGAATTGGAATAAATAAGCGTTCCCAAGGTCTGGGAGCTGTACTGTACCGCGGCTACGATAATGGGCAGAAAGGAGCTTGCCATCATTGCGCAGAAGAACAGCACTGCCGATGCGGCAGTAAGAAGCTTATGTTCGCGGCTGATGCAGTCACAGAGGACGGCAACGCCAACGAACTGCCATACTATCGCAAGGACGGACATAAGATAATAGACTATATGGGGCAGTACGGTGCCTGCAAATTGCACGTCTGTGGAAAGGTACTGCAAAAGCATATTAAGAGCTGTGGAATTAAGAATATTCAAAAGAAAAACGCAGGCGTAGGTAATAAACACGATCGCGGTATATCTTTTTGCCGATTTTAAGGGCGGATTATCACGTTTGATTGCTTCCATTTTTCATTCCTTTGATTTTGATAACTCATTTTATCACAACTAAGTGAAAAACAAAAGTCTTTTTTGCAAATATTTATCCTCCTTGCGGAATATATTTAATCGAGAAACCGAAAGGAGAATGAAATGGACAGACCTGTTTTTCGCCCAACCGCCCTTGACTTGGAAGCACTTTTGAATTATCTGCAGGAATTAACGGACTATTATCCCTTTTTGGGCGTTGAATACATAGGCGAGACCATAATGGGACGCCCCATCTGCGCCGCAGTATTCGGTGAAGGAAAGACCGAATATATGTACATAAGCGGTCACCACGGCTCCGAGTGGATCACGGGACTTTCGCTTATCCGCTTTCTTTACGAGCTTTGCGAGGCACACAGCCTGAAAAGACGCATATACGGCGCCGACACGGATTTCATCATGCGGGAGAAAAGGCTGGTGATCATTCCGCTTTTGAATGTTGACGGCGCGGAGCTGCAGCAGCACGGAATCGACGAAAATAATCCCCTTAAGGACAGAATACTGCGTATGAACGGCGACAGCACGGACTTTTCCCATTGGCAAGCAAATATACGAGGCGTTGACCTGAACCACAACTACAACGCGGGCTGGCTGCAGTACAAGAAAATCGAGCAGGAAAACGGAATTGCCTGCGGCGCCCCAACGAAATACAGCGGCGCCTGCCCCGAATCCGAGCCCGAATGCGGTGCCGTTTGCGCTTACGTCCGCGCCCATTCGGTGCGCTCCCTTATTTCCCTGCACACACAGGGCGAGGAGATTTATTATTCCTCCCTTTCAAGCTGTCCCGTGGGCGCAAGAGCCGTTGCAAGCAGAATAGCAAGCGTAACGGGATACAAGACCAGCGCCCCATCGGGCAGTGCCGCTTACGGCGGACTTATCGATTGGTTCATTGCGGAATACGACCGCCCCGCCTTTACCCTTGAATGCGGCAAGGGAGTCAACCCTCTTCCCCTTTCCGATGAGGCGAAGATATACTTCAAGCTCCGCAAGCTGCTTTTCTCTTTCCCTATGATGCTTTAACAACTTATGAATATAGTGTAAAAATTTTTCCCATAGCACTTAAGCCGAAGAAAAAAACTTGCGTTTTTCTTCGGCTTATTGTATTATGTAATCAGAAAACACTGGTATTTTTCGTGCTTTTGAGGTGCATTATGAAGTATTCAACGAGGCTTGCATCCGCTATACTTGCCGCAATGCTCTGCGGTTTTTCCTTATGGGCGTGTGCCGTAAAGGACGATCCCCCCGTAACCGACGACACTGCGGATACCACCGGAACGACGGAAGTCTTCGTTACAACAGAGGCTCAAACAACCACGGAAGCCGAGGCCACAACCGAAGCACCCGTAATTACGGTGGCCCCCACAACCACTGAGGCACCAATTACCACTGAAGCACCCGTTACCACGGCAACGCCGGTCACCGAGGAAGAACCCGTTACCACAGAGATCCCCGAAACCACCGCCCCAAGCACCGAGGATACCGCTGCCCCCATCGAGCCCGAGGTGCTTAAGGTCCACGGGGATTATATTGAGGTTTTAAGCAAGGGAGAAGTCCTTTACGATACGTATTCCAAGCGCGATATGCGCTTTGCCGACTATCACAGTGATATATGGGAGATTGCCGTAGCGGATCTCGATTCAGACGGGAATGAGGAGCTTGCTCTGCGCCTGTCAAACACCACGGTTCTGATACTGTGGAGAGCTGAGGGCAAGGTGCTCGGCGCAAGCTTCAGATATCAATCCATGTACCGCATAAACGTAAACGGTTCCTTTTTCTGGAACACGAACAGCGGAAATACCTACGGCTGCTCCACCTTGCGATTCACGGATATGGGATGCGAAATCGTTGAGCATATACGCACCGAGCAGGGCGATAACGGAGAGACCAAATACTTCGTGAACAACGCGCCCGTAACCAAAGAAGAGTACGATCGAGCCTCGTCTCAGCACAACGCGGAGAGCGTGCGGTGGGTGGATTGGGATAACGCAAGTCTCACACCCGATCCCAATTCCCTGCTGTACGTTGGAGAAGGCGGTTACGTGATGATCAAGGGTGCAGATACCGTAAGACTTCCCACCGTGGGTACGTATCTGCATTACGATAACGCACCCGATACCGAGTACTTTATATCCGACGCATTGCAGGTAAACGAACCCCTTGCATCCGTTCCTCTTTATTACGGCACCAATTCCGCGCATTCATTCAAATCGGAAAACGGCAAGCTTACCGTCAGCTACAATAACGGAGAAATAACCTACGTGCTTGAAGGAAAAGTCACCGCTCTTGACGAAAGCGGCGCAGAGCACGTATTTGACGATATAACGAGCCGCGAGTTCAGCTTCCATTACGTAAGCCCCGAGCTTTCTTATTTCTTGCACAAAAGCTACTGCAGCTGCGGTAAGCTGCACGGATTACTTATAAAGATACACCGCATGGGCGAAGAAGCAGAGTTCATAGCCGTAGACCCGAAGCTTTCCATCGCTTCACTCTATCTTGACGAAAGAGGAGTGGGCTACGCCACCTCCGGCGGTATGGGCGCTGCCGGATCTACCGTTTACTCGCTCTATTATACCTCGGACGGAGGAAAGAGCTTTACTTCCGACGGGAATATATTTTACAGTCTTAAGCTTCCCTGCGCAAATTCCGCTTTTGCGTATATAAACGGAAAGGTCTACGCTATCGGTGATATCGGGAACGTTTCGGATGCCGATATAAGCCACGAGCTCGTTGACACCTCCGCATATAAATATTGGGATTTTTATAACGGTCTGTACGGCAACGGCAGATATATTGAGTGCGCTCCGTATTTTGAAGGCGAGATCGGAGTTAAAGCGATACGCGTACAGATCGGCGACTATCTGAACGGCGGCGAAAAGGGCGAGCTCACGGAGGGATATGCTTACCTTATTTCCGCTGACGGAGGCAAGAGCTGGTCTGTTTACAAGCCTCCCGTTCGCTCCGCCGAAAGCAGTACCGCAGAGATAGAATACTCCCCAAAGCCTCAACCCAAATGATCCTGCGCTTGACGGTCTTTGCTGCTATTGATAAAAGGTGAGTTAAAAAATGAAAAGATCTAACGTTAAAACAGCATTGTTTTTTTGCGGTCACGGCGGCTACTTTGGGAATTTTCAAGCTTCTTTTCTACTTGGATAAATTTTCACCGCTGACAAGCTACCCCTCCACCTACTCTATGTACTGTATTTTTCTCATTTGTCCCGCGCTCCTGTTTTTCCACGGGCTCTTCTCGGGGTTTTTACTTGAGCCGAAGCACCATCTGAAATATATCCTTTCCGCACCCTTAGTAATGTATCTCTATTTCGTATTCATCCACCACGCCCCCGACTTCGGGTACGCCTTTAATTTGCTTACGGAGCTTATAGGTCTTGCCCTGCTCTACAGCCTCCCCCCGATCCTTGGAATCTGCGTTTATTGGTTTATTAACGCCTTTGTCAGAAAACGGAGGGAATTCAGGGAATATATGGAAAACGAAGAATAAAATATTCCTCTTATCTGCCGTTACTTGAATAGAAAAAAAGACTGTATTAAATGCCGAGGCATTTAATACAGTCTCTTTCTTTAATTACTCAGCGTCAGCGGCCTTCTCAGCCTCTGCGGCAGGAGCTTCCTCAGCCTTCTTGGTTGCCTTCTTGGAAGTCTTCTCTTCTTCCTTTACAGGCTCCTCGAAGAGGCGGAGCAGAGCCATCTCTGCAGCGTCTCCGCGGCGGAATCCAAGCTTGTAGATCTGAGTGTAACCACCGTTACGCTCGCTGTACTTGGGAGCGATCTCGTTGAAGAGCTTCGCTACGACCTCCTCCTTGGTGATGAACGCCATTGCAGCACGGCGGCTTGCAAGGGTGTTCTTCTTACCGAGAGTGATCATCTTCTCAGCGAGAGGAGCAATTTCCTTTGCTCTTGTAAGAGTGGTTTCTATCTTTCCTTTCTCAAGCAGAAGAGTAACCATGCCTTTGAGCATAGACATTCTATGGGCGGTCTTTCTGCCGAGCTTCCTCGTACCGGGCATTATGAGTGTCCCTCCTAATTATTTTGATTGATTGTGCTTACTCTTCTTCGCGCTTCAGATCGAGGCCGAGAGAGTGGAGCTTCTGGATAACTTCCTCCAGAGATTTCTTTCCGAGGTTACGGACCTTTATCATATCCTCCTCGGTACGGTTGGTAAGATCCTCGACGGTATCAATGCCGGCGCGCTTCAAGCAGTTGAAGCTTCTTACCGACATGTCAAGCTCCTCGATGGTCATCTCAAGGACTTTTTCCTTCTTGGTTTCCTCGCGTTCAACCATTATCTCGGTGTCCTTTGCTGTATCGGACATATCCACGAACAGGTTGAGATGCTCATTGAGTATCTTGGCGCCGAGAGATACCGCTTCTTTTGCGGTGATCGTCCCGTTGGTGTTTACGGTAATGGTAAGCTTATCGTAGTCGGTGATGTTACCAACGCGGGTATTGTCAACCGTGTAGCTTACGCTGTAAACAGGGGTGTAGATGGAATCGGTAAAGATAAGGCCAAGGGGAAGTCCGCTGCCGCTCTGAGCGTTTGCAGCAAGATAGTTCTGCTTGTTCTTATCGTTGGATACGTATCCTCTACCGTGGTCAAACGTCAGCTCCATATAGAAGTGAGCGTTCTCGCACAGAGTTGCGATGAGATGATCGGGATTCAGGATCTCGATATCGGAATCGCACACGATGTCCCTTGCGGTGACCTCGCGGGGACCGTTTACGTCAATGTATACGGTCTTGGGTGTGGGGGAATACAGCTTAGCGGTGATTCCCTTCACGTTGAGGACGATCTCGGTGACGTCTTCTTTAACACCGGGGATTGCAGAGATCTCGTGAAGCACGCCGTCGATCTTAATAGACGTTACGGCAACTCCGGGCAGAGAGCTGAGCAGTACTCTGCGAAGAGAGTTTCCCAGGGTCATGCCGTAGCCTCTCTCAAGAGGCTCGACAACAAATACGCCGGATTTACCTGTTTCGTCCATTTCCTCGGACGAAATGTTAGGCTTCTCTATTTCTATCATAATATCCTCCAAATAAATTTATTTCGCCGGTCAGGCTATGCGGCCGCATATATATGCGACAAGCAGGGATCGACGCCTTCCTCGGATGCGCCGTAAAACGCCGCATCCGGAAGGAATATCTTACTTGGAATAGAGCTCGACGATAAGCTGCTCGGTGAAGGGGAAGTCGATATCGTCTCTGGTAGGAGCTGCTACTGCCTTAGCAGTAACGTTCTCGGTATCAACCTCAAGCCACTTGGGAGCATTCTTAGCATCAAAGTTCTCAATAAGAGCCTTGAACTTGGGAAGGTCACGGCTGTTCTCGCGAAGAGCGATTACGTCACCGGGACGAACGAGAATAGACGCAATGTCTGCTCTCTTTCCGTTGAGGGTGAAGTGACCGTGGCAAACGAGCTGACGAGCCTCCTTGCGGCTTGCAGCAAGTCCCATTCTGTATACTACGTTGTCAAGACGGGTCTCAAGGATGCAGAGCAGGTTTGCACCGGTCATACCTTCCTTCTTAACAGCCATCTCGTAGTAGTTTCTGAACTGGCGCTCAAGAACGCCATAGTATCTCTTTGCCTTCTGCTTCTCGCGGAGCTGCATACCGTACTCGCCAACCTTCTTGCGAGATACGCCATGTGCGCCGGGTGCGCCGGCCTTCTCTCTTACGTCGAAGGAGCAAGCGCCGGAAGTGCAGCGGCTACCCTTGAGGTAAAGCTTAGTGCCTTCTCTGCGGCACAGTCTGCATGCGGGTCCTGTATATCTTGCCATCTTATTTTTCCTCCGTTATGATTAAACGCGTCTGCGCTTAGGCGGACGGCATCCGTTGTGGGGAATGGGGGTAACGTCCTTGATCATTACGACCTGGAGACCTACATTCTCAAGAGCGCGAATCGCGGATTCTCTTCCGGATCCGGGGCCCTTAACGTATACCTCAACGGTCTTCATACCGTTCTCTACTGCAAGCTTACCTGCAGTCTCTGCTGCCATCTGAGCCGCATAGGGAGTGGACTTTCTGGAACCCTTAAAACCGAGCTCACCTGCGGATGCCCAGGAAACGGTGTTTCCAAAGGTATCGGTAATGGTTACGATCGTG
>SVSB01000066.1 GCA_015064505.1 Oscillospiraceae bacterium
TGCATTATATCTCTTCCGTTTTGTCCTCTGCTTAACATTCTTTCACCGCCTGTCTTTTCTTGCTTCTATTATACCATATCTAACGCAAAAAAGCCACCCCGTAGAGTGACTTTTTCGACAGACTGAGGAAAAGACTCGCAACTTGCTTGTTGCGAGTCTTTTCCTTTCATTATTCGTATATGGAGCTGAGTGCGTTCCATTCTATGAAGTCGAGATTTATTTTTTCGTTCTTTTCAACGGTTATCCTCGGCAGATTGTAATCTGCAATAGCGGCGACTGCCGCAAAGAATTTGCCGTTATCTGCAAATATCTCAACGGAGCAACGGTCGCAGATAAGTTCTAACGTAACCCTATCTTTCTTAAGGGTAAGGGGCATTTTTGCGTTTTTGCACCTTAGCTCGTTATTTGTCATATCGCAGGCAAGGGGCGTGCCGAATAAATCAAGCACCAGTTTTTCGCCTTCCGTGTATGGCAGGCTCAGCTTCATATGTACGGGGCGGGCGTGAGTTTTTGCAACGTAGGGATCTTTCAGCGAAATATTATCGCATATCGCGCCGCCTATGTAAAGATCCTTTATTTCTCTTGCAGGTGTGGCACAAAGATAATATTCGTCTCCGTGCTTTTCAAGACTCATTTCCGTGGGGAAGCTCATCTGCGAAGAAAAGTTGGGCGCGGGAATTCTTGTGATGTGCCACGCAATGCGCAACGCTCTGCCATCCCGGATATTTGAAAAGCTTTGTGCCGCATAGCTCATCTTCAGATAAGTAAGCGGCTTCGGTGCGCTCTCTGCAACGAATCCGTCCCGTTCGAAGTGACCGACGGTGTAAACGTCGCGGGCGCCCATAAATACCCACAGCTTTCTTCCTTCGTATTCAAGGCTGAAAAGATCGGGGCACTCTGCATCCCCCGGAAGAGTGATACCGTCAAAATGCTTCCAATTCAGCAGATCTTCGGAGGTGAGAAGCTCGTATCTGTTTTCCGCCAGAAAGATAGCCATCACGTATTTATCTATCTCTTCAACGTATACCACCTTCGGGTCGCGGTTGCCGCCTTCTATGTGTGCAACGATTGGATTGTGCTCGTACTTCGCAAAGGTCTTACCTCCGTCAACGGAATAAGCGAGGCACTGGGTAAACTTTTGATTTTCGGAAAGACGGGAGTTGTTTCCCGCGGCAGTATAGAATAGAAGCATTGCGTCCTTGCCGAAGCCGGCGGAGTTCTTCTTGTCAATAAACGCAGAACCCGAGAACATAGTGCCAAGCTTATCGGGGAACAGGGCGATATCCTTTTCCTCCCAATGGGTAAGATCGCGGCTTACAGCGTGGCCCCAGTGCATATTTTGCCATTCGGGAGCGGAGGGGTTATATTGATAGAACATATGATATACACCGTCTGCGTAAACGAGGCCGTTTGGGTCGTTGTTCCAGCCGTTTTTAACGGTGAAGTGCACCTGCGGGCGGAGGAGCTCGCCGCCGAATTCGGGAAGATCAAAGGAGTCCGCAAAGCGGGGAGCATATTCAACCTCGGGCTCGATCTGAAGCTCCACCTCTTTGCCCATAAAGGGAGAAACGTCCATATAAGCGGTAAAGTGCGGCGCAATATTATCTATCTTGCATCTGAAGTCAAAAAGCAGCTTTTCTCCCTCGTAAAGGCAAACGCGCTTCTGGGATACGTTAACGTTAACGGGAAAAAGCAAATACTTGTTTTCTATCCTGATTTTCATAATGCACTCCTTTAGTGATTTGTGTCTTCATTATACGCCTTCGGATGGCTATTGTAAATGGTAAATTTCTTTGGGTATTGACTTTTTTTTGCACAAGGGATAAAATTAGCAAAGATAACTTTTTCAGGAGATACTATGATACGCGCAGCAATATTTGATCTTGACGGAACTCTTGCGGATACTATGGACGCCCTCCGCGAGGGAATGAATATGGCGCTCGTGCATTACGGCTGCAAGGAAAGAAGCCGCGAGGAGCTGCTTGAGTGCATAAATTACGGCAGCAGGGAATTCGTGCGCCGCGCTTTTCCCGAGGATTTTCCGCCCGAAAAAATCGACGAAGCGCTCATTTATTATAAGGCAAGATATGCGGAGGTCTGGCAAAAGACCGAGGAACCATATCCCGGTATACGGGAGCTTCTTGACAAGCTGAAGTCTTTGGGCTTTAAGATCGGCATCGTAACGAACAAGATGCACGAGATCACCGTTCCCCTTGCGGAAAGGATGTTCGGAGAAGGGTATTTTGACGCTGTGATAGGTCAGGGACCATACGAGCCGAAGCCCGCGCCCGATTCCACCCTTGCGGTGCTTAAGCAGTTCGGCGTTGAGCAGAGCGAGGCTGTGTTTATCGGAGATTCCCATATCGATATGCGCACCGCAAAGAACAGCGGACTTGCCGCAATCGGAGTTGCGTGGGGATACCGTTCTGAATCCGTGCTTTGGGATGAGGGAGCGGATGCCGTTGCCCACGATGCGGAAGAGCTCTTCGAGATACTTATGTCCGATACTCTTTGATTGACAAAAATGTAACAATCCAACAAAACTTCCCGAATGACGGCGGTTCATTTCGGGAAGTTTTTCTTTTATTTTTCATTGACTATTGGATTTGCTTATGGTAAAATTTTATTGTATAAGGGGGAGATTGGTTTATCTCCCATTACATAACGAAATAATACTTTGGAGGTGAGTTTATGGACGAGCTTTTGATGGCAACGGAACCCGTGGTTGAAAAGTACAGCGATCTTACGGTTGCGGCACTGGGTATTGGCACCGTGTTCTTCGGACTTATATGCATCATCTTTATATGCATGCTGTTCGGTAAGATCTTTTCTTCGGTTTCCGCAAAGACTGAAAAGGCAAAAACCGCAGAGCCCGCACCCGCTGCAGAGCTTTCCGCAGAGGAGAAGGGAGCCGTTGTTGCGGCTGTTTCCGCAGTTATCGCGGAGGAGCTTGGCACGGACGTTTCCGCACTTCGCATCCATTCATTCAAAAGAATATAAATTACATAGGAGGACGGGTACATCCCGTGAATTGAAATGAAAAAGTATATTGTTACCGTAAACGGCGTTAAATACGAGGTTGAGCTCGAGGTTGCCGACGCGGCTACCATCGCATCCGCTCCCGCTGCAGCTCCTGCCGCAGCTCCCGCACCCGCAGCCGCTCCCGCAGGCGGCACCGCAGTAAACTCCCCTCTGCCCGGCACCGTGCTTTCCGTAAACGTTGCAAACGGCGCATCCGTAAAGAAGGGTCAGCTTCTCTTCGTTATCGAGGCTATGAAGATGGAGAACGAGATCCTCGCACCCTGCGACGGCACCGTAAGCTCCGTTTCCGTTACCAAGGGCGCAACCGTTGATTCCGGAAGCGCACTTTGCGTTATTGCATAAGCGGAGGTATCCGTAATGGACGCAATTAAAGACTTCCTGTCTACAACAGGCTTTGCTATGTTTGCGGATAACTGGGGACAGCTGGCAATGCTCTTTATCTCCTTCGCTCTCCTTTATCTTGCAATAGTAAAGAAGTTTGAGCCCCTGCTCCTTCTTCCCATCGCTTTCGGTATGCTCCTTTCCAATCTTCCCGGCGCGGGAATGTACAATGCGGAGATATTTGCAGAGGGTCACGTGCATTGGGAATATTTTGCAGGCAAGATGGACGTTACTCCCGGCTTGCTTGATTACCTCTACCTTGGTGTTAAGCTTAATATTTATCCCTGCCTTATTTTCCTTGGCGTTGGCGCTATGACCGACTTCGGTCCCCTGATCGCAAACCCCAAGAGTCTTCTTTTAGGTGCTGCTGCTCAGCTCGGTATTTTCTCCACCTATCTCGGAGCGCGTCTTATTAACGCAATAGGATTTGAGAAGCTTTCCTTCTCCCAGCTTCAGGCGGCAGCTATCGGTATTATAGGCGGTGCTGACGGTCCTACCTCAATTTATACTGCGTCTCTCCTTGCCCCCGAGCTTCTTGCACCCATAGCGGTTGCGGCTTATTCTTATATGGCGCTGGTGCCCGTAATTCAGCCCCCCATTATGCGTCTTCTCACCACCGAGAAGGAGCGCAAGATCAAGATGAGCCAGCTTCGCCCCGTATCCAAGACGGAAAAGATAATTTTCCCCATCGTTATCACCGTGTTCGTATCTCTTCTTCTGCCTTCCGCCGCTCCCCTTATCGGCTCGCTTATGCTTGGTAACCTTATGAAGGAGTGTGGAGTTGTGGACAGAATCGCAAAGACCGCCCAGAACGAGCTTATGAACATAGTTACCATATTCCTCGGAATCACCGTTGGTGCCACCGCAACTGCGGAGGCATTCCTTGATCCCCGCACTCTCGGCATTATGGTGCTTGGTA
Source organism: Oscillospiraceae bacterium (assembly GCA_015064505.1). Taxonomy (GTDB): domain Bacteria; phylum Bacillota; class Clostridia; order Oscillospirales; family CAG-272; genus RUG12395. The sequence continues at coordinate 4,343 of SVSB01000066.1, forward strand.
TCGTTGCGTTCTCCTTCGGTACCGCAGGCGGCGTTCTTCTTGCAAAGTTTATGAACCTCTTTACCAAAAACAAGATAAATCCCCTTATCGGAAGCGCGGGCGTTTCCGCCGTTCCCATGGCGGCAAGAGTTTCTCAGAGCGAGGGACAGAAGGCCGATCCCTCCAACTTCCTGCTTATGCACGCAATGGGTCCCAACGTAGCGGGCGTTATCGGCTCCGCTATTGCCGCAGGGCTGCTTATCAGCCTGCTGGGTTAAAAAGGAGTTATTATGGCAAACAAACTTTATATAACCGATACCATACTGCGCGACGCGCATCAGTCCCAGGCTGCTACCCGTATGCGCCTTGAGGATATGCTTCCCGCCTGCGAAATGCTTGATAAGATCGGATACTGGTCTCTTGAGTGCTGGGGCGGCGCTACCTTCGATTCCTGTATGCGCTTCCTCGGAGAGGACCCTTGGGCAAGACTCCGCGCACTGAGAAAGGCAATGCCCAATACAAGACTGCAGATGCTTCTGCGCGGTCAGAATCTTCTTGGCTACAAGCACTATGCAGACGACGTCGTTGAGGCGTTCGTAAAGAAGTCTATTGAAAACGGTATTGACGTTATCCGTATTTTCGACGCGCTGAACGACCCCCGCAATATGGAAGCCGCAATGAAGTACACCAAAAAGTACGGCGGCACCTGCGAGGCGGCAATAAGCTACACCGTAAGCCCCGTGCATAACGAGGATTACTTCGTAAATCTTGCTTGCACTCTTAAGGAAATGGGTGCAGACACCATCTGCATCAAGGATATGGCAAATCTCCTGCTCCCTTACGATGCATACAGCCTCGTTAAGCGCCTTAAGGAAAAGGTGGATATTCCGATCCATCTTCATACCCACAACACCACCGGCACGGGCGATATGACAAACCTTATGGCTTGCTCTGCGGGCGTTGATATCGTGGACTGCGCTCTTTCTCCTCTTGCAAACGGTACCTCCCAGCCCTCTACCGAGGCGATGGTTGCAACTCTCCGCGGTACCGAGCGCGATACGGGACTTGACCTGGTTAAGCTTACGGAGGTTGCGGCATACTTCCGTACCGTTGCAAACAAGCTCAAAGCTGACGGCATCCTTGACCCCAAGGTGCTGAACGTTGACTCCAACACTCTGCTTTATCAGGTTCCCGGCGGAATGCTCTCCAACCTTATCTCTCAGCTTAAGCAGGCTAAGGCAGAGGATAAATATTACGACGTGCTTGAGGAGGTTCCGCGAGTTCGTGCGGACTTCGGTTATCCTCCCCTCGTTACCCCCACGAGCCAGATCGTTGGCTCTCAGTCCGTTATGAACGTGCTCATGGGGCGCTATAAGACCTTTACAAAGGAATCCAAGGGCCTTCTGCGCGGTGAGTACGGTAAGCTTCCGGGTGAGGTGAACGCCGAGGTGCGTAAAATGGCTATCGGTGACGACGAGGTCATTACCTGCCGCCCTGCGGATCTTATCAAGCCCGAGCTTGAAGCATACCGCCAAGAGCTGAAGGGAATTACGGACAGCGAGGAGGATATCCTCTCCTATGCGCTGTTCCCCCAGGTTGCAAAGAAATTCTTTGAGGAAAGAAACAAGGCTTCCGCTCCTGCAGCCGATAACAACGGCGTGCGCGAGCTGAAGGTTGAATTCCTCGGCTGAAAAGTTTGAAAAACCGTGGCTGTTCCTTGAACGGCCACGGCTTTTTTGGCATTCTGATAAAAAATATTGCTCAATTTTGTGAAAAAGTGTAAAAAAGCACAAATTCATGTTTACAAATTGGAAATGCTGTGTTATAATTTGAACATATCAAAACTCTTTAAGGAGAATGTTATGAAAAAGATACTCGCGTTTATCCTCTGCGCACTTCTTATCTGTGCATTCGTGCCCTTCAGCGTTTCCGCTGCAGGCGACAAGACCGTAGTGTTCCTTGACACTATGGCAACCGGAGACGGTTCCGGTGATTCCCCCGAGAATGCAGTTGCATCCCTTGAGGACGCATTTGCTGCTCTCGATCTTACCAAGGATTGTACCATCGTTGTTTCCGGTTATTTCCTCCAGATGCAGAACTTCGTTCCCACCGAGAGCTACGAGGGTTCCGTAACCATCACCTCCGTTTACGACGGCGTTGACTACCGCAAGACCGCTCAGGCAGCGTACGGCACCAACAGCCAGCGTTTCTTCTGCCCTTGCGAAGTTAAGTTCGAGTACATAGACATCGAGATGCAGGGCTCCTTCTACCTCGTTGTTGCTCAGTGCAATCCCTTCACCCTCGGCGAGGGCGTTAACATGATCACCATGGGCGCAGGCACCACCGGTCTTAAGTTCGGTAATGCTTTCTCCATCCTTGGCGGTTATCAGGGAACCGGTGAAGGCGGCGTGCTCGTTGAGCAGGAGAGCAAGGATATTAACATCACCGTTATGTCCGGTGACTACATCCTTATCGGTGCTTTCAACCGTCAGTCTGCTGCTTGGAAACGATCAATCTTTGGATGTTAATGCTAGAGATAATAATGGAAATACAGCGCTTCATCTTGCTGCAAGGCTTACCAAA
>SVSB01000019.1 GCA_015064505.1 Oscillospiraceae bacterium
TTGCGAACTGGGCCGTAGGCTGGCTGCGAAGCAGACTGAAGGAGTACGCGCACAGAAACAATTACCATCTCTGCCGTCCCTTTACGCAACTCCTTCCGTCTTTGCCTACGGCAAATCCACCTCCCTCCGCAGGGAGGCATGGTAGGGGACGGCGTTTTCAAACACCGCGAGCGGTAAGCTCCCGTTGGTCGCGCTCACCCCTTCGGGGTTCGATACCTCGACGTCCCGTGTGTATCTCAGCAGTGGTCGGCGCCTCCGAACCGCCAAGGCGATGCTGAAAACCCTGCGGTTGCTTCTATCTCTCTTTCGCGAGATGCGTTTTGATGACAGCGGCGGGAGATGCTCGGTCTCCTCATCCGTCAGCCTTCGGCTGCCACCTTCTCCCACAGGAGAAGGCTAACGAGAGCCTTCCCCAGAAGGGGAAGGGGCTCCGCAAAGCGGTGGGGGATTGTTTTTCGTCGATCACAATCCCTCGCCTCGTTCCTCGGCACCTGTCTCCCGCGGGTCGGTCCTTTCGCGGCTCTGACAGTCCACCGGACTGTCATTCACCACCGCGAAACCTTTACACAAGGGAGGCGATGATTGTCGTCCGTCATCAAGTGAAAAAACCAAACACGGCGCGTTCTCCCTTGAGGAGAACGCGCCGTGTTCGTTATAAGGATTATTTCAGAAGCTTATTTACAAGGTCTTCCATAAGTGTGTCGCGCCATATATGGTAAACGTAACGCATATCTGTGCCCGTGTCCTTTTCCTCGTAATGATGATCGTAGGAGGGGAGACGGGTCTTTTCTATGCGGGAGAGCATAAAGCGGTTTTTATCGTTTATAAGCCACGCAACGGCGGTAACGTCCCAGATGACTCTGGTCCAGGGCTTGCCGCTTGCATAAGCCTCCGCTTCCTTTATGGTATTGCGGGCAAGATAATCCGCAAGGGGATTTTTATCCTTAAGCCAATATTCAAGCTCGGGGGCCGATACGGTAAAGGTGCTGACGATTCCCATACAGGGAAGCTGAACGAAGGGCGCGCCGCTGTTCATAACCACTCTTGCGGCGGCGATATCCTGCTGCATATTGAATTCCTTCGTATCGTGGTAATGCCTTGCGTTGCCTCCAAGCCACACGATAACGATATTCTCGGCTATCTCAGGAGCTTTGATAAGAGCGGAAGCAACGTTTGTTATAGCTCCGATAGCAACAACGTACAGCGGCTTTTCGGGACTGTAGAGCTTTGCTCTTTCTATAAGATCCTCTGCGGCGGGGGAGGGAACGGGGGTGCTTTCATCGGGCAGATAACGGTCGGAGCCTTTAAAGACCCGTCGCTCCTCGCCCATCAGGGAGAGCACTTTTTTTATTTCTTCATAGCTCTTTTCCATTCCGTCTGCGGGGCTTTCGGAATGCTGGTTGAAGAAGGGAGCGGCGTAGATCGCCTTTGTATCAAGCTTATCGTCGGAACGCAGAAGATAGGCAAGGGCGAACTGATCGTCTATTTCGTTATAGGTATCGGTATCAAGAACCACGTCTATCTTGCCTTCGGGAACGGCTAAATTTTTCAGCCTTTGCTCGTTCGTCATTTTTCAAACCTCCTGTAGAGCTTGTTTACCGCCCAAACGGAAAACACCGCGAATAAAGAGCCGAGAACTATGGAAGCAAGCACGTCGGTGGGGTAGTGGACGTACAGATAAAGGCGGGAAAAGGCTATAAGGAACGCAAGCACCGTTGCTGGTATACCGAAGCGCTTATCCCTGATAAGTAGCACAACCGCCGCCTCAAAGGATGCGATGGTATGCCCCGAAGGAAAGGAAAAATCGTGCATCGGCTCCGTGAGCATATTTTCAACGGGGCGCAGATCGTACGGGCGCACGCGGGCAACCAGGGGCTTCAGGGTGAGATTGCAGACAAGCAGACCGCACACCAAGGCAAGTCCCATCATTAGTCCCGTTTTGCGCGTTTTTTTGAAAAAAAGCATAATGACCGCGCAAGCGATCCAAAACCAGCCTCCGTCACCGAGAAAGGTGATAATTGGCATAACTACGTCAAGAAAGCCGCAGCGCAGGTTTTTTACGATCCAATCAAGAATGGCGAAATCAAAATTATAAACGCCGTCAATAAAAGCGGAACAAGCCGTCATAGCTCCTCCTTATTCGTGGGCAAAGCTGTCGAATATCAGATAATTGCCGTCTACCTTGCGAAGGAAAATGGTCATATCGATATAGTCAACGTAATCCTCCCAACCGTAGCGGTGAAGAACGTGAGTCATGGAAACGCGGCAGGAGAATACGTCGTCGTTATAACGGTAAAATTCGCTTGCCTTCTGGTTTTTGAAGGTGTAGCCCTCGTGTTCCCATACGAAGTAGTTCTCCGTGGTTATGATATTCTCCCAAAGGTCGGAATCAGTATCGTAATAATCGATAAAATCGGCTCTTGAGCCGTCCATCTGCATATACGCGGCGTACTTCTGGATGGCGTTGATAACGTAGGTGGAATACTGCGCTGCAAGGGCGTCGTCGTAAAGGAAGCCTGCAGACCAGTAGTTATCCTCCGCGTTATATACCGCTTCCACGGTTCTGCCGTCCTTATCCGTAACGGAGATCTCGGGTTTAAGATAAAGCCCGTCCACGGTGTAAGCCACGTAGACCACGCCCTCAAGCCCCTCGGGGAGATGCTTGTTGAACTCCTCCTCCTCGTTTACCTCGGGGATGAGATACTTATCGCTTACCTTGACTCCGTTAACGGTAAGAGTTGAGGTCTTGGGGAGCTTTACGGTAACGCTTTCATGGGGGAAGAAGAAAAGCTCGATGCTTCCAAGCTCGTACTCCTTAAAGCCGTGCTTGCTTATCTTTGCGGCACTGTCGGAATGCACGAGGGTGAATTCCGCTATCTTGTCCTCGTCTGCCTTAACGATGTACTTGATATCGCCCTTGGAGTTGAACTGGTCAACGAAGTATCCTGCAAGATCGGAAAGATCAAGCTGTGCCGTCTGTGCGTTTGATGTTCCCGTGGAGATGCTGTAATAGGTGATCTCCTTGTCGGAATAGAGTCCTTTAAGATAGTTTATAAGATCTTCTTTGTCCTCAAATTCGGTGATGTCCTCATTACCGCCTCTGTCTGCTGCCGTAAGAAGCTTTTCGTAATCTATTCTCTTGAAGTAGCTGTCGAACACCTCAGCCTCCACGTACTTCGGCTGAACGCTTTCGTATTCTTCAAGGAACGCGGTGATCTTATCAAGAGCGTTATTTATAACTATAACGCTGATGATAATAAAGGCAAGAAGGAGCACCCAGAAGATGGGGAAGCGTGCGGGTCTGCTTTTCTGAGCCGCGGCTCTGCGGTCGGCGCGGACGTTTCTTTGAGCTTTATTCATCGTCTTCCGCCTCCCGTCAGTTGCTCTTCTCGGGCGCTACAACAAAGTAGGTGGGCATCTTTCTGGGGTTTGTGAATGCCTTGTACTTGTTAACTATGCCCTTGCGCTGGAATTCATCAAGCGTTTCGTAATCTATGCCGAGAATGTCCCAATAATCGCGGTAATACATCATGGTGCTGGAGCCGCCGTCAAGCATTCCCGCGGTAACGGCGCCGAACTCGCGCATAACGTCGATAATATCGTTATGCGTTGCGCCAAGGCTGGAGGCGGAGCGTCCGTCCGTTACCACCATAATGATGGTGCCGTCCTGTCTCTGACCTATTGCCGTGCGCTGTGCGGTGCCGGTGTTCTTATCGGCGTAATGGGTGGTAACGTTGGTGCCGTCGTTGGTAATAAGCACGTTGCCCCACTGGAAGCAAACTCCGTCGCGGATAGCCAGAGCCTCGCCCTCTGCTACGGTGATGCCCTCCTTAACGACCAGCTTGTTGTTTTTATCAATACCGATGAAGGTGCGGTCCGTGTACCAGTCGGAATGGACCATCTTGCCCTTGGAATAGGTAAGACCTATGGGCAGGTCGCCGATGCCCTGACCGCCGTTATCGTGGTATTCACCGGCGTTTATGGCGGCAACGGCATTTTCCTGCTCAACGATCTCAAAGATGCGTATGCCCGCGCCTGTGGCAAAGTCTGTGGTTCCCACGTAAACTCTGGCGGGATCCTTTATAAGCATAACGTATGCGCGGTAGGTGGGACCGCTTACGGTGGTGTAGTAGATTCCGTCTACCCACTTGATATCGTCCTCCGTCTTACCGCCGATGTTGCCCTTGTTGGTTTCCGTGAAGCTGTCAATGGGGGTAACGTCCTTGCGTACCACGTGGCTTGCGTCAACGATGGACTGAACCGTCTCGTCGTCAAGGAAAAGTCCGGGCACCCATTTTGTGGCACTTGCCTGCATAGCCATCAGTACCAGCTGATCGCGCATGGTGGTGCTGGGACCCTTTGCAACGGTGTTTATCGCCGCAAACACGCCGCCTACCGCCACGCATATAACCGCAAGCACGGCAACGAGGCACTTTCCGAGCACCCTGAAGAAAACTCTCCAGCCGCTTTGCTTTCTGTGTCTGCGGGCTCTTTCGTCGGCACGGCGGCGGATCGTATCGCTGCGGATCCTTGCGCCGTGGTATTCTTTATATTCGTGCATTATAAGCCCGCCGTCGTGATGCTGCGGGGGCGTTCCGTGCGGTCTTGCCGCTCCCGCGGAAGGCGCGGTTCTTTTCTGCTCCCTTGCCGTATCGCTTGCGGCGTTGCGGGGAGTATTATCCTGCATATTGGAATTCATATCGGTTCCTTTCGGTATTATTTTTTTCGGAATACCCACTCGCGCTGAATGCGGAAGGTAAGGAAGAACAAAAACACGTCAACGATCATCTTGATCACCGTGGTAAGGAAGGCAAGCTCGGTGCCGAAGATGAACTTGAGCAAAGAAACGAGCCCCGCAGAGCAGCCCATAACGGGTATGGCAAGGGCGTAATACCGCAATACTGTCATTCCCGCGTTCTTGCCGCCGTTAAAGACCACGTTGCGGTTAACGGTGTAATTAAGTGCGGAGGAAATAACGCGGGCAACCACGGTGGAGATGAGCACCGCGCTTCCGTGACCTCCTATGAGCTTCATCATTACGTAGAAAACCAGAAGGTCGGTAACGGTTGAACACGCGGATGAGAAGATGTACTTAAGAATAAGGGAGTAGATGCGGATGCTGTCCTTTACCGCGTTGAAGTGAGATGCGGAGTTGTTATCTATATATACCGTCTCAATGGTGTGCTCGCGCATCTTCATGCCGATGCGCTTTGCCTCAAGAAGCATATTGGTCTCGTATTCGTATCGGTCTCCCTTGATGAGTATAAGCTCGGGCAGAAAGCGCGCGGGAATGGCGCGAAGGCCCGTTTGGGTATCGGTTATCCTCAGTCCGCAAAAGGCAAGAAAAACGAAGGAGGTTATTCTGTTGCCCATGCGGCTTCTTGCGGGGACGTGGGATTGGGAAAAATCCCTGCTGCCAAGGATCGCCGCGTCAAGCTCGCACATTTTTTTCGCGCAGGCAAGAATATCGCTTGGCAAATGCTGACCGTCTCCGTCGGCGGTAACGGCACCGAGACAGTGGGGTCTGTTTTTTGAAATATACTCAAATGCGGTCTTGAGTGCCGCACCCTTTCCTCGGTTTACCTCGTGCACGAGCACGGTGCAATGGGGCATTGCTCTTACTTCGTCGAATACGTGGTTAAACTCCTTACCGCCGCCGTCGTCAACTACGCAAACGTCCGTAAAGCCGGCGTCAAGAATGCCTTTTACGGTGGAAAGCAGCTTGTCGTCGGGCTTATATGAAGGAACCACTACGGTTATTCTGCTCTGTTCAAACATAAAAATACTCCGTTATCGTCTTTTGAATTGGATTGCAAGCAGTATTATAACGCATACCATAGCCGCAACAAGCACCGCAACGGCGGGAAGCTTGCCGTGAGACGTTTTATCGCCCGTGGGCACTTTTTCTGCGGTGGTGGAGGTAGAGTTGTTTTCGCTGCTTGCGGCGGCGATGCTCTCTGCCTCGCTTATACTGATACTCTCGGCGATGCTCTCGCTTTCTGCGCGGGAGGATTCCTCCGCCTTGCGGGATTCCTCAGCTTCGCGGGATTCCTCTGCCCTGCGTTCCTCTTCAAGTCTTTCTTCGCGCTCTGCTATGGTCTCAAGATTCTCGAAAAGATCGTTATGCCCCGTATCCATGCCTACTGCAGAGTAATACAGTCCGTATTCTCTGGGGGAATGGGTGGTTATCTGCGTGGAGAGGGTAATATCGGTGCCGTTTCCGTACAGCCAACCGTAGAACCACGTCCAGTGCTGTGAAATGTGGTACTCAAACGCCTCCTGGGATACCTTGAAGGCGCTTTTGCCTCCAAAAGCGGAAAGAGGTCGGTCTATGTCAAGGGTAAGCTTGTTTTCCTCGTAAAGGTGAATATAGAGCTTGGCAATATTCCACTTGCCGTCAATATCTCCGTGCTTGTCGGGGGCGGAAGCCTTGTTCAAGGCGTCGATGGTGGCGGCGGCGCATAGCCTGTGCGTTCCGTGGCCGTACTCGCCTTCAATGTCGTGAGTAACTACAACGAGGGGACGGGTGCTTTGGATCAGATCGTAAACGAAGTCGGTAAAGTCCTGCTTTTCGTAGCCCGCGTTGGCGTATGCCCAAAGGGCACCATCGTAGGACTCGCTGTAGAGATCGGGAAATTCTGCAATAATCGGATAATTCCTTACTCCCGTGTGCCAGAGTCCGTCAAGAAGCTCGTGCCGGCGGTTGGCAACGTCGTTGTGGTTCGTGAAGTACGCAACCTGCACCTTAAGACCCTGCTCACCTGCGTATATGGGAAGCAGACCCGCAAAGAAGAGCTGGTCGTCGTCGCTGTGGGAGACCAGCAGAAGCATGTCCGATTCCGTGAGAGGGGCTTCCCATACCTGAACCCAATCGGGAAGCTCGCCGGAGGAGAAAAGGTATATCTCACTTACTGCTATTTGGAAATCAAGATCTATTCGGATGGCCTTGGGTGCGTAACCGAAGGCTTTTTCAAGATCAAGCAGCTCGTGTATCATCCCGCAACCGCCAAAGGTGCGCTTTTCGCCTTTTTCCGTATCCTCAACGGTAAACTCCGGGGCGGGACTCTCAAAGATAAAGTAAACGTACGCGATGCCGTTTTCGTTGCTTGCGGTAACGGTGGCGCCGTTATAGGCGTTGGTGTAGTCGCGGTAGCTTCCGTCCAGAACCACGGGGGGATTGTAGAAACCGCTCGTCACAACGTTTGAGACGGAGGTGACGTCCGTCGCCTCTGCGGCGCTGACTGAGGGCAGGGGAAGGAGGGGAGAAACGATCAGTATGGCAGTGCATAAGCACAGAAACAACCGCAATGCTTTACGGTGTGCATGATAAAGCTTCATAAGCCCGACCTCCCAAGATATAGTTATATATAATATCATACTACAGTCTTTGGCGAAAATCAATGGAGAATCGGCAATTCTTCCCGTTGAAGCAAGCTTTTTTTGCCGTTGGTTATTTTATTTTTCCGTGTTCCATGCTGTGACAAAATCCGACTCTTCGGACGTGATATGATGCTGTTGCCGCGTATGGCGGTAATTAAGACCGAAAGGACGGAAAATATTAAATGGCAAATTCACGGATAGTCGTTACGTCCGATGGCTCAAGACTCACCATAGCTCCGCGAGGGGAGATCGACCACCACAGTGCACGCTCCCTGCGAGACCGGATAGATAACGAGCTGTATACCACGAGGCCGGACGTGCTGGTGCTGGATCTGACCCATATCGATTTTATGGACAGCTCGGGATTGGGGCTTCTGCTCGGAAGATATCAGAAGGCGATGGAGATAGGTTGCGAGGTGAAGCTGATGGGATGTAGCAAGAGGACGAAAAAAATACTGGAGCTGGCGGGAGCCGATAAGCTGTTTGAATTTGAGGAAAGGGCATAGTGAAAGATGGAACAGGTATGCTTGAAAAAAGAAAAGATGAAAAAGGCTAAGCGCACCGTTGTGAACGAGATGAAAATAAGGATGCCTGCCATATCGGAGAACGAGGGCACGGCAAGGTCGGTGATAGGAGCGTTTGCCGCGCGTCTTGATCCCACCGTTGAGGAGCTTGCGGATCTGCGTTGCGCGGTATCGGAGGCGGTAACCAACGCAGTAGTCCACGGCTACGGAAACTGCGGCGGCGTGCTTTACATAAGCGTGCGTGCGTATTCCGACAGAAGCGTTTGCGTGGAGATAAAGGACAAGGGCAGAGGAATAGAGGACGTCAAGACCGCTATGCTCCCCCTTTACACCACCGATAAAAGCGGAGAACGTAGCGGTATGGGTTTTGCTGTCATGCAAAGCTTTACCGATCACGTAAGGGTGCGTTCCGTGCCCGGGAAGGGTACTGCCGTAACGCTCATAAAAAGGCTTTCTCGAACGGAGGAATGAAAGGTGGGAGAGGAAAGGGCGGCATACGGAGATAACACTCAGCTTGCGGTGCTTGCAGCAGGCGGCGACGACGATGCCTGCGCGGAGCTGGTGGAGATAAATATGGGGCTTGTGCGCAGTGCCGCCCTCCGTTTTGCGGGCAGGGGGGTGGAGCAGGAGGATCTGATTCAACTGGGCTGTATAGGTCTTGTAAAGGCTGCCCGCTCCTTTGACCCGGAAAAGGGCTGCGCGTTCTCCACCTACGCGGTACCGCTTATAATAGGTGAGATAAAAAGGTATCTGCGGGATAACGGACAGATGAAGGTGTCCCGTTCGGTGAAAAGGCTCGGAGCGATGCTTCTGCGTGAAAGTGAGCGTATATACCTTGCCACGGGCAGGGAGGCAAAGCTTTCCGAAATAGCCGAAAAATGCGGAGTTGACGTAAGAGAAGCGGCTGAGGCGCTTGACGCGGTTTCTCCGCTCGTGTCTCTATCGGAGCCTCTTTCAAGAGACGAGGAGGACGGATGTCTTGAGGACGTGCTTGCAAAAGCGGAGAACGAGACCGACAGGCTGACGGAGATGCTCAGCCTGCGGGGCGCCGTGGAAAAGCTTCCTTCCATGTGGAAAAGCATTCTTTCACTGCGCTACGGAAGGGAGCTTTCCCAGCAAAAAACCGCTGAGATCCTGGGGCTTTCTCAGGTGAAGGTCTCAAGGGAGGAGAAAAAGCTCCTTGCGTTTTTAAGAAAAGAGCTGAGCTGATAGCGTGTTATCCGTCAAGGATAACACGCAACGATATAAATCCCTTGCGGGATTTGCAATATTCCCTTCGGGAGCGATATTTGCCCACGGCAAACGATATGCCCTGCGGGGCGTGAGGGGATTTATATCATATCGCATTGGAGCGAAGCGACAATATATCGCGCGAGCAGAGCGAGTATATCGCGTTTGCGCAAGCAAACATATCGCCTAACAGAAAAAGAGAGGACATTTCGGTTCTACCGTCTTGTTCTCTCTTTCTGTTTGTAAATATGGGTTTGGGCTTAGTCCATAATGTGTTTGACTAATCGAATGCGATGCTTTCGCTTTTGTCAAAGCGGAATTTCTCCGCTAATGGCATCACCATATAGACTCGGCTCTTTTTTTGAGGGGATATTAGAAAATTATCAAACATCAATGTTTTTGCGTTATCACGGCAACTTTCGGTTTCGTATTTTTCAATGGTGGTTATTTTGGGGTTGGCAGTAATAATTGCGAAATGAATTGGCAAAAAATACCGAAAAATCGGTTTTTAACATAATCTAATGTCAAAAACGCGGTTTCTGAAAAAGCGTTAGAAAATCATCTAATAACACGGCTTTTTTGCGTTTTTCTTGAAAATGATCGGCGTGTGTGATACAATGAAAACATGAAATTACACGATGCCGATATTCGCCCCCTGCTTTTTGACTTTCTTGACGAAAGACACGGCAAGGTGCGCACCTTTGAAGAACTGAATATTGGGGACTGCAGGGCAGACGTCTACGCCGTGCTTCCCGACAGGACCGTCGGTTTTGAGATCAAAAGCGATGCGGATACCTATGCCCGTCTTGCAAGGCAGACGGTGGTATACGACAGATATTGCGATTACTGCTATGCGGTTGTGGGCGGAACTCATACCAGAATAGCCGAACACGTGCCTCCCCATTGGGGTATAATCACCGTTGCGGAATCGGAAAAAGGCTATTCGCTTACGGAGCTCCGACCTGCCGAAAAGAGTCCAAAGGTAAAGACTGCAAACAAGCTGAAGCTTTTGTGGAAGCGGGAGCTTTTTCAGCTGCTTGCCAATAACTCGTTTCCGAAATATGCTCAAAAATCCCGCAAATTCATATCGGATTATCTTCTTGAAAAGCTGCCTGAGGAGGAGCTTTGTTTGCAGATATGCGATATTCTCTTTGAGAGGGATTACACCATCTTTGAGGGGCAGCAGCCGAAAAAGAAGATAAGAAACAGAATGAGCAGCGTTCGCAGAGGAAAGCGCGCCGCCAGAAGCAAATCGAAAAAATGACCGAATGCACGTGCATTCGGTCATTTTTATTCGTCTTATCTGTTCTTTTTTATAAGCCTTACCGTCGGCTCAAACAGTTGGGATAATTTGTATTCAAAGGTGTCGTTATCCAGCTTTTCAAGGAGAGAAGAGAAGATAACGTTTGAGGGTCTCTCCTCCGTTTGGGAGCGCAGAACGGAGGATATAAGTCCCTTGCCCGGAAGCTCGCTTTGCTTGAGCTCTGCTCCCTCGTGTGTGAGAGTGAGGGTGAGGAATCCCGTGGAGGGAAGCTCAAGGAAATCGTATCTTACGCCAAGAACCGTTCTGCCGCGCATATCCCGTGTAAATACGCCGAGCACGGCAAGACGGAAGGTGTCTCCGTAAACGTTCACCTCGCAGTGCTCGGGGCTTCCAAAGCCTATCGGCAGGGTGAACGTTGCTTCACGTTCGCTGTAGGTAATGAAGAATTTTCCGTTCGCCTTCCCAAAGCTTATTCCCTTGATTCCCGTGGCGTAACTATTGAATACCACCTGCATGGTAAATGGGAACAGTCCCACGCAGCCGCTTTTGTCGGCAACGAATTCCGCGCCGTCAAGCAGTCTGCATTCCTCGGGCAGCTCGGCTTTTTTGCGGAAGAACTTTTTGAAGAAGCTTTTTATCGGATTTATCTCTGCTTTTCCAAAGTGCTTCTGCAGCCTCTCGTGATCCTCTGACGGGGGCAGACTGTCGGGAAAGTCCCTGTTGAAGAAGCGTTTGATATAATCAAAAAGCTCAGAGCGCTGGAAGGAATCGGTATTGCCCGCGTAGGTAATGCAGATAACGCCGTTTTCCATATCAATATGCATATTCTGACCGAGCATACCGTTAAACAGTACCGTGTGTCTGCTTCTGCCTACCCATAGCTGATATCCGTAGTTGAAATCACCGAAGCCTTCGGGGGCCCGTGCGTGGGCTCTGCACGCCTCGTTTACGTATTTTTCGGAGAGGATGCGCTTGCCGTTATATACTCCGCGGTTTTGCAGCATTATTCCGACCTTTGCCATATCCTCGGGTCTGATGTAAAGTCCCCAGCCGCCCTTTTCCACGTTCTCGGGGCCCTTTTCCCAAAAGATATCAGTGATATCAAGAGGTGCAAAAAGCCTTTCGGTGAGGAGGGAGGTAAGGCTTCTTCCGCATTTTTTAACGACGATCGCGGCAAGCATATAGGTGTTCATGCTGTTGTAGAAGAACTCTCTGCCGTTCTCTCCGATGGCGGCGCTTGTGATGAATTCCTTCGTCCATTCGGGGGTGCTCATGCAGTCCGCCTCGTTAAAGGAGACGCCGCTTTTCATAGTAAGCAGATCTCTTACCGTAACAACTCGGGGAGATAGCTTTGCTATGGTGCTTATCTTGTGGGGGAACATTGCTTCCACGTCCGCATCCAGGTCAAGAACCCCGTCGTCGTAAAGAAGCCCCACTGCAATGGAAACGAAGCTCTTGGAGCAGGAAAAAACGTAGCCGGGGCAGTTTATATCTCTTGCGCCGAAGGAATGCTCAAAGAACACCTTGCCGTTGCGCAGAAGCATAACGCTGTGGGTGTTTATTTCGTCGTTTGATTCAAGCAGTCTTGCAAATTCAAGCACGTCGGCGGAGGATATACCCACCTCCTCGGGGGTTGCACGGGGAAGGGGGCTCTTCGTTTGGCGAAGGGGCAGTGCGGGCTTTCCTTTGGGAAGCTCGATCACGGGCTCCGTGGGATGAGATACATCAAAAATCCTGCCTGCCAGCGTAAGCGAGCGGTTGATGTTGAGAATGGACATAATGCCTCCTTAAGTGGCAGAGATACTGTAAAGATTTTACCGCAAATCACGGAAAAAAACAATACCAATCAAAAATATTGAAAAAATGCTTGAAATCCGCGAAATATAAAGTATAATATATATTATACATAACATCGAGTACTATGCTCTTTTCGCGCCTGTCGTAAGGCGACAAACAGGAGGAACGATGCAAAAGGTAAGAAAAGCGGTCATCCCCGCAGCCGGACTCGGCACCCGTATGCTCCCCATATCCCGCTGTGTTCCAAAGGAGATGTTCCCCATTGTGGACAGACCCGCCGTAAGCTATCTCGTTAACGAGGCTATAGAGAGCGGAATGACGGAGGTGCTTATCATAACGGGCAGGGATAAGGACGCCATGGAGGATTACTTCGATTATTCCCCCGAATACGATGCGGCCCTTTCCGCCAAAGGAAGAGCGGAGGAGGTTGAGCTTATCCATGGAGAGATCAGCCGCGGAAATATATTCTTCACAAGGCAGAAGGAAAAAAAGGGCCTCGGTCATGCGCTTACGTGTGCCCGCAGCTTCGTGGGAGACGAGCCCTTTGCGGTGCTTTACGGAGACGATATCGTATTTTCCGAAACTCCCGTTTGCAAGCAGCTTGCCGATAGCTATGAAAAACACGGCAGACCTGTCGTTGGGCTTAAGCACGTAACGAAGGAGCAACTGCGTAAGTTCTGCTCCATGAAGGCGGAGCTTATTCCGGGAAGCGAGAACGAGTATACCGTTACGGATATGATAGAAAAGCCCGCACCCGGTAAGGAGTTTACGGATCTTGCAATACTCGGCAGAGTGTTGCTGACTCCCGAAATATTCGATATTCTGGAGCATACGGCTCCCGGCGCCGGCGGAGAGATACAGCTAACGGACGCCATGGCGGAATACGCCCGCATGTACGGCATGACGGGGCTTGTTTTTGAAGGAAAACGCTTTGATCTCGGCTCCAAGCTCGGCTTTTTGGAAGCAAATCTGTACGCAGGAGTGCGCCATCCCGAGGTTGGCGAGGCCTTTGCGGAAATGATAAAGAATTTTGCGAAAGGACTTTGATCATGGAGAGAGTTTCCAAGCACAATTATTATCTTGATATTGCGCAGACGGTAAGCGAGCGCAGCACCTGTATGCGCAAGCATTACGGTTCCATAATCGTAAAGAACGACAGCATAGTTTCCACAGGCTACAACGGAGCGCCCCGCGGCAGAAAGAACTGCAGCGATCTGGGTAACTGCTACCGCGACAAGATGAACATTCCCCGCGGCGAGAGATACGAGCTTTGCCGCTCGGTACATAGCGAGGCAAACGCCATTATTGCCGCTCCCCGCGAGCAGATGATCGGCGCAACTCTCTATATGTGCTGTACCGATCCCGCAACGGGCGAGATCGTCGGCGGCATCTGCAGCTGTATGATGTGCAAGAGAATGGTCATCAACGCCGGTATAGAAAAGGTTTACGTGCGTGAGACCAAGGATAAATACACCGTTTACAACGTGTCCGAATGGATAGAAAATGACGACAGCCTTGACGGATCCCTTGGATATTGAGATAAGGCGCGAGGGATACACCCCCGAATGTGCAAGGATGGTGGCAAGGGCGTGCGCACTGTGCTTTTCCGATCCTTGGAGTGAGGAAGCCGTCGAATGCACCCTCAAGGCGGAGCAGAACTACGTAGTCTGCGCCAACGGCGGCAGTATCGGCTTTGCCGCCGCAAGTCTTGCTCTTGACAGTGCCGATATATTGGACGTTGCCGTCGTTCCCGAGGCGCGCCGCAGAGGAATAGGGCGAAAAATGCTCCTTTGCCTTCTGGAGCTCTTAAAAAAGGACGGAGCAAGAAGCGTGTATCTTGAGGTCCGTGCTTCGAACGCAGCCGCCATAGCTCTGTATTCCTCCCTGGGCTTCGTCCCCTGCGGAGTAAGAAAGAATTATTACTCGTCGCCGAGAGAGGACGCTCTGGTGTACGTGCTTGAATTTAAAGACTGATTTTGGAAGTGTGAAATGAAGATCCTTGGAATAGAATCCTCCTGCGACGAAACCGCCGCAGCCGTGGTTGAGGCGTCGGGCGGCAGTCTTAAGATACTGTCAAACGTGGTTGCCTCGCAGATAGAGATGCACCGTCTTTGGGGCGGTGTGGTGCCCGAGCTTGCGGGCAGAGCACATATAGAAAAGATATCCGAGGTGTGCGATAACGCACTTAAGGATGCAGGTTGCTCCGTAAAGGATATAGACGCTATTGCCGTCACCTCATCTCCTGGGCTTATCGGAGCGCTTCTCGTGGGCGTTAATTTTGCAAAATGCCTTGCGTTTTCTCATAATATTCCTCTCGTTCCCGTTGAGCACGTGCACGCGCATCTGTGTGCCTCCGCGCTGCTTGAGGAGTCGCCCAAGCCTCCCTTTACCGCACTTGCGGTATCGGGCGGACATACGGCTATCTATCTCGGAGAAAGCTTTACAAGGTTTACTGAGCTTGCATCCACGAGGGACGACGCGGCGGGAGAGGCCTTTGATAAGGTCGCCCGCGTGATAGGTCTTCCGTATCCGGGCGGTGCCGCCATGGACAAGCTTGCATATGAGGGCGATAAAAACGCTATGAGGTTTCCAAGTCCCGCCATCGCCGGCAACACCCTTGATTTTTCCTTCTCGGGTCTTAAGACTGCGGCGCTAAACGCATTGAACAGCGCCCGCCAGAAGGGAGAGGAGATAGACCGTGCGGATCTTGCCGCTTCGTTCACGGCGGCGGTTTGCTCCGGAATAGCAAAGCGCGCAGAGGAGGCGTTGAAGCAGACGGGCAGTAAGCAGCTCGTGCTTGCGGGCGGCGTTGCCGCCAACTCTCATTTGCGGGCGGCGCTTAAAAACGTTTGCGATAAAATGGGCGCAAGACTGTTCGTTCCACCCATCTCCCTTTGCGGGGATAACGCGGCAATGGTGGCCGCGGCGGGGTATTTCCGATATCTTGACGGAATGAGAGCGGATACGGGCTTGAACGCCTTTGCAGACTGAAAAACCTTGTAAACAGGCACTTTTTACCGAGTTTTGAACATTTGAACAGGTTTTGAACAGTTCAAAACTCACTTTTCCGCAGTTTTGAACATGAGTTTTCTACAGTATGTTCAAAACTCGCAACAAATCCCGCATATTCACCATCGGCGGGCTGTCGAAGCTTGTCGATGTTATATATGAACCATCTTGAATAATTTTTGAACGGAGAAAAACATGAACAACAATTACGAAGCAGAGATCAAGGCTTGCCTTGAAAAGTACGAGACTATACTCCGCGAGCAGATCGCCCGTGCGGAGAGAATGGAGCAGGACGCAGGTGCAGTTGACTACTCCAAAAAGGATAAAATAATCATCGGCCTTATCGGCGGAGACGGCATCGGCCCCATCATTATGGAAAGCGCAAAGAAGGTGCTTGAGCTTCTTCTCAAGGATAAGATAGCGGAGGGAAAGGCAGAGCTGCGCGTTATTGAGGGGCTTACCCTTGAGAACCGCCTTGCCAAGGGTCAGTCGGTTCCCGACGACGTCCTTGCCGCCATCAAGGCCTGCGACGTTATTCTGAAGGGACCTACCACTACCCCCAAGGGCGGTACCGACGCTCCCGATATGGAGAGCGCAAACGTTACCCTGCGCCGTGAGCTTGACCTTTACGCAAACGTGCGCCCCGTTTCCGTTCCCGAGAAGGGCATCGACTGGACCTTCTTCCGCGAGAACACCGAGGGTGAGTACGTTCTCGGAAGCCGCGGCGTTGAGATAAAGGACAAGCTTGCCTGCGATTTTAAGGTCACCACCGATGCGGGTACCAAAAGAATTGCCCGTGCGGCCTTTGAGTTTGCAAAGAACAACGGCAAGGATAACGTTGCCATCGTTACCAAGGCAAACATTATGAAGAAGACGGACGGAAAGTTCTCCCGTATTGCAAATCAGATAGCCGCTGAGTATCCGGAGATATCCTCCGAGGAGTGGTACATAGATATTATGGCGGCAAATCTGGTAAACGAAAACATCCGCACCAAGTTCAAGGTGTTCCTGCTTCCCAATCTTTACGGTGACATCATCACCGACGAGGCTGCCCAGATCCAGGGCGGCGTCGGTACCGGCGGAAGCTCCAACGTTGGCGACAGATACGCAATGTTTGAAGCCATTCACGGCTCTGCTCCCCGTATGATCGCGGAGGGCATCGGTCATTACGCAAATCCCCAGAGCGTGATCAAGGCGGCAGAGATGCTGCTCCGTCACGTTTGCCTTATAAGGGAGGCGGATATTCTTGCCGCCGCTCTTGAAAAGACCACCGCAAGTGATGCAAAGATAAAGATCGACGAGTGCAAGGGTGCAACCTGTGCCGAGTACACCGATTATCTCCTTGAGGAGCTTGCAAATTTAATCTGATTATAAGTCATGGAGGACAGTATGGCGCGCACAATTAAAAAAACGGAAAAAATAATATCCGATGCGGTAGTAAACAGATTGCCGAGGTATTTCAGATTTTTATCTGAATTGAGGCGCGCAGGTGTGGAGCGCACCAGCTCCACGGAGCTGTCCGTGCTTATGGGAGCCACCGCATCCCAGATAAGACAGGACCTGAACTGCTTTGGCGGCTTCGGTCAGCAGGGATACGGCTACAGCGTTCCTTATCTTTATGAAAATATTGCGTCCATTCTGGGCGTTGACAGGGACTACCGTGCTATAATCGTGGGTACGGGAAATCTGGGCAGGGCACTTGCCTCCAGCCCCGTATTTGAGAAGCGCGGCGTGCACGTAACTGCCCTTTTTGACGTGGATGAAAAGCTGATAGATACCACCTTCTGCGGCTTCCGCATCAAAAATATGGCGGAGCTTGAGGCTTACTGCGAGAAGGAAAGACCCGATATCGCGGTGCTCACGGTGCCCCGCGGTGCCGCAAAGGACACGGCCGAGCGCCTCGTTGCCGCAGGCGTGAAGGGTATCTGGAATTTTACGAACATAGAGCTTACCCCCGATAAGGCTATGGTGCAGAACGTGCATCTGGGTGATACTCTTATGACTCTTTGCTATAACGTAAGGAAGAACGAGGAGCAAAAGAAAGGCACGGACGCGGAGGACGGCAGTGAAGAAGTATAAGGTAAAATACGGCGAAAACACCGTTTCTCTGCCTGCGGAGATACTTTCTCATCTTGCGGATGCGGATGCAGACGAGCTGAAGGCGCTCATTTTGCTGGCGTCTGACGGCGACGAGCCCCGCCTTGAGCTTGCGGGTATGAGCGAGGATGAGTTTGAGAGCGCCGCTTCGTTTCTGCGCGGGGCGGGTCTTGTAAAAATAAGCTCCAAGGGAGCGGGCAAAAAGAAGGAAGCTGCGGAAAAGAAGGCAGAGCCGGAAATGGAGACCGGGTCTGCTGAGGAGACTAAAACCCCCGAAAAGCGCAACGTGCGCGTCCTTCGCCGCGAGATACTGCCCGAATATACCTCCTCCGAAATATCCGAGATGATGCGCGAAAACGAGCTTCTTTCATCGCTTATAGACGCGTGTCAGCAGACTCTCGGTAAGACCTTCAATGCGGCGGAGAGCAACGTTATTATCGCAATGAACCGCTCCATGGGGCTTGACGGAGAGTATATTCTTATGCTCCTTGCCCATTGTGCGGAAAACGAAAAGAAGAATCTTACATACGTCCAGAGAATGGCTGCGGGCCTTGTGGAATCGGGCGTGCTTACCCCTCCTCAGCTTGAGGAGGAGTTCAGACGCAGAGAAGAGCTTGCAAGCGGAGAGGGCGCTTTGCGCCGCCTGTTCGGTATCGGCGGACGCGCTCTTACAAAGAAAGAAAAAGATATTTTCAAGCTGTGGATCTGTGAAAGAAAATACAGCATAGAGCTTATAACCGAGGCGTACGAGCGCACGGTTGCAAAAACGGGAAAGGCGAGCGTTCCTTATTGCAATACCATCCTTGAGGGATGGTTTGCAAGCGGAATAACTACCCCCGAGGAAGCAAGAGCAGCCGCAAGCGGTAAAAAGACACCCGCACAGGTGAGAGGCAGCTTTGAGACCGACGACTTTTTCGGAGCTGCGCTTGACCGTTCCTTGGCGGGGCTTGGAGGAAAGTGATATGGCATATGCAAAAGAGGTCTATTCCGGAATACTTGCGGAATACGACGAAAAGCGCGACAGAGCACAAAGAAGAGCCGATGCGCTCAACGAGGAGCTGTGCCGCCGCTCTCCCGAATATGCGGAGATAACGGCGCGCCTTTCTTCCATCGGTGTACGAATGCTTCTTGCATCCCGTTACCCGGATAAGGAGGCGCGAATCGCCGCCATCCGCCGTGAGACAGAGGAGCTGAGAGAGCGCCGCATAGCGGCTCTTGCCTCCCTCGGCTATACGGAGGAGGATGCGGACGTGCATTACGAGTGCGCTCTTTGCTCCGATACGGGATATACGGATCGGGGAATATGCGCCTGCCTTAAAAGAAAGCTTGCCGAAAGACAGCTTGAAAGCTCCGGACTCGGCACACTTTGCCGCCGTTGCAGCTTTGATAACTTCTTTTTGAAGTATTACGGTGATACCCCGGAAAACCTTGCCCATATGGAAAAGGTGCTTGCCGCCGCAAAGCGATACGCGGATGAGTTTGATCCGCGCACGAGCCAGAGCCTTTTGCTTATCGGCGGAACGGGACTTGGCAAAACTCATATCTGCGCCGCTATCGCAAGGGTAGTTGCATACGGCGGATACACGGTGCTGTATACGGGCGCTCAGGCAATGTTCAACGATTTTTCAAACGAGCGCTTCCGCAACGGATACGCAATGTCAGAGCTTACGGAAAAGTATTTTTCCGCCGAGCTGCTTATAATTGACGATCTGGGCGCGGAGGCAATAAATCAGTTCTCCGTTTCCTGCCTTTACGATCTGATAAACACAAGGCTCGTGAAGGGAATGCCCGTTATTATCAACACGAATTTTGATGCCGCTTCTCTCAGAGAAAAGTATGCGGACAGAATAACCTCCCGCCTTTTCGGCGAGTACGCCGTACTCCCCTTCAAGGGCAAGGACATACGCGCTCAAAAGTTGAGGGAGATTTAAATAACGCAAAAAAGTAGCAGTTTCTCGAAAACTGCTACTTTTTTATAAAAATTGATGGATTTTTAGAGGCTCGGTTTCTGAATTCCGTGGGTGTCATATTAAAATAGCTCTTGAACGCCCTTGAAAAGCTGTAAACGTCCGTGAAGCCCACGGCACAGCCCGCCTGCCCTGGGGACATATTCATTTCCTTCATAAAGGTTGCCGCCTTGCGCATACGGCACGCCTGAAGGTATTGCTTCATGGTTATGCCCTCCGCCTCCTTGAACATCTTGCCAAGATGCGCACGGCTCATATGCAGCGTTTCAGCAAGCGCGGATATGGTCACCGTGGAGTATGCGGTGTCCATAATGTGCTTTGCGGTCTCCACGGTGTCGTTTGCCTTGGTGGGTACGCGTTCCGTTGCCGATATCAGCATTATCATCTCAAAGATCTTGCCCGCAAGGTGCTCCTCGTAATGGGGGCGGTCACGGTCTATTTCCGTAAGCGAGAGAAAAATATCCCTGACGGAGGCGCCGTCCATTACCGGCTCCGTGAAGTATTCGGAAAGATCAAGCTCCGTTTCAAAGCCTATCCATATATAGTGCCACGGGTCGTCTCTATCCGCAACGTAGGTTGTGGTCTCCATTGGGCGGATAATAAAGCACTCGCCTCCATTTACTCTGTAAGGAACTCCTTTTTCAACGTACGTTCCTTTTCCGCTTACAACGTAATGAATAAGCCAGAAATCGCGCACAAGGAGGCCCGGGGTGTGCTCCGGCGGACATTTTTGCCATCCGCAGCTATAGGGGTTGATTATTGGCAGATGCTTGTTTTTAAGTAGAAATTGCTTGAACACAGCCGACTCCTTTTGATGATTTTAATTAAAGTATAACAGCTTTTTTTGGGCAAATCAATTCTTTTGCACAAAAGAATTTTTCCGTGATTACAAAATGCCAAAAAAATGCAACGTAATGATATTGACCGTCATTATGAAAGTGTGTTAATATATGAACGTAAGGAAAAAAGCAAAATCGCAATATTTGTCTTGTGAATGTTCTTTTTTGTCTTGTGTGTGCTATGGAAAATGTGCTATTTTAAATTTGTAATTCAATTTACAGGAGGATTATATGAAAAGGATAATTGCGTTGATCCTTTTGGCTGTTACGGCGTTTTCCGTAATTGCCTGCGGAGGCACCAAGCCCCCGGCTACGGACACCACTGCGGCGAACACCACGGATGCGGTGACCACGGAGCCCCTGCGTTACCCCGAGGACGGCCCCAACTACATACCCGACGAGTACTACGACGGTTACACCTATAACGTTCTGCTTGCGGGAAGCGGTATCGGCGGCAAATTCAACGACTTCGGCGACGAGTCCACGAGCGGTTACGCTCTTGTAAGCGAGGCTATTGCCAAGCGTAACGCAAAGATCGAAGAGGATTACGGCGTTGTTATTAAATATAATGATGTTTTCGGCGGCGGTAACGGTAACGGCGTTGGCTACAACGCAGTTATGGAGGATTTCATTGCCGGCGAAAGCCAGTACGCCATTTGCGAGGTTTCCACCTATGATGCGGCACAGCTTGCCATCGGTGATTTCCTTTACGATATGAACTCTCTTCCTCACCTTGATTGCTCTCAGAAGTGGTGGGATAAGGACGCGTACGAGGATCTGACCATCAACGGCAGACTCTTCTTCACCACGGGCGATATCAGCAGCGTGGACAATATGGCTACTCACTGCATTCTTTTCTCCAAGGAGCTTGCAGCCTCCAAGGGAATAAGCGTGTCAGATATCTATAAGAGCATAGAAGAGGGCAAATGGACTCTTGATATGTTCACCGGAGCCTGCAAGGATATTTCCGAGGATATGAACGGTGACGATAAGATGACCGTTGCGGACCGTTACTCCATCCTTACCTGGAACGATGCGCTTCAGGCAGCCATGGTTGGAAGCCGTATCCGCATTGCGACCGTTGACGAAAACGGTGAGATGGCTCTTACTTTGTACAGCGACCGTACCGAGAGCATGATAGAAAAGTTCGGTTCCGTATTTTTTGATTGGAATCAGAGCTTCAACTACATAACTCAGGTGGAGCAGAGCAAATGGGATGCGGAGCGCGTAAAGATGTTCGAGGAAAACCGCGCCCTGTTCTCCTGCACCGTGCTTAACACCGTTCCCAAGCACAGAGATTCCACTCTTGATTTCGGTATTCTTCCTTATCCCAAGTTCGACGAGCTTCAGGAGGAGTACGGCAGCTACGTTGGCGCTACCTATTCCGTTATGATGTGCGTTGAGAAGTACATTACCGACGAGGACGTGCAGAAGATCGGCGCTATCACTGAGGCTATTGCTTACGAGTCCTATAAGACCGTAAAGCCCGCGTACTACGACCAGACACTTATCGGCAGAGACGTTAAGGATGAGGAAAGCGTGGTCTGCCTTGATATCATCTTTGGAAACAGATGCTTCGACGTTGGTATTTACTACAGAATAGGCACCTATACCAACAAGCTCACCACCCTTATGTCCTCCCGCGTAAACCGTTTCTCTTCCTTCTATAAGTCAAGCGAGAGTGCGGCGCTCAAGGAGATAGAGGATCTGAACAAGCAGTTTGCCGAATGGAAAAACGATTGATGAAAAAGCTTATAAAAACGGGAAAAACGGCAGCATTGCCGTTTTTCCTCTTATCGGTAATATTGCTTTCCGCCTGCACTCCGCCAACTCCCCCTGCGGATACCACGGAAAGCACTCAACCCCGGGTGACGGAGGAGGTTACTACTCAAGTGGCAGAAAAGAACGTTAGTATTTCCGGTATCCGCAATCTGAATACCGCTCCCGCCGTAGCAGACAGCCATAAGGACGAGGCGGGCAGCTCTTCGCTGGAGCTTGATTTCCGTAACGCCGTGTCTATACGCGCTACCAAGCTTGGCACGAATACTGCGTTTTATCCCCGTATAAAGAAGCTTTCCGACGGAAGCTTTATCCTGTTTTACAACACCGGGCAGACGGGCCCGAGCATCAAGTATATGAAGAGCGCTGACGGCGTGGAGTGGGGCGAGAGCAAATTTCTTGCTGAGTCCGAAAGCCTTGAAGGCGGTGACAGAAGCCTTTACGCAACCGCCGATGCGGTGGAGCTTGCAAACGGCGATCTGTTGGTCGTCTATTCCTACAGAACGGAAAAGACTTACACGAAGGATCTTTCAAAGAGCGGTATTGCATTGCGCATCTCAAAGGACAAGGGCGAGAGCTGGAGCGAGCCGAGAAGCATTTACGTCGGTATGAACTGGGAGCCTCACCTTCTGCAGGACAAGAACGGTACCGTTTACTGCACCTTTACCCATACCGCGCCATACGTGCATCTGTACGGTTATAATAACACCATCCGCTCAAGTGGTGCTGCCATAGTGCGCTCAACGGATAACGGTGAGACCTGGACCCCCGAGGTAACGGGTGCGCCCTATACCGCACAGCGCGTTATGCAGTCTTATATCGGAATGCTTGATGGCAGAAAGATATTCAACGACCAGATGCCCGTTATGCTTCAGCTGAATTCGGGCAAGCTGATGATCGCCTGCGAATCCCGTCAGCTTGATAACAAGTACTATATCTCTATCGGCTATTCCGACGATGGATGGGCAAAGGAGCTGGGTATCGAGGAGGTTGGACCCTCCGAGAGAAGCACCAATCTTTTCCGCGGAGCGGGACCGTATCTTGCACAGTTCCCCTCGGGTGAAACGGTGCTGTCCTACGCGTATAACAGCTTCCTTACCAAAATAGGAAATGCAGAGGGCAAGAGCTTTGGCGCAGAGGATAAGCCGTTCGTTGCAATTTCTTCCGCTTGTATGTGGGGAACTCTGGAGCCCGATACGGATCATTCCGTTATCGGCGCCTTTGAGGATAAGCGCACCGTAAATAATCAGAGCATTACCTTTATTACTTACGGCAGTATGTATCTTAATCACCGCATAAACGCCAAGAATACGAGTACCGCAATTACCGCCGACCCCGCTGACTGGAGCAATAATACCGACGCGCTGTTTGTCGGCTCCGTTTCTCAGGCACAAAGCACCTACCGCTTTGCTCATAGCGGCGATAAGGTGACCGTGCTTGTGGAGCGCCTTGACCGCGAGCTTACCGACGGCGATAAGGATATTATCTTCCTTGCGGGAGAGGGAGCAAGCACCTTTGTGAAGATAACCGTGAACGCAGAGGGCGTTGACAGAGTGCAGAGCTTCGACGGTAAGAGCTATAAAAACGTGGATAAGGATAGCGTGCCCTTTGCCGTTAACACCGTCACGGAGGGCGATAAGGACGGCAGAGGCTACGTGGTTGAGTTTTCTCTTGATAAGAGTCTTATACCCGGTCTTGGCGACGTTCTTATGGTGAACGCCCAGCTTGCAAACGAGGATGATGGCGAAAAGTTTGAAAACGACACCTTTGCTTACACCACCTTAACCGACGTTTCC
This sequence comes from Oscillospiraceae bacterium, assembly GCA_015064505.1. Classification (GTDB taxonomy): domain Bacteria; phylum Bacillota; class Clostridia; order Oscillospirales; family CAG-272; genus RUG12395. The sequence goes on from SVSB01000019.1 coordinate 23,683, forward strand.
ACCTGGCAGCCAGTAGTACTTGATAAGTAATAAAAAACGGTTCGTCCCGCGGGACGAACCGTTTTTTGTTGATATTATTCTGCAAGGATCACAGACACAAGGCGGATGGCGGTGCGTATTTCGCCATTGGTCTCAATTTCCATAAACGAGGGCTTGAAAGCAAGCTTAACGCCCGTGGGCTCAAGAAAATTGCAGGCAATGGCCGCCGCTTTGATCGCCTGATTTACTGCGGAAGCACCGATAGCCTGTATTTCTGCCTCGCCCGTTTGCCTGATGGAGCCTGCGATAGCTCCGGCTACCAGATTTGGATTTGACGTTGCGGATACCTTCAGCACTTCTGTCATAGCTGTCTCTTTCTGCGGCGAAGTGAATTTTTAATCTGCTCGCCGTTACGTATCAATTATAAACCATTTTGCGCATTATTTCAAGCATTTTGCAAAATATTAGGGCAAAAATGGTGAAAAAACGTCTAAAACTCTATTCTCGTCACCTTGGTGCATTTGCCGCTTTGGACGTCGATATCAAATATCGCCCCCATTGCCTTTACGGGCCCCTCTGCGGTAACGAAGCGGGAAGGGAGCTTATCACGCATATTGCGGAGCACGGCGTCCTTGTCAACTCCAAGAATACTGTTTACGGGGCCGCACATTCCAAGATCCGTAATATAGCCCGTGCCGTTTTCCGTTATCCTTCCGTCTGCGGTGGGAACGTGAGTGTGAGTTCCGAATATAACGTTCACCCTGCCCTCAAAGGCGTAAAGCACGGAAAGCTTTTCGCTTGTATATTCCGCGTGCATATCAACGACGCTTACGTCGTAGTTACCCTTCTCGCGCTCAAGTATCTTTTCAAGGGTCTCAAAGGGACAGGCGAGGGTTGGTGTCATATCGCCGTTGCCGCGCAGGTTCACGGTGAGCACGCGGGTACCGTCGGAGGCTTTCTTCAGGGTATATCCGCTTCCGGGAACGGATGGGGGATAGTTTGCGGGGCGGAGAGCGCTTTCGCTGCTTTCAAGATAGGGAAGAAAGGCGGGCTTGCCGAGGGTGTGATTACCTCCCGTCAGCACGTCACAGCCGCAGGCAAGCAGCTCCTTTGCGATATTGGGCTCAACGCCAAGAGCGCCTGAGCCGTTTTCGCAGTTAGCTACAGTAAAATCGATGCTTTTTGCGGAAATAACGGAGGGCAGTCTTGCGGAAAGGTATTTGGTTGCTTCTTCTCCGAAAACGTCGCCGAGTGCAAGAATTCTCATAATATCATCCAATCCAATATATTATCCGATAAAACAAAAATTAAAGGGGCTGTAAAAGAGTTTTTACAGCCCCAAATCTATATTTACAAACGCGGACTGTACCGCTATAACTACCAGAATAGCTTTATGTAAATATATATAAAGCATCTCACGATGCGCCGGGTGGGTTATTTAGCAAAGTCACATGCTCTGCTTTCCCTGATAACGTGGACCTTGATCTGTCCGGGATACTCAAGCTCGTTTTCGATCTTGCGTGCGATATCCCTTGCGATAAGTGTCATATCGTCGTCGCTGATCTGCTCGGGCTTAACAAGGACTCTGATCTCGCGTCCTGCCTGAATGGCAAAGGTCTTTTCAACTCCCGCAAAGCTGTTGGCGATCTCCTCAAGCTTCTGGAGTCGTTTGATGTAGTTTTCAAGATCCTCGCGTCTTGCGCCGGGTCTTGCGGCGGAAATTGCGTCTGCCGCCTGAACGATAAGAGCTATCATGGAAGTGGCCTCTACGTCACCGTGGTGAGCCTCGATAGCGTGGATAACTTCCTTGCTCTCCTTGTACTTGCGTGCAATGTCGATACCGATCTGCACGTGGGTACCCTCTACCTCTGCGGTCATTGACTTACCGATATCGTGGAGCAGACCCGCGCGCTTTGCAAGCGTGCTGTCGGCGCCAAGCTCATCTGCAAGGATGCCGGAAAGGAGAGAAACTTCGATCGAATGTCTTAAAACATTCTGTCCGTAGCTTGTACGGTACTTCATACGGCCAAGAAGCTTGATAAGCTCGGGGTTAAGGCCGTGCACGCCGGTTTCAAAGGTGGCCTTTTCGCCTGCCTGTTTGATAGAAGCGTCAACTTCGCGCTGAGCTCTCTCAACCATTTCCTCTATGCGTGCGGGGTGGATTCTTCCGTCTGCGATCAGGCGCTCAAGAGCGATCCTTGCGATCTCTCTGCGTACGGGATCAAAGCCGGAAAGGGTGATGACCTCGGGTGTGTCGTCGATAATAAGATCAACGCCCGTCATCGTTTCAATAGTGCGTATGTTGCGGCCCTCTCTGCCGATAATTCTTCCCTTCATTTCCTCATTGGGAAGGTTAACTACAGAAATGGCTATTTCGCTGATGTGGTCTGCGGCGCAACGCTGTACTGCAAGGGCGATAAGATCCTTTGCCTTGCTGTCTGCTCTTTCCTTGAATTCCGCTTCCATAGCAGTAAGACGGACTGCCATCTCGTGCTTGGTCTCGGATTCCATACGGGCAAGCAGCTCAGCCTTTGCCTGCTCTGCGGAGTAGCCTGCTATCTTTTCAAGCATAGCTATCTGGGAGCTTAAGGTCTCCTTGATCTTCTCATTAAGCTCGTCTGCCTCTTTCGCCTTCTTCTGGATAAGCTCTTCCTTCTTTTCCAGAGCCTCGGTCTTAGCGTCAAGCGCTTCTTCCTTAGCCATTGCTCGGCGCTCAAGCTTGGAGACCTCCTTGCGGCGCTCCTTCAGCTCGTCGTCGGCGTCTGTCTTAAGCTTGATGATCTCTTCCTTTGCGGCAAGCAGTGCTTCCTTCTTTTTGGTCTCTGCGGTCTTCAGGCTATCCTCAAGGATCCTTTTAGCCTGCTCTTCAGCGGAGCCGATCTCAGCCTCTGCAACCTTTTTGCGATGGGCAATGCCGGCGAGTCTGCCGATGATAAAGAAGATCACTGCAGAAATTGCGGCGCCAATGCCAAAATAAAGCCAAACCATTTTCAGCACCTCCTTTTCTTTGTTGTTTAATTATCAAATACCGTTGCGTTTGCGGTGCACGCCGCAAACAGCAGTATATAAATACCGAAAAAAGATACATTTGCCCCGATTTTATATACATAATATAGTATACTATTTTAAGTTCCCCGTGTCAAGTCAAAATTTGTTTCCGCCGATCATTTATTTTGCTTTCAGCTGTTTTTTTCGGTATTCTATTGCAAAAAATAAAAATGTGTGGTAAAATGCAATGGCATAAGTGAATACGCCTGCATAGTTAAATGGATATAACAAACCCCTCCTAAGGGTTAGTTATGGGTTCGATTCCCGTTGCGGGTGCCAAAAGAGAGGGTGCGCATCGCGCGCCCTCTCTTTTTGGCTTTTTTTAAATGGAGGAATCGAACCGCTCGGCTGTGAATCGACATCCGGTCAGACGGTTTTTCTTTCGCAGTGTTGCGTGTTTCTTCCTTTGCTGCCTTAAGATTTGTGTAATTTGCCGTATTCGGTTTTGGGGTAAACTATTGCAATCCTGGTTTTTATTGTGATATAATTAACAAGTACAATGGGAGAATTATGAAACAGACGTGTCAAAGACGTAAACACGTAAAACAGAAAGGAACGTTATGGGAATTTTTGAAATCTTATCGCTGCTTTGCGGACTTGCTCTTTTCCTCTACGGAATGGACGTTATGGGCAACGCGCTGAAAAAGAGCGCGGGGCGCAAGCTTAAGACCATTCTCGGCAATTTGACTTCAAACAGGTTCAAGGGATTTCTTTTGGGTCTCGGCGTTACGGCAATAATACAGTCTTCTTCCGCCACCACGGTTATGGTGGTCGGCTTCGTTAACTCGGGAACCATGACCCTTTCCCAGGCTATCGGCGTTATTATGGGTGCAAACGTTGGTACTGCGGTTACCGCGTGGCTTACGGCTATGAACGGTATCGGCGGCGGCGCCGCGCAGGCGACTGCCTGGCTTGAATGGCTGAAGCCCGATGCCTGGATGCCCATCCTTGCGCTCATCGGCATCTGCCTTATAATGTTTGCAAAAAAGAGCCGCCCCAAGGACGTAGGAGTTATTCTTATGGGCTTTGCGGTGCTTATGGTAGGTATGGAAACCATGTCAGGCGCCGTATCCGGCCTTAAGGAGAACGAGGCGTTCTGCAACATTCTTACTCTCTTTACCAATCCTATTCTCGGTATTCTTGCGGGAACTATACTTACGGCGATCGTTCAGTCCTCCTCCGCTTCCGTCGGTATTTTGCAGGCGCTCTCAAGCACCGGTGCAATATCCTACGGCGCGGCAATGCCAATTGTTATGGGTCAGAACATCGGTACTTGCGTTACCGCGCTTATCTCTTCCGTCAGCGCAAACAAGAACGGTAAGCGTGCCGCGTTCGCTCATCTTTATTTCAACATAATCGGCGTTACTCTCTGGATGGGTCTTTACTATCTCGTGGGCTGGATACTCAGGTCTGCGGGAATCATCGATATTTTCTCCGTGGCAAACGGAACCATGATAGATATGTGGGGCATTGCTCTTGTTCATACGGTATTCAAGATCTTCTCCGTTATATTCATCTTCCCGTTCACGAAGCTTCTGGAGAAGCTTGCCACCGCCTCCGTCAAGGGCACGGACAAGAAGGGCGACGAGTTTACGGATATGCTTGACGACCGTCTTCTCGATACTCCCTCCGTTGCCATCGAAAGATGCCAGACCGTTATGAATCAAATGGCAACTATTGCCATAGGATCTCTCTTAAAGTCCTCTTCGCTGCTTGACAGCTTTGATACGAAGATAGCGGATGCGATTCGCGCTGAGGAGGAAAAGGTTGATATATACGAGGACTCTCTCGGCTCCTATCTCGTTAAGCTTGCGGCAAAGGATATGTCAGAGAGCGAGAGCGCACAGGTAACCAAGCTTCTTCATATGATCGGTGACCTTGAGCGTATCTCCGACCACTCCGTAAACATCGTTGAGTCCGCGGAGGAGATAATGGATAAGGGCATCGCATTCTCCGATGACGCCAACGCAGAGCTTAAGATACTGCGCGCCGCAGTGGACGAGATCTGCGTTATGACCAGAGAAGCCCTTGCGGAAGAGGATATTGAGAAAGCGGGAAGAATCGAGTCCCTTGAGCAGGTGGTGGATGATCTTAAGAGCACCATCAAGCTTCATCATACCATCCGACTCAGCAAGAGCCAGTGCAGCATCGAGCTTGGCTTTATCCTCTCGGATCTGCTTACCAACTTCGAGCGCGTTTCCGACCATTGCTCCAACGTGGGCGTTTGTCTGGTTGAGATGGCGCGTCACGAGTCTCTTGATCTGCACAGCTATCTGCACAGCGTGAGAAAGGGCGGCGCGGAGTATCAGAAGTACTACAAGCTGTATTCCGAAAAGTACGCAATCGCCGAAACCACAAGTAAATAAGACTTGAAATAAAGACAAAGACCGTTGCGGCTCGCCGCAACGGTCTTTGTCTTTATTTTTTCTTCTTGAGGATCACAGCGATTACCGTTGCCGCGATCACCGCTATGGCTGCGGCAACGTAGGGAAGCGCGTGGGGATTGTTTTTGGGTTCGTTTTGTTGCGGAGCCTCCGTCACCGCATCGGTAGGAGATTCAGAAACGGGGTCCGTAACAGGCTCGGTAACAGGCTCGGTAACAGGCTCGGTAATAGGTTCGGTAACGGGTTCGGTAACGGGATTGTCGGTTACTGAGGTATTAACCGTGGTAAAGCCGCTCGTCTTTTCCCAAAGGGGCAGGGGGTTGACCTCTGCGGTATAGATCTTATCGGGGTCTGCGGGATGGGTGGTACCCTCTCCTATAACAACGCCGTTTTTATCTGCCGTATAGGGTTCTACCATTGCGTAGCGGGTACCGCCCGCGGTCTTGCCGAGATAAGCAACGTAGCATATCCATTTCGTGCCGCTCGTGTCGGTAACGTAGCAGGCGTGGCCGGGGCCGTTTACCTTATCGGTCTTGGAAAAGATGGAGGTCGGCTTCTTTTCCCAGCTGTTTTTATCAAGAGGATCACCGCCGAGATACTTCATCTGACCCAGCTTGTAGCCTGCGTTGGTGTAATTGCTTCCCGTGTAAACTATGAATATGGAGCCGTCGTCGCCGTAAACGGCTGTAGAGCCTTCAACGACCTTTGGTGACCACTGACCGGTAACGGGGTTCTGATGGTATCCCTCCATTTCCCAATCGTATTCGGGAACGCAGATAACGGAGGACTGCCCCGATATGGTCCAGGGGTTCGTCATCTCAACGATGTTGATGGTCTGGTGGGTGTTTGGGGTGCCCTCGTCGCGGCTGGAAACGTACATCATGTAAAGCTTGCCGTTTATCTTGATGTCGCTTGCTCCCGCGGACCAATGCTTTTCAAATTCGGGCATATCCGGCGCCACCACAAGTCGGGGTACGTTCACCTCTCCCGTAACGGGATCGCCCCATCTGCCCGTAAGCTCGTCACCGTCAAGGCACTTAAGCACGTACATTCTGTGGTGCACTCCGTCAACCGCGTCGGCCTTGCCGTCGGCACCTATGTAGCAATACCAGCCGCCGTTGCCCTCTCCGATCTCTTCGTCCGTGTAATAATGTATCTCGGGCGACCACGTGGAATCGGACCAGGGTTTGCCCGCCTCGGGCTCGTAGATGGTGTAGCCCGTGGAGTATATAAGGTCACCGATATTTGCCACCTTCGTCAGCTTCAGCGTGCCTCCCGATATGGTGGAGGTGTAGTAATAAAAGCCGTCGTGGTAAAAGAGCCACGGGTCTGCGCCGTCAATGCGTACGGGGTTTGTGAATGTGTGGGTTCCCGTTTCCTTTTCCTTAAGATCTACGGTGCTTTCAAGCAGGGAGGTGATCCTTCCCTTAAGCTCCTCCGTACCCTCAAGGGCAACGAGATGGGCAAATTCGCCTCCGTTTATCTTAACGGTGTAGCTTCCGCTGTAAGTGCCTACGGGGGAGAATGCGGGGGATATGCGGGCGTAAAAGGTTCCGCCGTTTATCTCAAGGGTCGTATGGGAATTGAAGCTTTGGCTGTCTTTCGTGAGAGTGGAGGCGAAAACACCCTGATAGAACGTGCCGCCGTTTATTACCGCGGTGATTTTTCCGCCGTGGCTACCCGATGAGCCGAGAGTAAGTCTTTCGGTAAACGTGCCGCCGTTTACGGTTATATTTACGTCGTAATCCGTGCTGCCGTCTGCGGCAGTTCCGCCGCGCACTCTTTGCCAATGACCGCTGTTGATTGTAAGGTGTGAGGTCTTTTTGGTGGCAACTGCGTTGCTTCCGCCCATAATGGAGAGCTTGTTGCCCTCGCCTCTGCTTACGCAGTTAAGTCCGTCGCCCATGGTAAGATCGCAGTAATTGCCGAAGATGCTTAAATAGCGGCCCTCGCTTGCAAGGGTCATATCCTTGAATTCCGTATCGCCGCCGCAGAAATAGTTTGAAAGGAATAATAGCTCCGCACCGTATTTTTCTGCGTAGTCAACGCCGTTATAAACGGAAGTAAAGGTTATCTTGCCCGTGTGCTTTGGGGCGGTAAAGCTGTTTTTTAAGGTGTATTTGCCGCATATAACTACCGTTCCGCCGTTCTTAAGCTCCTTTGCTGCCGCAAGCAGTGAGCCGCCCGCGCTTGCCTCGCTTAAGCCGTTTCCCGTTCCACCGTCGCGCAGGTAGTATACCTTTTCGCCGTTCACGTCAAAAAGCTCTGCGGCAGTGCCGAGAGAGGATATATCAAAGCCCTCCGTTGCGTTCAGAGTTCCTTTTGCGTTATTGCCTTCTTTTGCGTATTCACCTATCTCTCCTCCGCGGTAGATATAGGTGATATTTTTGCTTATTCCTGCAAAAACGAGCTTGTCTATCCTGCCGCCGCTTACGGTCAGGGAAAACTCCTCGCCCCTTGCGGTAACGGTGCCGATGCTTCCGGAAATAAGCTCAAGGCTTGATATTCCGTTGCAGTTTATTATTTCGGCTGATGCTCCGTCCATAACGAGGCTTCCCCCGTCTACGGTGCCGTATTCCCCTGCGTACAGGGAGGCGTTGCCCTTTATGTCGGGTCTTCCAATGACCTTAAGACTCTTTGCGGCAACGAATCTGCCATCTTCCGCTATTATGCTTTTAGCGTTCAGAGTTATGTGGGAAAGCTCCGTGTCGCCTCCCGTGGAAAAGATTCCGCTTACGGTGAGGGTTGCGTTTGATTCGGAGGTTATCTTAAGGGGGAGCGTATGCTTGGGAACGGAAAGATCCTTAATGCTTACGTTCTCGGTAATAACCACGGTGCTGCCCTCGGGTGCCGCCTTCGCCACGGCTTTTTCGATGGTGGTGGGGTCTTCCTTGGTGTAACCCGTGCCGTTTCCGTTTTGACTTGCGTATACGGCCGCAGTATTGTTTACCGCGTCAAAAAGACCGAAGTACCCTTCAAGCTCCGTGCGGGGATGGTAATTTGCGTTGTAGTTGAGTATTTTCGGTTTGTTTGCCGTTGCTTCCAGCTTGGTCACTTCGTCGTTATAGCACCATACGTCTATCTTGCCAACCTTTGCGGCGCCGAGATGCACCGTGCCGATTCCGATTATATTGTTTACGTTCAGAGTGCCGACGGTGCCGCCGTTAAGATATACGGTGCCGTTGCCGTTAAGGCGCCTTGATTTGTCGCCCGCAACGTTAAGCTCCGTTATTTTGCCGCCGTTTACTGTTATAACGGCGGAGTGGCTGTACTGGGAAACAGCAGAGGCGCCGAGCAGAGTTTGTACCGTGCCTCCGCTTATCTCAATATAATGAGTTCCCGTGAAGGTGTTTATCTTGTATTTGGAGCCTGAGGAGCCGTCTGCCTTGTCCCGTGAGCCGCCGACTATAACCTTGAAGTCACCGCTTTTTATTGTGATGTGAGTGTCAAGACCCGTGGGCACCTGATCCGTCGGTGACTGAAAACCGCCCACCACGTAAACGCCGCTTGCGGCGGAGGTAAGGCATTTGGTTGCAAAGCCGTCACCGAAGGTAACGGGATTGTGCTCGCAAACGAAGTTCAGCGTACCGCCGTATTCAACGGTAATATGCTCAAACGTGGTGCTTCCGCCAAGATAGTAGCGGAGATTGGAGCCGAAAACGAGCTTTGCGCCCGCTTTGCCGTAATCGGTCTTGCCGTCGTTTGACGTGACGGTTACGGAAAAGCCGTGCTTCGGTGCACTAAACGCGGTGGATTGAGTATATCTGCCCATAATAACGATTACGGCATCGGTGCATCCGCTTGCCTCTGCAAAGGCGTACGCCTTTGCAAGGGTCTTTAACGGACGGGACACGGTTCCGTCGTTTCCGGCGTCGGAGCCCTTTATGGGGTCAACGTAAAAGTATTTTGCCGCGCCCGTTTCCGCGCCGCTTGCCGTTGCGGTAAGAGATCCAACGGCGGCACAGGTAGCCAAAAGCATGGATATGATCATAATAAAGACTTTTCTTTTCATATTTAACTCCGCTTGATAGGATACAATTAAGCTATCACAAAAGAAAGTGGCACACAAGACGCGGACTGATAAAGAGATGTTTTTGCAAGCTTTTCGGATATTAACGCAATCTTTTCAGTGCTTCTGCTTCCATAGGCGGGGAGATACTCCCACCAGACTTTTGAAGGCGCGGTAAAAATTGGTGTACTCGGGAAATCCGCATTCCGATGCAACTTCCTCAAGGGGCATACCTGAGAGCATCATCTCCTTTGCGGCGGAGATTCGCATCTCCGCTACGTAAGCGTGGGGCGTTTTTCCCGTTTCCCTTTTGAACGCCTGTATAAAATAATTGGGGGAATATCCGCAGAGCTTTGCAAGCTCCTTAACGGTGTATTGCTTTTTGAGATCGCTTTTCAGAGCCCGCTCAACCGCTTGTGATACCTTGCGCTCCGAGGCGGGGTTTTGCTTTTTTAACGCCGCAAGCACCCCGTATATCAACGCCGCCTTTGCAACCTTGGATCCGCGTGCGCGTATAAGACGGTCAAGCTCCTCAAGCATGGGCAAAAGCTCGCCCGTATCGAATCTTCCCCGCTGGGGCAGTATATTTGAGCTTTTATAAACGTTCGGCTTAAAGTGAAAATAATAATAGTACGGACAGTCACAGGGGAGGTTGCCCGCCTCCCGTGAGCCGTTTGGCGTAAGATAATAATCTCCCGCCTTAAGCTCGATCGCATCGCCGTTTACCGTTGCACGGAACACTCCGTCAAAAACGAGAATAAGAACGTCCTGCTTGCAGGTGCGCGTGGTGGGTCTGTCGTGCTTTGCGAAGCGCATAAAGGAAGCCGCCGTCCAGACGGGCAGCGTGTTAAGAGAAAAACCGTACGGCATATCATCACCTCAAGGTAAGTATAACGCAAAAAAGATATTTTTGCAATATTAAACGGGTGCTCATTATGCTTTATTGTAAATTGACAAGCGGAGAACGGTGTGCTATACTGTAAAAGGAAAATTGTTTTTATTTGGAAGGTGGATGTTATGAAGGCGGAAACGAGAGAGCTTGGGGGAGGAATAACCCTCCACGCTCTGAAAACGGATAAATTCAAAACGGACAGCGTTTCCGTTAATTTCGTTATGCCCTTCAAGAGGGAAACGGTCACACGCGTGTCGCTTTTGCGCGGGCTTCTTCTGCGCGGATGCGAAGGCTATCCTACCTTTGAAAAATTAAGCGCACGGACGGACGAGCTGTACGGCGCGGAAATAAGCATTGATACCTCATCATACGGAGACGTGCTGGTGCTTACCGTAAGCGCCGTCTCCCTTGCGGGTCGGTTTTCCGCCGACGGCACCGATATAACGGGCGGCGTTTTCGATCTTTTGCGCCGCATATGCTTTTTCCCGCTCGTTGACGGCGGCGGCTTTTCCCCCGAGTATACGAAAAGCGAGAAGCAACGCCTGAAGGACGAGATAGAAGCAAAAATAAACAACAAGGGCGCCTATGCACAAAGAAGATTAAGCGAAGAGATGTTCGGAGAGGGGTGCGGCGCCATATCCAAGCTGGGATATGCGGAGGATCTTGAAGAGATCACCCCCGTCGGTGCGTATCTTTTCTACCGCGAGCTTGTAAAGACCTGCCCCATTCACGTTTATACCGTTGGCTCACTTGAGGTGCAGGAGGCGGAATATTACGCGACCACGGTGTTCGACGGGGTGGAGAGAGAGGCCTCCGAGCCGATCCTTGCCCATCGCTTTGGCACCCACGCAAGACCCGAGCCCCGCTACGTGCTTGAGCAAATGGACGTGAAGCAGGGCAAGCTTGCCATTGGCTATCGCACGTCAACCTGTCTTTCGGACGCTCCCGATTACGCTCATATGCTTATAGCAAACGAAATTTTCGGTGTTTCTCCCGTATCTAAGCTCTTTATGCACGTAAGAGAGGAGCTGAATCTGTGCTACTATTGCCAGAGCTCCTATCGCTCGGTGCTCGGTGCCGTTACTGTTAGCGCGGGTATCGACGGTAAGAATATTAAAAAGACCCTGAACGCGATAAACGAGATGCTTGAATGCGTCAAAAACGGAGATTTTGACGAGGGAGAGCTGGAGATAGCAAAAAAATCTCTTATCAGCGCTATCCGCACGGGCTTTGATTCCCCAAGATATATAACTACGTTTATGCTTGCCCGTATGCTTTGCGGAGTGGACGACACGCCCGAGGAGCTTTGGCGGCGCATTGCTGCCGCGCAGCGGGAAGACGTTTGCCGTGCCGCAAGGACCGTGGAGCTTGACACGGTGTATTTCCTGTGCCCCGACAGAGAGGAGGCTGAAAAGCTGCTGTGAGCGCGTTTGTGAAAAAATACGACGAATATCTGGACGAGACCTATTACTATATGAAGCACTCAAGCGGTCTCGATATATACGTAATGCCAAAGGAGCTTGCAACCTCCTACGCAATGATCACAGTAAAGTACGGCTCCTTTGATAACCGCTTTGCTCCAAAGGGCAAGTCGATGGCGGAGATGCCCGAGGGAATCGCTCATTTTCTGGAGCATAAGCTCTTTGACAATCAGGACGGAAGCGACACCTTTGAAAAGTTTGCGGAGATGGGTGCGTTCTGCAACGCGTATACCTCCTTTGACCGTACCGCGTATCTCTTCTCCTCCACGGAGGGGCACAGAGAATGCCTCGGACTTTTGCTTGACTTCGTTTTCTCGCCTTATTTTACGGAGGAGTCCGTGAAAAAGGAGCAGGGAATAATTGCGGAGGAAATAAAAATGGGGCTGGACAGTCCCTATAACCGTTGCTTCCATCTGCTTACCCGCTTGCTTTATACCGACCATCCCGTTTGCAGAGAGATCGCGGGAAGCGAGGAATCGGTGATGCAGATAAACAGGGATATGCTGTACAGCTGTTATAATACCTTCTATGCTCCCTTCAATATGGTGCTGACGGTATCGGGAGATTTTGACTGCAACGAGGTGCTGACCCTTTGCAACAAAAAGCTACCCCGCCTTCAGCACAAGGAATTTACTCGCGGAGAGAAGGCGGAGCCCCGTTCCGTCAGGGAAAAGCGGGGAGAGGAGAGTGCCGCGGTCTCAAAGCCGATCTTCTGCGTTGGCTTTAAGGACGACGGGATCGAAAAAAAGGGCAGGACGGCAATGCGGCGCGCTCTTGCGGCGGATATGCTCTGTGATCTGCTGTTCGGTCAGACTTCAACCTTTTACGGTAAGATGCTTGAAACGGGTCTTGCCGACAGAATATCCGCATCCTATCTTTCCTGCAGAAGCGTTGGCTTCGCTTACGTGAACGGAACCTCGGAGGATCCCGAAACGGTATACGGACATATCATGGAATCCGTAAGGGAAATGAAGCATAGCGGCATAGACAGGGCGGCGTTTTCCCGAATAAAAAAGGCGATGATATCGGATATGGTGCGCTCATTTAACTCCACCGAGGAAATATGCGAGCTTGTTGCCGATTGTGCGCTTACGGGGTGCGACGTATTCGATTACGGCGAGGTGCTGCGCAGTATCGGCGTTGAAGAGCTGGAATTTTTGCTCTGCGAGCTGTTTGACGAAAGATTTGCCGCAATGGCGGTAGTGAATAAAAACGGAGAGGGCGCGCCCTCATCCGAAAATGAGGAGGAAGAATAATGAACGGAATATCTTTTCCCGGACTTGGAATCAAGGAGTTTATGCTCGATCCCGTGGCGTTCACCGTATTCGGCAGAGACGTAATGTGGTACGGCGTTATTATCACCTTTGCAATCATTTGCGCATTTTCCCTCGGCAATATGCGAGCAAAGCACGAGAAGGTGGACGGAGACACGTATTTTGATCTGACCTTTATCACCGTTATACTCTCCATAATCGGCGCAAGGCTTTACTTCGTTATCTTCCACGGTGGCTTTGCCGTGAAGGAGGGCACGTTCTTTGAGAAGCTTTGGGGAACGCTTTATAACGTAATTGCCATCTGGGAGGGCGGTCTTGCCATTTACGGAGCCATTATCGTAGGTGCTGTCACCATTGCTCTGTACGGCAAAATAAAGCACGTGAATATTGCAAAGCTCCTTGATGCAACCGCTCCCGGCGTGCTGCTCGGTCAGGCCATCGGCAGATGGGGTAACTTTACCAATGCAGAGGCTCACGGCGGAGTTACGGATATTTTCTGCCGTATGGGAATACGCTACGGCGGATACGGTGAAATGGAGTATTACCACCCCACCTTCCTTTACGAGTCTCTTTGGAATATTGCGGGAGTTATCCTGCTTACTGCTCTCTATAAAAAGAAAAAGTTCAACGGACATATCGTTCTCGGATATTTTTGCTGGTACGGATTCGGCAGAATGTTCATAGAAGGACTGCGCACTGATAGCCTCTATATAGGAAGCACCGGTATAAGAGTCTCTCAGCTGCTTGGTTTTTTGCTGTTTGCCGCAAGCGGAATATTGATGATAGTGGGATCAAAGCTTGCATCCCGCGTTCCCGCGCTTTCTCTTGACGCACCCTCAGGCTGTGAGGAGCGCTTTGAAAAGGAGCTGAAGGAGAACGCAAAAAGAGCAGAGATAAGAAAGGAAAGACTTGAGGCGCTTAAAAACGTCGGCAAAAAGAAGAAGATAATCAAGGGTAAAAGCGAAGAAAAAAGCGAGGAACAGAACGATGAAGATAATTGACGGAAAGGCAATAGCCGCAGAGCACAGAGAGGGAACTGCCAAAAGGGTAGCGGAATTCGTAAGTAAATACGGCAGAACACCCAAGCTCACGGTCATAAAGGTAGGTAACGATCCCGCAAGCGCGGTATACGTAAGAAACAAAAAAATAGCCTGCGAGGCTGCGGGTATGCTCTCGGACGTAATAGAAATGCCCGAGGAAACGGCTGAAAGCACTCTTCTTTCAAAGATCGCAGAACTGAACGGGGACGCTTCCGTTGACGGTATTCTCGTGCAGCTGCCTTTGCCGCGGCATATTTCCGAGCGCGCCGTGATAAAGGCAATATCTCCAAGTAAGGACGTGGATTGCTTCCATCCCCAAAACGCGGGTCTGCTTTTTAATCTGGACGAGGCCACCTTCCTGCCCTGCACCCCTGCGGGCGTTATGGAGCTTCTCCGCCACGAGGGAATAGACGTTTGCGGCAAGAACGCCGTTGTAGTGGGCAGAAGCAATATCGTGGGCAAGCCCATGGCTCTTTTACTGCTTGCCGAAAACGCAACGGTAACGGTTTGCCACAGCCGCACGAAGAACCTTGCGGAATATACGAGAAACGCGGATATTCTGGTGCTTGCGGTGGGTAAGGCAAAGTTCGTTACCGCAGATATGGTAAAGGATGGCGCCGTTATTATTGACGTTGGCATGAACAGGGATGAAAACGGCAAGCTTTGCGGGGATGCGGACTTTGCCGATATCGGAGATAAGGCAAGCTATATGACCCCCGTGCCCGGCGGCGTGGGCCCCATGACCATAACCATGCTCCTTGCAAACACCATATCTGCCGCTTTTGCCGCAGAGGAGAGAAAAATCGGAAAATAATTCCGAAAAAAGAGAAAAATAAGCAAAAACCCTATTGACATTTCACTTGACAGAATGATATAATAATACGCCGCTTGCAATAGGGTCAAGTGCGAAAGCCCCCTGAGTGCAGCGAGTCTTATATTGAAAGAGAGGAAGCTTTTCATGTTTGCAGTTTTTGAAACAGGCGGAAAGCAGTACAAGGTAAGCGAGGGTGATATCATCTTCGTTGAGAAGCTGGGTGTTGAGGAAGGCGAGAAGGTAACCTTCGAGAACGTCCTCGCAGTATCCCGCGGTGAGAACACCACCTTTGGTGCTCCGTACATCGAAGGCGCTAAGATCGAGGCTAACGTAGTTAAGAACGGTCGCGCTAAGAAGATCGTTGTTTTCAAGTACAAGCCCAAGAAGAACGAGAAGAAAAAGCAGGGTCACAGACAGCCTTACACCAAGATCCAGATAAACAGCATCGTTCTTTAAGATGACTAAGATAAGATTTCTCAAATCTGACGGAGTTTATTACGGCTTTGAGGAGATCGGTCACGCAGGCTTTTCCGAGGCGGGCACGGACATTATCTGTTCCGCTATCTCGGCAATGACCATGCTTGTGATCAACACCATTGAGGTTGCGATCGGCTCCGACGTTGAGTATACTATCGACGAGGAAACGACAAATATCAAGGTTCTTGCAAAAGGTGCCCTCCCCGAATACGAGGGCGACGAAAAAAAGCGCTTCGCCGTGCAGGCGGTCTTGACAGGATATTTCCTTCAGCTTAACGATATGCTTGAGGATTATTACGATTACCTCGACGTTGAGGAAGAAGACCGACCCGTATAACGGCAAAAATAATTACGGAGGAAAAAACAATGATCAGAATCAGTTTGCAATTCTTTGCTCATAAAAAGGGAGTTGGTTCTACCAAGAACGGCCGCGACAGTGAGTCCAAGCGTCTTGGCGTTAAGAGAGCCGACGGTCAGGCTGTTACCGCAGGTTGCATCATCGTGCGCCAGCGCGGCACCAAGATCCATCCCGGCAACAATGTTGGTATCGGTACCGACGACACCCTTTTCGCTCTTATCGACGGAAAGGTAAAGTTCGAGCACAAGGATAAGAACAGAAAGTGCGTCAGCGTATACGCTGACTAAAAAAGGAGGAAGCAGAGGGATATACATGCCTCTGCTTTCTTTGCGTTAGGAGAAAAACATGACACTCGTTATACTTGCCGCGGGCATGGGATCGAGATACGGCGGACTCAAGCAGCTGGACCCCGTGGGCGCACACGGCGAATTCATCATCGACTATTCCATTCACGACGCCGCAGTTTGCGGCTACGACAAGGTGGTTTTCGTTATTAAGGAAGAAAACTACGAGCTTTTCCGCGAGACTGTCGGAAAGCGCGCTGAAAAGAAGATCGCAGTGGAGTACGTATTCCAGAAGCAGGACAGCTATCTCACTATTGATATGCCCGAAAACCGCAAAAAGCCTTGGGGCACGGGTCATGCTCTGCTTTGCGTTAAGGGTGCCGTTGAGGGTCCCTTTGCGGTCATTAATGCCGACGATTTCTACGGTCGCTCCGCGTTCAAGCTCGTAAAGGACTATCTTGAGGCTCACCCCGCAGACGGAAAAGAGCATTTCTGCATGGCGGGCTACGTGCTTTCCAACACGTTGTCCGATAAGGGAAGCGTTTCCCGCGGAGTTTGCACCGTAGAAAACGGTATGCTTACAGCCGTTACGGAAAACAAAAAGCTTACTCGCTACGGTAAGGACGCTCTTTCCGAGTATGATGACGGCACCACCGCGGTCATCCCCGGCGACACTCTCGTTTCCATGAATTTCTACGGCTTTACCTCGGCACTTCTCGAGCGCCTTGAGGGTGAGTTTGATGCATTTTTGAAGTCTCCCGATACCGATCTTGAGAAGGGCGAGTACTATCTTCCCACCGCGGCGACCTCCGCTATAACAAGCGGCTTTGCGGATCTGGCGGTGCTTCCCACCTACGATAATTGGTTCGGTGTTACTTATGCGGAGGATAAGCCCTTTGTAAAGGAAAAGATCGCCGCAATGCACAGGATGGGCGTATATCCCGACGCTCTCGTTTGATTTGATTATTATACTTAAAGGAGAATACAGCTATGGCAGTACTTGTTACGGGCGGCACCGGTTTTATCGGAAGCCACACGGTCGTTGAACTTATCGAAGACGGCAGAGAGGTCGTTATTCTTGACAATCTCTGCAATTCCAAGGAGTGCGTGCTTGACCGCATCGAGAAGATCACGGGCAAGCGTCCCGCATTCCGCAAGGTGGACCTTCTTGATCTCGAGGGCGTTCGCGCAGTTTTCCGCGAGTTCCCCCAGATAGATTCCGTTATCCACTTTGCAGGTCTTAAGGCGGTGGGCGAGTCCGTTGCAAAGCCCATGCTCTATTACCACAACAATATAACCGGCACTCTCAATCTTTGCCACGCAATGGAGGAGGCAGGAGTTAAGCGCATAGTATTCAGCTCCTCCGCCACCGTTTACGGCAAGCCCGACAGCGTGCCGATCCGCGAGGATTTCCCCCTTCGCACCACCAACCCCTATGGCGAAACAAAGCTCATGATCGAGCGCATCCTTTCCGATATTACCGTTGCATATCCCGATTGGAGCGTTTCCGTGCTTCGTTACTTCAACCCCATCGGTGCCCACGTCAGCGGACACATCGGTGAGGACCCCAAGGGCATTCCCAACAATCTGCTTCCTTACATCACCAAGGTTGCAGGCGGCAAGCTGCCCTGCCTTTCCGTTTACGGAAACGATTACAACACCCACGACGGTACGGGCGTGCGCGATTACATCCACGTCGTTGACCTTGCAAAGGCTCACCTCTGCGCTCTCGACAGAGCCGCAAAGGTAAAGGGCATCGAGCATTTCAACATCGGAACCGGCAATGGCTATTCCGTTCTTGACATCGTTGCGGCTTACGAGAAGGCAACGGGCATCAAGATCAATTATAAGATAGTAGACCGCCGCCCCGGCGATATCGACGAGTGCTACGCAGATCCCGCAAAGGCCAAGGAGCTCCTTGGCTGGGAGGCACAGTACGGTATCGAGCGCATGTGCGAGGACAGCGCCCGTTGGCAGAAGCAGAACCCCGACGGATACGGCGAATAATGCAAAAAGAATACCTTAGCTGCCGTTTGTGTCCGCGCCTTTGCGGCGCGGACAGGACGCAGAGGGCAGGACGCTGCGGCGGCGGGGCAAGGACCCTTGTTGCCGCGGCTTCTTTGCATAAATGGGAGGAGCCCTGCCTTGCAGGAGAGAGAGGCGCGGGTGCCGTGTTTTTCTCCGGCTGCTCTCTTGGCTGCGTTTTTTGCCAGAACAGGGAGATAAGCATAGAAAAAAAGGGCGAGGAGGTTACCGTTTCCGAGCTTGCGGATATTTTTTGCAGGCTGGAGGAGGCGGGTGCCGAGTGCCTTGACCTTGTTACCGCCACTCATTTTGCTCCGTCGGTGTTTGCCGCCTTGGATATCGCCCGTCCGAAGATACCCGTGGTGTGGAACACGGGCGGCTACGAATGTCCCGACAGGATACCCGAGCTTTGTCGCCACATCGACGTTTATATGCCCGATATAAAATATTTCAGCTCCGACTTGTCCTCCGAGCTTTCAGGCGCCGAGGATTATTTTGAAAACGCAATGGCTTCCCTTTCCGCGGCTGTTGATGCTCTTGGCGAGTGCGTTTTTGACGAAAGGGGCATAATGCGCCGCGGCGTAATACTGCGGCATCTGGTGCTTCCCTCGTGCAGGGAGGACAGCGCAGAGATACTCCGCGCAGTAAAAAAAGAGATAGACGTATCAAAAATACGGATCAGCCTTATGAGCCAATTTACGCCCATGTTCCCCGATAAGCTTCCGAAAAAGCTCCAAAGAAGGCTTACAAGCTTCGAATACGGCTACGTTTGCCGCGTGGCAGAGGAGCTTGGATACTCGGGCTGGGTTCAGGAGCGCAGCTCCGCAAACAAGGATTATCTGCCCGATTTCGATCTGACGGTGCTGGGCACACCCATAAAGGAAGGTAAGCATGAATAACAGGGAAAGCTCCGTTCGCGGCGTTACCGTAACGGTCATAATAATGGCAATAGCCACAGTATGCGCAAAGCTGCTGGGGCTTGTTCGCGACGTGCTGTGCGCCGCAGCATACGGCACGGGCATCGAGGGCATCGCCTACGAGACCGCAAGCCGCCTTCCCATAATGCTGTTCGACTTCGTTATCGGTGGCGTGGTTACAGCCGCGTTTATCCCCGTTTTTTCCGAGTTGACCGTAAAAAAGGGCAAGGATAAGGCAATGGACTTTGCCGCCGATTATTTTAATCTCATTCTGTCCGTAACCTTGCTTATATCCGTTGCGGGCGAGCTGCTTGCGCCTTATCTCGTGCATCTGCTTGCGCCCGAGATACCCGTGGCAGCGGCGGCTCTTGCCGTGCCGCTTACAAGGATAATGTTCCCCATGGTAATGTTTGCGGGTATCGCCTTCTGCTTTGTGGGCGTGTTGCAATGCATGGGGCATTTCCGCTTGCCAAGCATCATAAGTTTGTTTTCAAACGGTGCCATCGTTATTTATCTGCTGTTCTTGGAGGAGCGATTCGGCGTTTACGGGCTTGCCGTGGCAATGCTCGTGGGCTGGGGCCTTCAGGCTCTGGTACAGCTTCCCACGGCGCTGAAGCTGGGCTTTCGCTTCCGTTTTAAGCTGCGCTTTCTCACTCCCGAGGTGCGCGAGGCAGCAAAGGCATTCCTGCCCCTCCTGGTGGCAAGCTGGCTGCTTCCCGTTATCAGCGTTATAAACACCCGCTTTGCCTCGGGCATAGAGGAGGGAAGGGCGGTTACCGCCGTTGGATACGCCAACCGTTTTTATATTATTATCGTCGGAGTATTCTCCTTTATTGCCACAAATCTGCTTTTTCCCAAGCTTTCCCGCGCATCTGCGGGCGGCGACGGCGCGGGCGCAAAAAGGCTGACCGCAGCTTCGCTTAAGCTGTTGCTTGCGGTGGTGCTTCCCGTCGCGGCGGGGTGCTTTGTGCTTGCATACCCCATTATTTCACTTGTATTCGTAAACGGCGACTTTACTGCCGACGATGCGCGCTTGACTGCAGAGGCGCTTAAGTGGTTCTGCCTCGGTATGCCCGCAATGGCGATAAACGAGGTGCTCCAAAAGCTGTTCTTTTCCCGTAAGAGCGTGGGCGCGCCCATGCTCACCTCGCTTATCTGCTGTGTTATAGACGTTTTGCCCGTTTATCTGCTTTCCCGCGCCTTCGGAGTTGCGGGTATTGCGGCGGCAACGGGAATTACCATCACTCTTTGTGCTTTGATGAATTATATTATCGACGCAAGGCACGGCGGTGCGCTGCTTTGCTTGCATGACGTTGCGGACGTTGTGAAATGCACGGTATTTGCGGTGCTTTGTGCCCTTGCCGCTCATTTTGCATACGGAGCGCTCCTTTCTCGCACGTCCGAGGTGCCTGCGCTTATCTTAAGCGTGCTTTGCGGCGTGGTCGTATACGCTGTGCTGACCTTTATCTTTCCCTTCGGAGAGTTAAGGCAGCTACTGAAAAGAGGCAAAAATGAACAATAAAAAGACTACTGTATTGAGGATATTTCTTATCGCTCTATGCGTTTTGTGGATGGGTGTGATATTCTTCCTTTCCGCCGAAAACAGCGCCGAATCGGGCGGAAGAAGCGGTGATATCAGCTATCAGATAGTGGAAGTGTTTACAAAAAACGATACTGATATGACAGATGCGGAAAGGCAGGAGATAGCGGATGATATAGATCCGCCTCTGCGAACAATGGCACATATGTTTTGCTTTTGCGTTCTCGGTATGCTGTATTTTCTCACGGCACGCACCTTCCCCGTATCCGTGAAGATCGGTGCGTTGTCCTCCGTTGCGTGCGCTCTTGTATACGCAATAAGCGACGAGCTGCATCAGCACTTCGTGCCCGGAAGAAGCATGCAATTACAGGATATTTTAGTGGATCTTACGGGCGCTGTACTGGGTGTTGCATTCATTTGGCTCGTTATGAGGATAGGAAAAAGGAGAAAAGCTCATGAATAAAGTAATTCTCGGAAAAACGGGTATCGTATCCCCGCAAAACGCCTTTGGTGCGTTGCCCGTGCAGCGCGTAACTGAGGAGGAAGCCGTTATTTTGCTCCGCAGGGCTTACGAGGCGGGCTTTACCTTTTTTGATACTGCGCGCGCGTATTCCGACAGCGAGAAAAAGCTTGGCATGGCACTGGGGCACGTCCGCGACAGCATTACCATAGCCACCAAGACCGCCGCGAAAAACGGCGAGCAGCTTTGGCGCGATCTGGAGACCAGCCTTGCCACCCTCGGCACGGACAGGATAGACCTCTACCAGCTCCACAATCCGTCCTTCTGCCCTCGCCCGGGAGATGGCACGGGTCTTTACGAGGCACTTTCCGAGGCAAAGCGCTCGGGTAAGGTGCTTCACATCGGCATCACCGCTCATCGCCCCGACGTGGCAAAGGAAGCGGTGCTCTCCGGACTTTACGAAACGCTCCAGTTCCCCTTCTGCTATCTTGCAACGGAGACCGACGAGGAGATAGTGCGCCTTTGCGAGGAGCATAACGTGGGCTTCATTGCCATGAAGGGCCTTTCAGGCGG
Organism: Oscillospiraceae bacterium; assembly: GCA_015064505.1. Classification (GTDB taxonomy): domain Bacteria; phylum Bacillota; class Clostridia; order Oscillospirales; family CAG-272; genus RUG12395. The sequence goes on from SVSB01000019.1 coordinate 45,238, forward strand.
TCTTATCACCAATTCCGCCGCCGCATTTGCGTGGATGACGCGCTTCCCGAACGTGCTTCCCATCTGGGGCATTCAGCACGGCTGGGAGCTTGAGGAGTTTGCCTCATATATGAAAACTCCCCCGTCAATGACGGAGGAGCTTAAGGCTGTTATTGAAAAGGACAGACGCGAGCTTATCGGCAATTTCTGCCGTGCCTGCGGCTATTGCATGCCCTGTCCCGCGGGTATCGAGATAAACAACTGCGCAAGAATGTCTCAGCTTATCCGTCGCAGTCCCTCGGCACAGCATCTTACGCCCGAGGCGGTGGAAAAAATGATGCAGATCGAAAAATGCCTGAACTGCGGTAGCTGCGTTGCAAAATGCCCCTACGGACTTGATACTCCAAGTCTGCTTCGCGCAAATCTGGAGGATTACAAGAACATTTTGTCGGGGAAAACGAAGATCTAATCGTTGCCGTAAAGGTGGGAAAGCAGCTCCGCCTCCGTCATTTGCTCCGTAACGTTCATGCGGCGCATGGCGTAAAGGGTGCTCGGGTCGCCCCGCTTTACGACGTTGCGGCGGTCCGTGGCGGTGGAAAAGGTGATCTGTATGCCAAAGGCGTGCACGGTGCTTTCCGCATCCTCGTTATACGCCCCCTCGGGGTAGGCAAGGCAAAGGAAGTCTTGCCCCGTCTGGGCACGGTACAGCTCTGAATATTTATTAAGATCGGCGGTAAGCGCGGCTAGGTGGCTCTCCCTGCTCTCGTTTGGAAGGGGAAGCACGTTTGGCCTTGCTTCCGCCGTTTCGTATAAGCGGGATTGATGCATATCGTAGGTGTGCGAGCCGATGGATATAACGCCCGAATCAAGCATCTCTCGCAGCTCGTCAAAGCCGAAATGGGGAATGATGGGATTGCCCGTGTCCTTGTATTCGCTTTTGCCTATGCACCAGCCAATGGGGAATACGGTCGCCTTCATGCCGTACTTTTCAAGCAGGGGATAGGCAACGGAATAATTGCTGTAATAGCCGTCGTCCATGGTTATAAGAACGGGCTTTTCGGGCAGGGGAACGCCCTTTGTTACGTAGTCGAGAAGCATCTCGGGCGTAACGGTGTTAAAGCCCTCGCCGCGGATAAGCTTCAGGTGCGCTTCGAAGGTGGCGGGAGTGATCACGGTGGAGTCGTTGGGCACCTCGTCGAAATGATGGTACATAAGCACCGGTACGTCGTAGCTTGGCGGCGCTTCGACCTTTGCTTTGCAGGATAACGTGCCGCAGGCAAGGATAAAAAGCAGTATGGCAGACCATAAACGCCTGCATCTGAGTATTGTGTTTTTCATGCCTTTCCCTCCCTTCGAGAACATGGTAACACAGTATCGAACGCCCGTCAAGTGTAAAGTTTTTTGCGGGGTTTTGTGCAGGAGTATAATACTTTGCCCGAAGTAGAAAATGCTATTGTGTAAATCTAATAAAAACGCGAAATCCCCGTTGACAAAGTATTTGCCCCGTGTTAGAATATATAAAATATTGAAGGGAGATAGTTATGGCAGAGATCGTAATGACTAACAAGATAAAAATTTCCTCTCTTCCCGAATTCTGCACCACCATGCAGAATCCTTCCCTGACCGCGGAGCTTCTCGGCGGTTTTAACACGCTTGAATATACTGTTTTACCCGGCTTTTGCGATGTGCACGTTCATTTTCGCGAGCCGGGGTTTTCTTATAAAGAAACGGTCGCAAGCGGCAGTGCCGCGGCGGCAAGAGGCGGATATACGGCGGTATGCACGATGCCCAATCTTAACCCCGTGCCCGACAGCCCCGAAAATCTGAAGCTGCAAACGGACATCATCGACCGCGACGCGGTCATAAACGTCTATCCCTACGGTGCCATCACCGTCGGGGAGAAGGGCGAAAGCCTTGCGGACATGGAGGGCATGAAGGACGCCATTGCGTTTTCCGACGACGGACGCGGCGTTCAGTCCGAGGATATGATGCGTGCGGCAATGCAGAAGGCAAAGGCTCTTGGCAAGATCATAGTTGCCCATTGCGAGGATAACTCCTTGCTGCGGGGCGGATATATCCACGACGGCGAGTACGCAAGGTCCCACGGACACAGGGGCATCTGCTCCGAAAGCGAGTGGGGGCCCATTGCAAGGGATCTGAAGCTTGCGGCGGAAACGGGCTGTAAATACCACGTTTGCCACATCTCCACCAAGGAGAGCGTGGACGTGATCAGAAAGGCAAAGGCGGCGGGCGTTGACGTAACCTGCGAGACCGCGCCGCACTATCTTGTAATGGACGACGGGGACCTGCGCGAGGAGGGACGCTTCAAGATGAATCCGCCCCTGCGCTCGGCAGAGGACAGAAAAGCACTTCTTGAGGGGCTTCTTGACGGCACCATCGACATGATAGCCACCGACCACGCACCCCACAGCGCGGAGGAAAAGGCCAAGGGGCTGGAAAAGAGCGCCTTCGGCATAGTGGGAATAGAAACGGCGTTTCCCGTTATGTATACCAAGCTGGTAAAAACGGGGATAATGACCATGGAAAGGCTTATGGAGGTGCTGTGCGTTAACCCGCGCAAGCGCTTCGGAATACCCCTTGGCGACGATTACAGCGTTTGGAAGCTGGACGAGGAATTTACGGTAGACCCCGAGGAATTCCTTTCCAAGGGCAGGGCCACACCCTTTGAGGGGGAAAGGCTTTACGGCAGATGCGTTCTTACCGTTTGCGGCGGTAAGAAGGTTTTTGAATGAGTTTTAAATAATTTTTCTATAAATCGGAGATCAATGTTATGGCAAAAAGAACGGATATTAAAAAAGTATTGATAATCGGCTCCGGTCCCATCGTTATCGGACAGGCGGCGGAGTTCGACTATGCGGGCACTCAGGCGTGCCTTGCACTTAAGGAGGAGGGCTACGAGGTCGTGCTCGTAAACTCCAATCCCGCTACGATAATGACGGACACCACCATTGCCGATAAGGTATATATGGAGCCCCTTACCCTTGAATACATTGCAAAGATCCTGCGCTACGAGCGTCCCGATGCCATCCTTCCCGGCATCGGCGGTCAGACGGGACTGAACCTTGCAATGCAGCTGGAGGAAAAGGGCGTTCTTAAGGAATGCGGCGTTGAGCTGCTGGGCACCAGCAGCGAGAGCATCGAGCGCGCAGAGGACAGAGAGCTTTTCAAGGAGCTGTGTGAGTCCATCGGCGAGCCCGTTATTCCTTCGCAGATCACATACAGCATCGAGGAGGCAAAGAAGGCGGCAAAGGATATCGGCTACCCCGTCGTTCTTCGTCCCGCGTTTACCCTCGGCGGTACGGGCGGCGGCTTTGCAAACGACGAGGCAGAGCTTGAGGAGCTTGGTCTTAACGCATTCAAGCTTTCTCCCGTGCATCAGGTGCTTGTAGAGAAGAGCGTCAAGGGCTATAAGGAGATCGAGTTCGAGGTAATGCGCGACTCCAACGACCACGCGATCACCATCTGCGGCATGGAGAACATCGACCCCGTGGGCGTTCACACCGGCGACAGCATCGTTGTTGCTCCTATTATGACCTTA
>SVSB01000020.1 GCA_015064505.1 Oscillospiraceae bacterium
CATATTACGGCGTAAAATTCTTGCGACATTTAGCAACTCATTATTTTTCTTTAGTGGTTCTCGCTCCATTTTGCCCTCTCCGTCGGCTTCGCCGCCACCTCTCCCAAAGGGAGAGGCTTCTCGTTAGCTCCATTATATCACAAATCGGCAGAGGGAACAATCCCTCTGCCGAAATTTTGCACCTGCAAATTCTCCGTTAAGAGTATCACGCCAATCTTGCAAGGTATTTTTTTACATTATTTCTTTCGCTTTTTCAATATCACTGCAACGGCGGTGCCGAGTGCGGCAACGGCGGCGGCAATGCCCGCAAGGAGGGGAACCTTGGAGCTTGCCTTGGGCTCCTCGGGAACGTCGGTGACGGGCGCGGTATCTTCCGTGGCGGGTTCGGTTTCGTTAGTTGCAGGGGCAGTCACCTCTGTAACGGGCTCGGTAACGGGCTCGGTAACAGGCTCGGTCACAGGCTCGGTCACAGGCTCGGTCACAGGCTCGGTAACGGGTTCCGTAACGGGTTCGGTCACAGGCTCGGTAACGGGAGCGTCTTCCTTTACGGCGTTACCCATAAGCTTCCATTCAACGATGCCCGTAGCGCCGTTTGAGGCCACCATGTTTATCTTTATGGCGCTTGTCCTGACCTTATCGAAGGTATAGGTAATAAAGCCGTTTGCGTGGCTTGCCTCGTATTTATCATCGTGGCTTACCTTAACGAAGGTGCCTGCATCGTTCTTGTAGTAGATCTCAAAGCTCTCCGGCAGCTTTATTCCGCCGTTTGAGCCGTTATCCTTATACCACCATATCTTGCAGCCCTCAAGCTCTACCTCACCGTCAAAGTCGTACCGCACCCAGGTGCTTGGCAGTATCTCGCTCGATTTCCAAGCGGTCCAGCGCTTGGATGTGTCGCCTGAGCCGTCAAAAAGATTATATTCGCTGTCAGTGGAGTTAACGTAGGATGCGGAGGGGGTCGCGTACTCCGAAAACTCTCTCTCAATATGCGCCTTCTGTACGTAAACGGTCATGGCGCCGATCTCTCTGTTCTGGCGGGCGTAGAAGGGAATGAACGTCCATTCGATCTCTCTGTTTCCTGCAAGGTCGTCCGTGTATCCCTTAAGCTTGATGGTGTACATATCCTTAACGCCGTAGGGGTCTGCCTTGCCGTCCAGATTATCGGTGTGAACGAGCTTTGCTTCCGCTTCCCTGTCTATATAAGCAAAGAATACGTTAAAGTCGTTATCTGCGCTTTCGGCACAGTAAACGATGGGGCCGCGGCGCAGGGAGGTATAGCCAACGTTTGCCTTTACCTGTGCGGAAGTTTCCTCAAAGAGCACGGGCATGGAGAAGTCAAATTCGATCTTATCGCCGTTTTTCCACAGGCGGGAGAGGGTAATATAACCGCTTGCATCCGCTTTTGCTTCAACTGCAGTGCCGTTTACCTTCACCTCTGCCTTATCCGTCCAAACGGGAACGCGGAGCTTCAGGGAAAAGCTTGCATCTCCCGAAACACCCACGGTAATGCTTCCGTCACCCTCCCAGGGCATATTGCTTACCATATCAAGCTTTACGCTTGCGTTTTCAAGAGTAATATCCGCTTCGTTGGTAATATACTGATTTACTATCACGGAATCGCTCGTCTGGTTGTAGATATAACCGCCGATGGAGAGTATGGTTCTCGTAAGATTGGGGGGGCAGCAAGCGGTGCCGTACCATGCGTTTCTGTCCATTCCGGACATTGTTGCGGTGCGGTTCTGATAGTAGAATTTGTTTCCGTCAAAGTTAACGCAGCCAAGAACGGTATTGTATATATCCGTTTCGATCATATCTGCGTAAGCAGAGCCTTCGTATACCTTGCTCATGGCTCGGTTCCACATCATATTTGCAATGCCTGCGCAGGTCTCGCAATAGGAGGTGAGATTATCAAGCTGATAGGAAACGTCAAAGCCCTCGTTTGATTTCTTCTGTCCAACGCCGCCGGTTACGTACTGCTTGGTGTTGGTAACGTCCTTCCAGAGAGCGGTAAGAGCCTTGTCGTATTTTGCTTCGTAATCGGCATCAACGGAAGCAAGCTCTGCCATTGCGGCGTACATATACTGGGCGCGTACCGCGTGACCCACTGCGGAAAGCTGATTTGCTACCTTTGCGTGGTCCTGGCGGTATTGGCTCATATCGCCTGCAACGGTCCTGCCCTCGTAATCTCCGCGCACGTCAAGGAAGAAGGCACCGAGCTCGGCGTAAACGCCTGCCTTTTCCGCGTATTCGCCGCCCTCTTCAGCGCAAAGACGGGCAAGACGCAGCAGCGCGTATTCGATCTCCTGATGCCCCGCGATCTGCTTGCGCTGACCGTTTTCGTTGCCAAAGGTTGCGGCAATGTGGTCTGCGCACTTTATTGCAACGTCAAAGAGGCGGGTATCCTTTCCGTCGGTGTATTCGTAATGGGCTATTGCCGCCTCAATGAAGTGACCCATGCAGTAAAGCTCGTGCTTGTCTACGTTGGAGTATTTCACCTCGGCGGTGTTCAGGGTGTAATAGGTGTCAAAATATCCGTTTTCCTCTTGAGCGTCCACAAAGTAGGGGATCCATTCCTCAAGCTTTGCGGCGATCTTCTTCTGGGCGTTTATTATTTCAGCATCGCCCATGGGGTCGATATCCAGCGCCATACACATGCTTTCAAGCACCTTATGCACGTCGCTGTCAACGTAGAAGGCGCCCGCAAAGGCTCCGTGGCTTTCGCCGCGGTTCTTTTTGGCGGCGTTTATGATGTTGGGAATACCGCCCTTTGCGCCCTCAACGTTTTTGATGGCGGTGGGAACGACCACGCAGATCATCTGCTTTACGTATTCGCGGAAGAAGCCTCCGTCTACTTTAACGTCGGTGTAGGGAACGGAGCTGACGTCCTCCGTGATCTTGAAGGGGTCTGAAACCGTCATAACTGCGCTTACCTCGTAATCGGTGTTTTCTATCTTACCCTTAAGGGTGTACGTGCCCGGCTTTTGGGGATCGTAATCGGGGCACGACCAGCCAACTATCTTTGCTTCCGTTTCTCTGGTTGCCGTGATACCGCATTCCGTAAGCTCTGCGGAGGATGGAGTCCTTACAACGAAGGATGAGCATTCAAAAAGCTGCTTGTAGGTGCGCAGACCAACTCTGCCCTTGTCAAACAGGGTGTGCTCGCTTTGGTAGAGAAGCTTGCCGTCTACCCATACCGCCAGAGTGTTTTCGTACATCAGCACCTTCAGCTTGTAGTCGGTATTTGGCTTGTAGTCCATATCAACGGTCTTGATAAGCTTCCATGCGTTACTGCCGTATCCGACGGTCAGCGCGTTCTTGGAGCCGTATCTGCCTATGCCCACGTAATATCCCTGATAGGAATCTGCGTTTGCATCCGTAACGTTTGAAGCTCTCAGGATAACGCCGAAGTTATTGTCGGGGGAGGCGGCGGTACCTCTTAGGGTCACCTCCAGTATAAAGTTCTCGTATTCGCCGCCCGTCAGCGCCTTTACCTTGGTGGACTGCTTGTTTATCTTTATTTTTCCGTCTGCAAACGTAACGGCAGAGGGGTCAAAAAGCGTCCAATCGCTCTTTTCAAATTTTGCCGTGTGCAGTGTTTCGGATACTGCCGTGGACGCATCCTTAAGCTTTAGGGTGACGGTGGACGGCAATTTCTTCAGGGCGTCCTCGTATTTCGTGCCCGTTATCACGGAAAACACCTTGTTTATATCAGCGGAAACGATGCTTTTTTCATCTATTCCTTCGGCAGATACGGCGCTTGCGGCGCAGGGAAGAGCAAGTGCCGTTGCCATAACCAGTGATAAGATTCTTTTTTTAATACTCATATTATCCCCCGCGGTCGAGTTTGTTGATAATTTTATATTATAGAAAAGCAAAAAACGCGGCAAATGAAAAGCCGAACGAACAAAAGGTCAGCACATTGCGGGGGAAAATCATAAAATCACGTCGCACACCGAAAGAACGCCGTCGGTTACGGTGAATTTTATCTCTTGTTTTCCGTAGGTAAAGCCGTAGACCCTTTCTCCGTCGTCCGCATATCCCGGTCGAGGATCCTGGGAAAGAAGCTCCCTTAAGGGGGCGCGGAGCTTTTCTTCTATTTTATCTTCAAGCTCCGGCGGAATTACCACCTCAAGGCTGTATTTTGCCGCGTCGGTGGAAAAGCCTCCCGTGGCCTCCGGCTTGCAGTCCGCGTGGGGAAGATAGGGCTTTATATCGTAGATGGGAGTCCCGTCCATCATATCAATGCCCGAAACGGTGATAACGGGCCCCTCGTCGGTCATTTCAACGCCCTCAAGCTTCACGCAGGAAAGTCCCACGGGATTAGGGCGAAAGGGAGAGCGGGTGGCGAATACGCCCATTCTTTTGTTGCCCCCAAGGCGCGGCGGGCGCACCGTGGGTGACCAAGTGGGCCTGACCGCCTCGGAAAACTGCCAGATCAGCCAAAGGTGGGAGAAGCCTTCTATCCCTCGGAACGCTTCGGGCACTCGGTATTCAGGCTCAAAAACTATTCTTCCCGTAAGTCCCTCCACAAGTCCGCTCTGCCTCGGTAGACCGAACTTTTCGGGAAAGTCCGTACGGATCCGTGCGATTATTTTCATAATTAGTCCTTATTCAACTATAAATCTCAATTCGCCGGTGAAGTCGAGGACGGTTTCGGTAAGGTCGGTTACGGAGATGAGATCGGTAATTTCAAGGGTCATGGGATGGGCGGTGATGGGGAAGTTCTCCGCGTTTATTACCACCTCGTAGGTAAGGGCGCCCTCCTCCGTTTTATAGATGGCGTAATTATAACCGCCCTCGGGGGCCGCAAAGGGGAAGTGGGGATAAATGCCGCCGAGCTTTACGTCTGCGGCGCCAATACCCTCGGGAAGATGAAGCTTAAAGAAAATGCGTACCGTATCAGCGGTCTTTTCCGCGGAAAGAAGCTCAAGGCGGAGCGCATCAAAATTACCCTGCGCCACTCTCGTATCCTTTTCTATCTCTATGTGTGACACCTCGGGGTCAAAGTAGATACCCAGCGCAACTGCCGTGGCGGTGAATATTACGGAAATACATATTACGGTAATTATGGTATATCGGATGAAGTTTTTCATAGATATCCTCCTTTACGCCGATATTATAATTTTACCATAATTCGCTCTCTCTGTCAATCGTATCAATAATTGTAAGCAAAAAATGCTATTGACTATTGAAAAGGAAAGAGGCTTGTGATATTATATAAAAAGAAAAGTATGCCTTTTATTACATTTTTTATAAATACGGAGGACAATATGGAAAAGAAGTTATTTGGCTATATGCCCGATGGATGCAAGGTATATTCCTACACCCTGAAAAACGGCAAGATGGAGGCGGAGATCGTTACTCTCGGCGGTATTATTCGCCGTCTTGAGGTTGGCGGCACCGACGTCGTTATGGGCTTTGATACCGTTGACGCAATGCTTGCGGATACTTCAAATCAGGGAGCTCTTATCGGCCGTTACGGCAACCGCATCAAGGATGCGCACTTCTTTATTGACGGTAAGGAGTATAAGCTCTACGTAAACACCGGCAAGAATAACCACCTCCACGGCGGTAAGTACGGCTTCAACCGTAAGCTCTGGACCGCCGAGGAAAAGGGCGAAAACGTGCTTGTTCTCACCTACCTCAGCCCCGACGGAGAGGAGAACTACCCCGGTAATCTTAACGTTACCGTTACGTACACCCTCTATGAGGACGCCATCGGCATCCATTACGAGGCAGTAAGTGATAAGGATACCTACGTTAACCTCACCAACCACGCCTATTTCAACCTTAACGGCGGCGACGGAAGCGATATTCTTGACCACGTTCTGCAGATCAACGCCGATACATATACCGACGTAGACCACGAGCTTATCCCCGTGGGCAGAAAGGCGGTTGAGGGTACTATGTTCGATTTCCGTGCTCCCAAGAGAGTTGGTACCGATCTCCACGGCACCACCGTTGCGGATCCCGACTTCGGCTACGATCACAACTTCAACCTTACGGGCAAGGTAAAGGAAACCTACGACGGCAAGGAGCTTAACGTTTGCGCCGTTCTTACCAACGGTAAGATCACCATGACCACCCTTACCGATCAGCTTGGCGTTCAGTTCTACAGCGCTAATTTCCTTGAGGATCCCAACGTACAGTTCAAGGGCGGCGTTACCCTTAAGCGCAGAATGGCTCTGTGCCTTGAAACACAGTTCGAGCCCGATGCACCCACCAGAGGAGAGAATCTCCTTAAGGCGGGCGATAAGTACGTAACCGACACCGTATACCGTTTTGAGTGAGGCAGCTATGCAGATAATGAAGGACATTACGGCACTGCTTGACTACGCAGTAGAGAAGTGCCTTATTGAAGAATGCGACCGCGTGTGGGCTGCAAACCGCCTGCTGGAAGCATTGGAGCTTACCGAGTATATCCCCGCAGAGGAAAAGGACAGCCGCGAGCTTGAGGCTATCCTTGCATCCATCTGCGACTATGCGGCAGAAAAGGGAATTCTTGCGGACAACACCGTAACCTACCGCGATCTTTTCGATACCAAGATCATGGGTCTGCTGGTGCCCCGCCCCTCCGAGGTTATCCGTCGCTTTAAGGAGGAGTATGCAAGATCTCCCGAGGCGGCAACGGATTATTATTACGATTTAAGCCGCAATTCCGATTATATACGCACCTACCGCGTAAAGCGCGATCTGCGCTGGGTAACTGCCACGGAGTTTGGCGATCTTGACATTACCGTTAACCTCTCAAAGCCCGAAAAGGATCCCAAAGCCATCGCCGCCGCCCTTACCCAGAAGGCGGCAGAATATCCCAAGTGCCTGCTTTGCAAGGAAAACGAGGGCTTTGCGGGTCATCTTACCCGTCCCGCGCGTCAGAACCACCGCGTTATTCCTCTGACCATGGCGGGAGAGCAGTGGTATATGCAGTATTCTCCCTACGTTTATTATAACGAGCACTGCATCGCATTCAACAGCGCCCACACTCCCATGAAGATCAACCGTGCCGCTTTTGATAAGCTGCTTGACTTCGTTACCGTATTCCCCCATTACTTTATAGGAAGCAACGCGGATCTGCCCATCGTCGGCGGCTCCATCCTCACCCACGACCATTTCCAAGGCGGACATTACGAGTTTGCCATGGCAAAGGCAGAGGCGGAGATGAAGCTTTCCTTTAAGGGCTACGAGGACGTGGAGGCGGAGATAGTAAAATGGCCCCTTTCCGTTATCCGTCTGCGCCACGCAGATAAGACCCGTATCGCCGAGCTTGGCGAAAAGATACTGAACGCTTGGCGCGGGTATACCGACGAGAGCGCGTTCATCTATGCGGAAACGGGCGGCGAAAAGCACAATACCATCACCCCCATTGCCCGCCGCAGAGGCGAAAGCTACGAGCTTGATCTTGTTCTCCGCAACAACATAACCACGGAGGAGCATCCCATGGGCGTATACCATCCCCATGCGGAGCTGCACCACATAAAGAAGGAAAATATCGGCCTTATTGAGGTTATGGGTCTTGCGGTGCTTCCCGCACGACTTAAAAACGAGCTTGCCCGTTGCTGTGAGCTTCTCGTTTGCGGAGGCGATCTCCGCGCCGACGAGCTGACGGAGAAGCACGCCGATTGGGCAGAGAAGATCGCCGCGGACCACGGCAAGTTTGCAAGCGTGGAGGAAGCGGATGCCGTACTCCGCGAGGAGGTAGGAAAGGTATTCTGCCGCGTGCTTTGCGATGCAGGCGTTTATAAATGCACCGAAGAGGGCAGAGCGGCGTTCAAGCGCTTTGCCGATTCCGTGAACGGTTAAAAACGTATAAAATTTGCAAAACCCCTTGCTTTTTTTCAGAAAGTATGTTATCATACTGTTCTGGTATGACATTTCGGGGAAAGCCGCATCCTCTCAGGCGGCGATCCGCATTAAATAATTTCGTAAAGAGGAGGTGTTTTCGGTGCCTAACATTAAATCCGCAAAGAAGCGCGTAAAGGTTAACGAAACCAAGGCGCTCCAGAACAAGATGTTTAAGTCCAGACTTCGCACTGCTATGAAGAAGTACGCAGTTGCAGTTGAGTCCGGCGACAAGGCAGCAGCTGAGGTTGCATACAAGGATGCAGTTAAGCTCATCGACCGTGCTGTTTGCCGCGGCGCAGTTCACAAGAACCTTGCAGCCCGCAAGAAGAGCCAGTTCACCAAGGCTCTCAACAATCTTTAATTGAAAAATGCCCGCCGTATAACCCAACGGCGGGCATTTTTTTGTTTTATTTTTGCACTTTTTTGCGGGGGACGGTGTGTTTTTTAAGGCAGAGGGCAGTGCGGGCGGGGAGATAGATGCGGATGCTTTCGCCTTCCATCTCCGTTGCGGAATTGTAGACGGCATCGGTGCTGATGCGGTCAAAGCCGCCGAAGCGCCCTTCGTCCGTGCTAAGACAAACCTTGTATTTTCCCTTGGCGGGCACGGGCAGACGGTAGCTTTCGTAGCTGTTAACCGGGCTGAAATTAAAGGCAAATATCATTCCGCCTCTCTCATAGACCAGCACCTGTGCGTTTGCGTCGATGAAAAGGCTGCGGGGAGGCTTTTTCAGCATACCGCTTTCCTTTACAAGGGCGATCATGGCTCTGTCAAAGTCAAGCAGATCCTTATAGCGCAGGTCATCTCTGTCCGCAAGGCTCCATTGACGGCGGCAGTAGAAATAGCTCCAGCCGTTGCCCTCCCTTGGAAAGTCTATCCATTCGGGATGGCCGAATTCGTTGCCCATAAAATTAAGATAGCCGTTGCCTCCTGCCGTGGCGGTGATGAAGCGTATCATCTTGTGCAGGGCAACGCCGCGGTCGATAACCGCATCCTCCGTCAGCTTTGACATGGAGGTGTACATATTGGCGTCACACAAGCGGAACATTATGGTCTTATCTCCAACCAGCGCCTGATCGTGGCTTTCCGCGTATCCGATCTGCTTTTCACCGGGGCGCTTGCCCGTCAGCTCGCACCAGATGCGCCACATATCCCAGCTTTCGTCGGGATATTCCTTAATAAGCTTTATCCACATATCGGGCTGACCCATGGCAAGACGGTAGTCAAAGCCTATGCCGCCGTCCTTTACGGGCAGGCACATACCGGGCATTCCCGACATATCCTCCGCAATGGTGATCGCATCGGGCTTTACCTCGCGGATCAGGGTGTTTGCCAGCTGAAGATAGGTAACAGCCTCCGTATCGGTGTTAAGGGAGAAATACTTGCTGTAATCGGAGAAGGCAACGCCAAGTCCGTGATCGTGGTAGAGCATGGAGGTCACGCCGTCAAAGCGGAAGCCGTCAAAGTGATATTCCTCAAGCCAATATTTAAGATTGGAAAGCAGGAAGTGCAGTACTTCGTTCTTATCGTAATTGAAGAGCTTGGTGCTCCAGGCGGGGTGGTCGCCTCTGCCGCCCTCGTGGAAGAACTGATATACCGTTCCGTCAAATTCGTTGATGCCCTCGGAGGTGTTCTTTACCGCGTGACTGTGCACAAGGTCAAGAAGCACCGCAATGCCCATACCGTGGGCGGTGTCTATCAGCTCCTTAAGCTCTGCGGGGGTGCCGTAGCGAGAGCAGGCGGCAAAGAAGGAGGATACCTGATATCCAAAAGAGCCGTAATACGGGTGCTCCATTATTGCCATTATCTGCAAGGTGTTGTAGCCAAGGCTCTTTATACGGGGGAGAATTTTTTCCGTAAACTCGCGGTAAGAGCCAACGCCCTCCCTTTCCTGCGCCATACCGATGTGGCACTCGTAGATGAAAAGCTGTTTTTCGGGGGTGAAGTCGGTATTTTTCCATTGGTATTCCGGCTCGTCCACTATAACGGCGCACCAAAGATAGGTATTCGGATCCTGCTCCACTCTGCGTGCGTACAGGGGTATCCTTTCAAGGAGATCGCCGTTGTGGCGCACTATGGTCTTTACGTGGCAACCCGCCCAAAGAGCGTCCTTGCCCTCAAGAAAGATCTCAAATATTCCGTTGCCGAGAGGGGTAAGCTTCAGATCAAGCCATCTCCAGCCCACCATATCTCCCGTCAGGTATACCTCGTCTGCGGCGGGCGCCCATTCTCTGTAGTACCAGCCGTCCTCGGTCTTGTGGAAGCCGAAGTACTCGTGCCCGTTTGCAAAATCCTTCAGCTTTCCCTTTTTGCCCACAAGCTCTGCCTTCTTGCGGGCGTAATTATCCATTCTTAATTTGATATCGCTTTCATAGGGCAGAAGATAGGGATCGTGTTCAAATATTTTGTATGCCATATCATACTCCTTTTCGTATCGGAGGTCTCTTATAAAGTATGTGCTCTTAAGGGTATTTTAATCGCAAAAGGCGTATTTTTCAATAATTCGCGCAAATTCCTCAAGTCCCGCTTCGTCCTCATCGGTAAAGCGGCCAACTTCGGGACTGTCTATATCAAGCACGCCCACCACCTTGCCGTTTTTTATAAGGGGCACCACTATCTCGGAATTTGATGCGCAGTCGCAGGCAATATGCCCGGGAAATTCGTGCACGTCGTATACCACCACGGTCTTGCGCATCTCTGCCGCCGTGCCGCACACTCCCCGCCCAAACGGTATCTCTATGCAGGCGGGCTTGCCCTGAAAGGGTCCAAGCACCAGCTTTTCTCCCTCCGCAAGATAAAATCCTGCCCAGTTAAGACGGTCAAGGGAGGAAAAAAGCAGAGCGGAGGCGTTTGCCAAATTTGCAACGGTGTGGGGCACTCCGTCTATCAGCGCTTCAAGGGCGCGGTTTATCTCGCCGTAGTTTGCCATAACAGCTCCTTTTGTTGTTTTCTCATTTTATTTTAGCACATATAAACGGCAAAAACAATATTTGAACAAAAGCTTTTGCGTTTATTGACAAAAGCGTCCGAAAAATATATACTTTACGTAACGACCTACGGAGGATAACGAAATGGAAAAATACGTATTACCCATGACCGTAAGCGGCAAGCCTTATCCCGATGGAAAGGAGCGCAGGCTTATTTACTTCAAGGTGCGCTATAACCGCTTCCGCGATCTTTGTACCTCTCTTGAGAACGTTGTAACCGATAAGGAGGAATGGGCAGAGTGTCAGGCTGTGCTTTGCTTGCCCGAAAATTACGGAAAAACGGGTGAAAAAACTCCCCTTATCCTTGCCTGCCACGGAGCGGGAAGCACGGTAAACGAGGAAAAAAACTATGCGGGCGGCATCCTTGCGGCGCTTCCTTGTATTGATAACGGCTATGCGGCTCTTGATATTGACGGCACCGCTCCCCACGGGCGCAGCATGGGCTGTCCCGAGCACGTTTTTGCCCTTTATCAGGCTTATAAATACGCAATAAAGCACTACGATCTTACGGAAAAGGTGCTGCTTTACGGCGGCTCCATGGGCGGTCAGACCGCAACCAATTTTGCCTGCACCTATCCTTCCGTAAGCCTTGCTCTGGGTCTTTTCTTCCCCAGAATGAACATAAAGAGCTTTGAAGCAGACGGTCATTTCTGCCTTGGCACCTGGGATAAGACCACGCCCGATAAAAGCGGCATCAGCACTCACGACAGAGTGGTGGAGAATTTCCACCTTGAGGGCGGGGAATGGAATTATGAAAATATAGTCGGCTTTGAGCCCTATAATAACCGCAGCTTCACAAATGCAAAGGGGGAAAAGGTGGTTATGCTTCCTTGCCCCATAAAGATCTGGCACGGCACGGCGGATACGGTGGTCGACCCCGTTGTAAGCCGCGAGTACGTAAAGGCGGTTCGCCGCGGCGGCTGCTTTGGCGATCTGCGCCTGATAGAGGGCGTGGGTCACTCCGTTCTTCCCGTAATGACGGAGGAGCTGCGCATTTGGTTTAACAGATTTGTTTGATGGAAAAAGCGGACCGTCGGGGACGCCGGTCCCTACAAAAAGGCGGTGTAAAGAAATGCATTTCTTTACACCGCCTTTAAATATCCGAGGGGATAGTAAAAAATGGTTGGAATGATCCCCTTTTTTTATTTCAACAGTTCTTCTCTTATATGCTCCGCTACCTTGGCGGCAAGGGTGATTGCCCGGGGCATTGCTTCTTTGAACATTCCCTCAATATAAAGGGGTATCTCCAGATTAACGTCGCCCTTGTAGTTTGCAGCTTTAAGGGCGGCGATTATTTTATCCCATTTCATCACGCCCGTGTAGGGAAGCATATGGCGGTCGTGAACGCCGTCGTTATCGTGGAGATGAAGCACCTGCAGGTACTTGGGGTTCACTCCCGCGATAAAATCCTCGGGTGCGGTACCAACCACGGTGCTGTGACCCGTATCAAAGCAGAATACCAGATCCTCGTCGTTTACCGTGTCAAGAAGGCGGTTGACCTTCTCGGGGGTCTGCATGGTAATGTGGAACACGTTTTCCGTGGCTATCTTCACGCCCGCCTGCTTTGCATAGGGAAGGAGAGCCTTGTACATTTCCACGTTCACGGGGATCTCGTCGCTTCCGTCGGGGCGGCCTACGGGATGCACCACAACGTACTTTGCCCCAAGCCTTGCGTAATGGAAGAAGGAGCGCACGGTACGGGCAAATATTGCGTTGGTCATATCCCAAGCGCCCGTTTCCTTCATTCCGAAGGGGCCGTGTGCCTGATTGCATAGGATGCCGTTCTCCTTAAGGGCGGTGCAGGCATCTCCGATAATGACCGATATTTCCTCCTCCGTGGGGTAGGGAGCCTTCTTTCCGCGGCGAAGGTCAAAATCAACGGCTTCAAAGCCCGTGGTCTTTAAAAAGTCTATGGCGCCCTTGGTGCCGTAAAGCCAATCAAGGCGGCAGCAGGATATGGAAAGCTTCATCGGGTACTCCTTTATTTTATCGTTTTCTTTTTTATAACCTTTGCGGTCAGCATTATTATTACCAGCACGGCGCAGACCCCAAGGGCGGCTGCAAATATGCCCGCGTTGGGAACAAAGCTCTCGGTGCCGTCGCCGTTTATTACGGTTTCCGCGTTCTTAAGCACCGTTTTGCCGATAAAGGGACCGATAACGCCGGGAATAAGCACCTGCGAAAAAATGCGTATGCCCTGCAAAGCACCCGAGCGTCCCTCCGGGGTGTTATCCCTTATGCGGGCGCCGAATACCGCCATACCCGCAAGATAGCCGCACATCATCAGAAGAGAACCGATGAATACGGGAAGGGTACTGCGGAACGCAAGCAGAATGATATATCCCGCGCAAAGCCATAGCAGAGCGAAAAATACGGAAAAGCCAAATCCACGCTTATCGTAAACTCTGCCCCAAAGGGCGGTGACCACGGATGCCAGAATTATTGCAGGCGCCATAACGAACACGTAGTCGGTCATTCCCAGACTTACCTCGTAATAGAGGATAAGATATGGCATAAACACCTGAATTGAAGTGTTAAAGAGCACGAAGAGCGCAAGGGTTGCGTAAAGGGGCTTGTTTTCCCGCGCCGTGGAGGGGCGGAAGCCGTAAATTATCTCGGAAAAGTATCCCGCTTTGGAGGGCTTTATACGGGGCTCGCGTATAATGAAGCAGCCAAGCACTCCGCAAAGGAGAGTTGCGATACCGATTATGGCAAAAATTGCGCTCCAGCTTGCTTCCACGTTAAGATCAAAAGCCATAAAGCCGCCGAACACCGCAAGTATCGCCACAAGTGGCATCATTGCGTTGATGCCCTCGGCGGCGCCTCTGTTGGTGCTGTCGGTGCTGTCCGTAAGCCAGGCGTTAAAGGCGGCGTCGTTTGCCGTGGAGCCGAAAAAGGTCATAAGGCAGTCAAGGACAACGGTAAGGGAAACGCCCAGAGAAGCGGCGGCAACGGTGGGAAATAGGGCGGAGAGGGTGCTTTCCCGCAACAGGATAAAGGAGAATATGGAGATTCCCCAGGCTATGTAGCCTCCGCAGATAAAGACCTTTCTTTTTCCCAGCTTGTCCGATAAAGCGCCCATAAAAACGGAGGTAAGGGCGGCGGCGACGGCGCTTGCCCCCACCATCAGGGAAATATCAGCGGCGCTTGCGTTGAACATCTTGTAAATGAAGACGTTGAAGTACATATTCTCAACGACCCAAGCGATCTGCCCCATCAGGGAGAATACCGTAAGAGCGAGCCAGAATTTACCTTTAGAGCTTTTCATTTTCCACCTCTTTTTCTATCCACGCCATTAGCAGATTCACTATCTTTTGCTGTTGTGCGGAGGATAATTCCGTATTTTTGGGTACGCCGTACCATTTGTTTAAACAGCCTCGGCAGCAGCAGGCGCAGGCGTGCTGGGCAATAAAAACGGGGTGATTCTTCATGGGTGTCTGCTTGCCGTCGTTTTCTATATAAGCGGGGGCAAGACGGGTGCGCACTATCTCTTCGGCGTGCTTTCTTACGGTGCAAAGACCCTTTTCGCGCAGGTAGTCAAGCTCTTTTTTCCGCAGCTTAAAGGATGCGCGGAATTTAGAGTGCTTAAGCTTTTGCAGTGCTTCTTCTATGGTTTGCACGCTTTTTCACCATAATGCCCCGTCGGGCATCCCATTCCGTGGTTATTTTTCCTCTTTTTGCGGCTCTCGCGCCGTAAAAAAGAGCGTATTCCGTTATTATTTCAAGGGGGTCGGTGCTTTTTACGGCGATATTCACCGATAGCACGGGTATTTTCAGGGAGCATCTTTCCCTTGCGGTTGCGGCCGCCGAAAAGCGCTCCGCAAATTCGGCGGCAAGGCTTTTCTCCCCATAGGAGCAAAACTCGCCGCACAGCTCCGCGTAAAAGCGGTTTATTTCCCTATGAGCTCCCAAAAGCACGGCGCGCTTTATATGCACCTCCGCGCAGGGCATGGACCTTCCCTTTATCTCGGCTTCAAAAACCCGGTCGGTCTTTTCAATTTCGTAGGATATTGCTTGCATATATTCATCTCCTTTTGATAAATATATGCAAATTGTTGCGTGAAGATGAGGCAAACCGGACCGTCGAGGACGCCGGTCCCTACGGTTTGTGCCCGTTATTGCGTTATTCCGTCCAATTCCGCTCTTATCTCCGCGTAGGAATAAAGGCTGCCGCAGATGATAAGGGGAAGCTCCTTTCGGCGCGCTTCGCTTATTGCGGCTTCGAGTGCCTTTCGGGCGGTAGCGTGGGGCGTTGCGCTTACGCCACAGCTTTCAAAGGCGGCGGCGTACCTTCCCGCTTCAAGGGCGCGGGGGTTGGCGGGGGCAAAGGTGTGCACCGATTCAGCAAGCGGGGAGAGGCTTTTTGCCATTTGTGGATAGTCCTTATCCCCCATAACTCCCGAGAGAAGAATTACCTTCAGCCCGGGATAATAGTAGGAAACGCTGTCCCAAAGGGCGGCAATGCCCTCGGGGTTATGGCCGCCGTCAAAAATAATATCGGGGTCGCGGTTCAGTATTTCAAAGCGCGCGGGCCAGCGGGCGTTTTGAAGTCCTTTATAAAGGGCGGTATCGTCTATCTCCACCCCAAGCCTTCCAAGGAGGGTGACGGCATCAAGCACTGCGGCACAGTTATAGGGCTGGTAAAGTCCGCAGAGCTTTATTTTTACGTTATCGTATGCCTTGTAATCAAAGCGGGTCTCACCAAGCACGCAACGCATAGCGGTAATGGGAGAATCCTTTGCGTAGGTAAGGGGGCAGTCAAGCTCCTTTGCCTTTGCGGCTATAACCCGTGCGGCGCCGCTTTCCTTGGGGCATCCGCAAAGCACGGGCACTCCTTTTTTGAAGATTCCCGCCTTTTCCGCGGCGATCTTTTCCACGGTATCTCCGAGGATGGCGGTGTGGTCAAGGGCAATACCCGTAACCACGGAGAGAATGGGCGTTTTTATAATATTCGTGGCGTCAAGTCTGCCGCCAAGACCCACCTCAAGCACCACGATATCGCATTTTTCCTCCGCGAAGTATAGAAAGCCGAGAGCGGTAATAAGCTCAAATTCCGTGGGCGGGTCTGCCATCGTGTCTGCTTTTTCCTTGACCTTTTCCGTAAGACGGGCAAGGGTCGCGTCGGCAATGGGGGTATTGTTTATCATAATGCGCTCGTTGAAGCGGTAGATATAGGGGGAAGTGTAGGTTCCCACCTTTCTGCCCGATTCGGCAAGCACCGAGGAGAGCATGGAGCAAAAGCTGCCCTTGCCGTTGGTGCCGCCAACGTGAATGAACTTAAGGCTGTCCTGTGGGTTGCCCAGCAGAGCGCAAAGCTCACTTATTCTCTCAAGACCCGGGCGGCTTCCCGTCCAGCTTATTTTGTGTATATATTCAAGCGCTTCCGTGTAATTCATATTATTTCTCCGCCGTTTTGGTGCTGTATTTCAGAATTTTATCCCCAAGACCCTTCTGGGTAAGATAGAACAGCGCTATCCTTACGGGGGTATTTATTGCCGCCGTGGCGGCGCGGGTAATAAGCGCGGCATCGGTGGTGTAGCCGAAGTAATGAACGAAGATGGGCGTCATACAAAGGATATCCACCGCGGCACCCACCAGAATAAAGAATACCGTGTGGTAGATAAAGCCCCTCTTTTTGCCGTAAAAGCACAGCCCCAGCAAAATACCGAAAAGCACCTTGCAAAGGGTGATAAAGGGGTTGATGCCCGTGGTGATGGCGGCACCCAGCAGATCGGAAACACCGTAAGAAACACCTGCCCATACGGGGCCGTACATCATTGCAACGGCGGCAATGGGCAAAAACCCGATCTCCACGCGGAAGGCGGTTCCCCCGGGAGAAAAACCGAGAAAGCGGCATAATACCACGGACATTGCCGTCAGCACGGCGGACATTACTATCCTTTGGATAAGCACGCGGACTTTGGTGGGGCTGTTGGTCGTAAGCATAAAAAAACACCTCCTAAAGTCCCGTTGGTGACATAAAGGAGGCACTACGAAGCAAAAACGGAGCTTGGCACGTAGCCGACTTCATCCGTTTCCGTTCCCACGATTCTCTGATATGCACAGCGGGATGCGAGCAACACACCGCCGCACTTCCGTGCATTCGTCCCTGCGGCAACTCCCCGTCCGCAGAGCACTGAGATGCTATTGCATCAGCGCGTGCTACTCTACTCTGTATTATGTACAGAGTATACCACCGCCAATAGAAAAAATCAATAGAGCGGGAAAAATAAAATAGCATTGGAGGTGTAAAGAACGCAGTTTCTTTGCACCTCCAACGGGAAAGCATTATTTTCCAAATACCATAAGCTCGCGGATATTTACGCCGGTGTAATCCGCGTTGGCGCCTCTTATGATGCCGATGCGGATATATTTACCCTTGGCGCCGCCCATGCCGAAGAGCGTTTCGTACAAGGGAGTGTTATTGTTCCAGGGATCCTTCACGGAGCTTTTTTCCTCTATGGGATAGAGGGTAAGGGTCCTTGTGTCGTAGCAGGCGCTTTCCACCTTCGTCCAGCTTACGCCGTCCTCACTGACGTAAACGTCCTGTGCCTGAGGGATAACTCTCATGTTGGAGGAGGAATAACCCATCGCCTCAAATTCGCGCACGCTTCCGAAGTTCAGGGTAATAAGGGCGGTATAGGGGGCGCTTGCGTCCTCCTCGCCCTTCACGTTGTAGGTCTTGTTGTCAAAATACAGCTCCGCAAGGTAAGAGGAGCCGTAATGGCCGTTTACAAGATTCATAAGGGAGGTGGACTCCACCTTGTTCGCCGTATCGCCGTTTATAAGGTACTTGGTCAGCTTCATATGGGAAAGACCGATAGCGGAAACTCCGTACCTCGTATCCCCGATATCTGCCTTCTGTGCGGCGGTAAGTCCGTTTGCCCCGGTGGTTCCTTCAAGTGAGCAGATGGCGTCTGCATCTCCGCGTATTCCCGAAAAATAGGAGTATCCCGCCTCGGGCTTCGTCCACTTGGAGCTTACGCTTCTCCAGCCGTTGCCCTCGGGCTTTGTTGCGCTGAAGATGACGGAGATAATACCGTTCTTCGGCTCTGCCGTCAGCATTTCCGTGCCCGTTGCGGAGGCGTTCTTATTCCATTCCTTAAGATATTCCTTCTCCCCGTGGTGCTTGTCAAGAAGCTGCTGCAGGCTCTTCATATCCTGCGGGGAAGCGAACACCTTGTCGAAATTGGTGTTTCTGAGGAGATAGCTTGAGGAAATGTAGGAATTAACGTTGAAGGCGCTATTAAGCTTCGTGTCGCCGTAGAAATCATAGGGCTGACCCTCTGCCTTTTCCCCCGTAATTGCGCAATAAGCCGCAAGGGCGGAAAGATAGCCCGAGAGCATATTGGGGTGATAGCCGTCCTTAACGATAAAGGTGTTTTGCGTGTATTCAAGGGTGCTGTCGGGCACCGTGTAAACACCTTTAAGTATCCTTGCAACAACTCCGCCCCAATCGGCAATGATAACGCCCTTGTCTTCAATGGCCTTATAATTGTTGTATACCTCGGGATAATCGGTTCCGAAGGAGGAATAGCCGTGCACGCCCAGATTTGCAAGGCAGATTATCTTTACGTCGGGGTTTGCATCGCGGAAGAACTTGATTATGTAATCAAAGTCCGTAAGAATGTTCTGCGCGGTGGTGGAGCCGCCGCCGGGCGCCACGATAACGTAATCGTAGAATTTGTTTGTCAAGAACTTTTCGTGAGAGCCCTTTTCAAGGGGGCAGGAGGAATATCCGCAGGTGCCGCCAAAAAGATTAGTCAGTCCGTGACCGCCGAAGGTCCAGTTGGTAACGGTCACCTCGTGCCCGTTTGCCTTGCAAAGCTGATAAAAATATCCCTTATCGTTGCTTCTTGGGGCCTGTGTGTATACGGAGGAGGATTGGGTTATTACAGTTTTGCCGTTAAAAACGTAGGAGTTACCGATGATGATCACTCTTTTGCCGTCAAGAGATATTTTTTCTTCGGGCTCGGGCGCTTCCGTTACGGGCTCGGTGATGGGCTCGGTCACGGGCTCCGTGGGTGCTTCGGTAACGGGGGCGTCCGTTGCGGGGGCATCGGTGGTTGCCGTGGGTTCCGTGGTAACGGGCGGCTTCTCACCGCAGGAGGTAAAGCAAAGCGTAAGAAGCAATAAAAGCATAAAAGCGGATAAAACAATGGCTCTTTTCATCTTTCGTTCTCCTCTTTTTTATATCTTAAGGATATAATAACACCCCAAACTTGATTTTTCAATCCGTTTGGGGTGTATTTATCGGGTATTTTTTTAAATTCCGAAGCAGAGCCAGATGAAGATATAGGCGGGAACTATTGCCGCCAGAGTAAAGGGAATACCAATGCGGAAAAAGTCGCCGTTCTTTACCTCATAGCCCTCCTTGCGGAGAATGCCGATGCCCGTGATGTTTGCGGAGGCGCCGATGGGAGTGCAGTTGCCGCCGAGGGTGGCTCCGGAAAGCAGACCGAAGTACAGCACCGTGGGATCGATGTTAAGCTGGGTGGCAAGCCCCGCAATAACGGGAAGCATGGTGGCAACGTAGGGGATATTATCAATAAACGCGGAGATAAGCACGGATGCCCATACGATAACGGTGTAAAGCAGGAATACGTTTCCGCCGCCCATCTTTGCAAGGAGATTTGCCGCCGCGTCGATAACTCCCATATTGGAGATACCGCCGATCATCAGGAATAGACCGAGCAGCAGTCCGAGGGTCTCAAAATCTATCGCCTTGAAGGAGGATATAACGGCGCTTGCGTTCTTGTTTTTGATAACACTGTAAATAAGGCCGATAACGAACAGCGCACAGCAGATAAGTCCGTTTGTGACGTCGGGCTTGTTCGGGATAAATGAAGCGCCGATAAGGAGAGCGACCACACCCACGAGGAGCACGGTGGGAACGTAATCGCTTACCTCGGTAAGCTTTGTTCTTTTCTCGATAGCATCCTTTTCCTTGCGGAAAATGAAGTAAACTATCATAGCGGAGAGCACTGCGCCAAGCTCAACGGCAAAGAATATACCGGGTCTGCCCTTATACCAGAAAAAGTCCATAAAGCTCATTTCCGCGTAAGAGCCCAGCATAATTGCCGTGGTATCGCCAACGAGGGTAGCCGCGCCCTGCAGGTTGGAGGAAACGGCAATGGAGATAATAAAGGGAACGGGGTTGGTCTTCAGCTTTTTGCAGATCTCAAGGGCAACGGGGGCGATCATCAGCACCGTTGCAACGTTATCAACGAAGGCGGAGATAACACCCGCAAAAAGGGAGAGAGCAACGGCGGCAATCTGAATATTGGGCACCTTCGCCATTATCATATCCGCAAGGCGGGCGGGCATCTTGCTGTCGATAAACAGCTGTACGAGCCCCATGGTTCCCGCGATCATCAGCAGAACGTTGAAGTCAATGGCCCCTACGATATCACCGAGAGGAAGCATTCCGCTTACGATGAACACGAGTGCGGATGCAAGCGCAATGTAGGGACGGAATTTGCCGAATGTGAGCATAAGCACGTAGGTTACGGCAAATAAAATAATTGCAAACGTCATTTTTATGTCCTTTTTTATCTTATTTTTTCAAAACCGAGTTATTCTATCATAAAAGGGCAAAAAATGCAACATAAAAACGGAAATTTATTTTTCGATCACAAAGTCTATTTTTACAACGGATATGGGCTTTGTGGTCACTGTCAGCTTGCCGCCGTATATTTTATCCTCAACCTCGTATTCCTTTGGGGAGATAAGGTTTGGCGCTTTCACGGTGTTTGCAACGGTGGGATCCGCGTTATGCAGCTCCGTAACGCCCGTGATCCTTATGCGATCGTAGGGCAGGGAGATACTAAACTCCATACCGTTCTTCGTTGCCTGATTTATTATAAACAGCGTGCCGCCCTTTTCATCGGCGTATACGGCACAGTTTGCCATCTCCGCACGGGTCTGTGCGGGTACGATTCCTATCTTTTTGGAGGAGAAGGTGGGATAGTCCGCGTTCTTCTTAAGCACGTTGCGGTCTATCTGCTCCGAATACCAGCGGAAGATAAAGGTGGAAAGATTATCCCAGTAGTTTTCCGTTTCTCCCGTCTTCATATAGCCCACCAAATTGGGGGCGTATGGGTGATTTAAGAGGGGAAGATGGTTTGCGGAGCTGATCATGGGCTCGTCCAGCATCACCTGAATATAGGAAGCAAGGAAGGTGGAGCCCACGGTGCCCCAATAGTGGGTACCCATCGGGCCGTATTCCGTTATCTGAATGGAGATGTTCTCCGCGTTTGCGCCGCCGTAGGTCTTTATCTCGCTCTTCACCGTCCTTAACAGCACCTTTAAGTAGGTGGGCGCCGCCATATAAGCCTTAAGGATGTCCTCGTCCTTATCGCCTTCAAGGGTAAAGAGGGGAGCGTAACCTATGTGGCAGTCGATAAAGTCTATCTTGTCTCCAAGAGCGGTAAGAATCTTTCTGTCCCACGTTGGGTCGGCGGTCAGTGCGTAAGCGGCGGGGGCGCCGATAACCCCAAGCTCCACTTCGTTTGCAAGATCCCCAAGCTCTGCGTATACTTCTTTTGCAAAGGCGATATACTCCTCGGGGGTCTTTGTGGAGCGCACGCCCTCAACGGGCTCCGCCTTGAAGTTCACCTCGTTGCCGATGGCAAAGGAGGATACCTCGATACCCTTATCAATACAGTATTTTACAAGGTCTGCCGCGTCCTTTGCACTTCCCGTGCCCGCGTTAAGCTGAACTACGGGCTCTACGTTTGCAAGACGGCATAATTCAAAAAATTCGTCAAAGCCGAAGTGGGGGTAATATTTAAGACCGCTTACGGGGGCGTTGGTGGGATAGGAATCGGAGAAGGGGTCCATCTGAAGCTTGCGGCTCGTTCCCACCGTTTCGTGCCAGATGAAGAAATCGCCTTCAATGCCGCCGGGGTAGCGGATGTTGGTAACGCCGCTTTTTTTGATGGCTTCCACCAGCTTCATATTGAAGCTCTTGGTTTGGGGACCGTAAACGCCGTAGCCGTTGCCGCGCCACGCAAGATTATCTCCGAATATCTCCTTTTTAACGGTGTTCACCGCAGTGTTTTCAAAGGTGACGCTGGTTTTTTTGTCAAGGAGAGGGTATCTTCCGCCAATATCAAGGGAAAAGTCCTCTGCAGGGGGCAGAGGTGCTTCTGTGACAGGCTCCGTTATCGGCTCCGTAACGGGAAGAGTTGCTTGCTCCGCTTGCGGCTCGGTTGCGGGGGTCGTTATCTCCGGCGTTTCTCCGCCGCAGGAGGAAAGCCAAAGAAAAACGGCAATTATCAATATGCAGAAGAAAGACCTTTTCATAGCTTTTTTCACCTTTTCGTTTTCTTTTGCAGAGTTTTGATTTCCTTCATATCGTATTCCCGCAGGGCGCCTTCAAGCTCCGCGCCCTTATCCATACAGCAGAGCAGAAGCCTTGCGCAGGCATCCGCGTCGCTTCCCGCGTTGTGATGCTCAAGCTCTATGTTAAGGCAGTCGCACATGGTATTCAGTCGGTGGTTCGGCAGCTCCTTAAAGAGGCGCTTGGAGAGGGTGCAGGTGCAGATATAGGGCACCTTCTCCTTCCACTTGATACCGTAAGCCTTAAGGCACTTTGCAAGCACACTCATATCAAAAGGGGCGTTGTGGGCAACGAGTACTCCACGGGACATAGCGTTCTCTATCATCTCCCATACCTTCGGGAATTTGGGCGCGTCCCTCACGTCCTCGGGGTAAATGCCCGTAAGCTCCGAGTTAAAGGGCGAAAAGTAGGTTTCGGGGTTTACGAGAGTATAGAAGCGGTCGACTATCTCGCCGTTATAGATAAGAGTGGCGCCGATGGCGCTCATACGGTCGTTTGCCGCGTTTGGCGTTTCCACGTCAAAGGCTATGAAGGTGTTTTCCATAAAAGCTCCGTTTTTTAAAAAACAGTGTCTAAATTTTGCTTTGCCGAATATAATAATAACAAGTACCGCACTTGGAGGATATATGAATAAATCGGGCAAGATAGTAAAAACCGTGGGTCTTGGCATTTTCTGCTTCGGAGTGGGGATACTCTGCTCGTTTTTTCTGCCCGAGGCGGTGCTCGTTGTAATAGAAGCTCTCGTTATAATAAGCGTTGGCTGCTTGTGGTTTGCCGCAAAGTAGCGCGAGGTAACATATGAAAATAGTAGTGGTAAAGGCGCCAAAGGCATTGATCCCAATGCTGAAGCGTATGTTCGGGTTCAAATAGAATCGCCGTAGGGAGGTACTGCCTCCCGTATAAGGAAAACCGTGCCGCGGCGCGGTTTTCTTTTTTTGCTTTGCAAAACTTCTGCGCTTATTTTAACATATTAGCCGGATCGATTCAATAATTAAGTAAAAAAACACAAAAAACTTGTCTCACGGCGTATATTTATTTCTCAAAAAGGTAAAAATGCCGATTTTGACATTCTTTTGGGGCAGTGTGATATTGTAAAATCAAAATAGACTAACGGTGCTGAAAGTTGCCGTTCAAAACGAAATGGAGGAATTACGATGCTTAAAAGAATATTTGTTTTAGCGATTGCTCTGCTGATGGTCTGCGCAATTCCGCAGTCCGTTTTTGCCGCAAATTCGGAGTACGTTGTTTACAGCAACGATTTTTCCGATCCCGCAACGATTGCTGATTTTGTTCAGCAGAGAGGCGAATGGGCAATTAAGGACGGAAAGCTTTGGCTTGTAGGCGATTCCGGACTTTCTGCCGGCAGCTTCTGCCACATGATCCTCAATAACGATTCCCAGTGGATCAATTACAGAGTTGAGCTGGACGTTGAGAACTTCCAGACCTCTACCGGTGTTCTCGGTCACGTAGACAAGTCTCTTGCAGACGGAAGCACCAACGATAGCCACGCGGGCTACATCTTCTATCTTTCCAACGATGCTAAACAGGCCGCTATCGGAAGATCCAATCCTTCGGACCACACCAAGTATGCCGGTAATTTGGGTGCCGCTACCAGACCCATCGGCACTGCGCCCGGATCCAGCGTTCGTCTTTCCGTAACCTTCTATAACGGAGAGCTTACTTACGCTATCTACGATCTTGCTTCCGGAAACGAGATCTATACTTACACCGACGTTGCCGCAGATTGGATGAGCGGTACCGTAGGCGTTCGTACCCGTATCAGCTATCAGGAGTTCAACTCCATCGATACCGTAGCGTTCGATAATCTTAAGGTAACTCTTCTCGGCGAGGAGGCAGATAAGGCTAAGGCTGAGGCTACCACCGCAGTTACCACCGAGGCCGTTACCACCGAGGCCGTTACCACCGCCACCGTTACCACCGAGGCTCCCGTAACTCCCGAGGTTACTCCCTCTACCGGCGACGCTGCTCTCTACGTAGCTGCTGCCGCAGTTGCCGCAGGCGCACTTGCTCTGATCATCAAGAGAAAGGCTGCAATGCGCGGCTAAACCGAATACCTTTAACATAATAGGGGCGTAAAGAAACCGAGTTTCTTTACGCCCCTATTAAGCAGCCAATGGGATAGGAAAAAATGGTTGGAACAGGCAAACATCCGCCCGTTAGGCGTATTTTATACGTCGAGGGCGGATTTTGTCTAGTAGTAAAAAAGAGAATTTTACAGAAAAACTCATTTTGAGTTTTTCTTACCTTAGTTTAATCGTTTTAAAGCATTGAAGCTTTCGTGTTTTCAATGTTTTTTTCTCTTTTTTACGGTCCGGCCTTTTTTTACATCCCATTTTTATTCTTTTACGGCGTTTATTCCCTTAGCTCTCATTGATTCAAGCACCGCGCCAAATTCGTTTGCGGAGGGAACGGGCACACCCGTTGCTCCGTATTCCTGCTGCAGAGCGGAATACTTTGATCGGGCAAGATCGTGATAGGGAAGAAGCTTGACCCTGCCGAGATTTGTAAGGGAGAGAAGCAGCTCTGTTATTCCGAGGAGCTCCACGTCGTTCATGCCGGGAACGTAGGGAATTCTTATCTCGTATTTCAGTCCAAGCGAATCCACGTATCTCAAATTGTCAAGAATAAGCTTGTTGTCAACTCCCGTCAGCTTTTTATGAACGGAGGGGTCTGCAGCCTTAACGTCGACAAGGAAGAGATCCGTGTAAGGTATCACGCGGTCTAATGCCGCCTTTGATGCGTAAAGGGAGGTATCAAGTGCCGTATGCACGGAGTTTTCCTTTAAAAGACGCAGCAGCTCGGCTGTGAATTCCGATTGAAGCAAGGGTTCTCCGCCGCTGACGGTTACTCCGCCGCCCGATACGTCAAAAAACGGTTTATCCTCCAAAAGCTCGGGAAGTATTTCCTCGGGGGTCACTGTTTTGCCGTACAGAGCCATTGCTCCCTTGGGGCATACGGCAACGCATTTGCCGCACTGCCTGCATTTTTCGGTGAAAAAGCTGTGGGTGCCGTTGCCGTCGATTTGGTGTGCACCGTTGGGGCAGACGGCTGCGCAAGCGCCGCAGGATACGCATTTGTGTACGTACAGTGCCGCCTGGGGTGCGCTTTTTATGCTTTCGGGATTGTGGCACCAGAGGCAGCGCAGGGGGCATCCCTTCAAAAACAGTGTGGTCCTGATCCCGGGCCCGTCGTGTATCTCAAATTGCTTGATATTAAGAACAGTTCCTTTTATCATTTTTCCAGACCGGTAATCCTTTTTATGAAATCATCCTGAACAGTCTTGCTCATATTTACGAAATACTCGTTCCAACCGCACACTCTTACCTGCAGAGTGGGATATTTTTCCGGGTGCTCACGGGCATCCAGAAGAGTGTTAAGGTCAAGAACGTTTCCCTGTATCGCAAATCCTCCGTTCAAAAGGAAGACTCGTATCAGATTCTTAAGTGCCGCAAGGCCTGCTTCTCCCTCAACGGCAGAGGGGTGGATGGCAAAATCAAGAGGTGCGCCGTTGACGAATATGCTGTTATCTATCTTGCATACGGAGGAGATGAAGGACGTAACGCTTTTCTCCATTCCGTTAACGGGGCGCATATTTTTGGAAAGAGGCGCTCTTGCGCCTCTGCCGTCGGCGCTTGCGGCGGTATGTCTGCCGTAATCCTCCGCCATATTTACGGAATCGCATCCCATACGGAATACTCCGCCCGTGGAGGTGGGCTTGCCGATTATCTCCTTGGCGCAAAAATCAAATATCATAACGGCCAAAGAATCGGCTTCTTCAATATTGTTTCCGTATTTGGTTTTGTCGTTCATTATTCTCGTGCGTAGTGCTTCTGCGCCCTGCCAATCGTTTTTAAGTATTTCGCGTAATTCGCCGAGAGTAACGGCTTTCTCTTCAAATACGTATTTCTTTACGGCAAGGAGAGAGTCAACTGTCGTGGCTATGGCAAAGCACTTTACGGACTGATTGCGGTATTCCATTCCGCAGTCAAAAACGTCGCGTCCCCGCTCCACGCAGCTTTCAATGGAGCCGGAGTAGTAGGGAGAGGGATTTGCAAGATATGCAAAGGGCGCCTGCTCGTTTATGTTGTCCATAACCATCTGACAGTGCTCGTGCAGATAGGAAAAATAACATTCAAGGAATTCTTCCCAGCTTTGGGGCTCATTTGTATGCTGACCCACGTACAGTCCGCCAAGCATATCCCTGCCGCCGGATATGGCGTATTCGCAGGGCTTTGCAAGATTGATCCATGCGGCGCATATACGCGCATCCTCAAGACCGGGGATAACGCTCTCGTAGCATCCGATGGGGATATATTTATCTGCCGTTTCGCGGGGGATGCCGATCTTCTCGTAGCCCTTCAGCACCGTCTCGTCGTTCACAAGCACGATGGAGGAGTTCCCCTTGCGGATCATATCCGCCACCTTCGTAAGCAGAACGTCGGACATATTTTTTGCGCATCTCACGTGTATCTTGGGGTTGTGTATATTAAGCTCCTCGTAAGCTTCAAGCATAATAAGAATAAGCTCTGCCGCGGGGGAGGAGTCGTCCTTCCAGGTTTTTCCCAGGCATATAGGCTGATCGGCGTATCTTTTTTCGGCGGCTATCTTCTGCCAGAAATAGCGGAACATTTCCTTTGCCGATTCGGCGGTGAGAATGCCCTTTTCAAGGTCGGATATATAATAAGGAAGATAAAGCTCGTCAACGGCACCGAGGGAGCGGCATCTTTCTCTGCCAATCTCAACTACGTTCAGCATAATGTGGGAAAGGCAGAGCACCTGATAAAGAGTGGCGGGCGGTGCGGTCAGAATATGCTCAAGAGCTTCCGCGTATTCGTCAAGCCCCATTTTCTCCGCTGCGGCACGCAGGCGCTTTATATAAGTGATAAGCGCTTCAAACGCCATTATTTCCGCATCAAAGAATATTTTGCGCTCCTCGTCAAGCTTTCCCTCTTTTTCCATACGGTGCATACTTGCGTAGAGAGCATCAAGCATACCACGGGGGCCGAGCCTTAAGGTCCTTTCCCAATCAAGAACCGTGTGCCATACGTCCACGTCGGGAATGGATATTCCGGAGAGGGCAAGAAATTTGCGGTGCGCCCACGCCTGAGGGCAGTATCTGTACAGAGCCTTATCGTATCTTTCGCGGAAATACATCTCCAGAACGCTTGCAGAAGCGTCTCTTTTATATACTGCTCCGTGGCGTATCTTATCGGGGAAGGGGGTTCTGCCGTTAAGACTGATCTGTGCCTCTTCAAGCATGATCCGATAGCAGTTAGCAACTATCAGCGCGGGGTGCATATCGGCCGCGCTTGCGGCAAATTCCCTTACCTTTCGGTTGATCTCCGCAGGCGGTATGCCGCTGCTTTCGTCCCATTCCGCTAATTCGTATTCGTTTTCTATATACGGTCTGTCTGCATAAAAGGTGTTGCGCATAATTTCCTCCTTTTGCGGCTTCAGCAGATCAAGGTATTCGTTTTCAATATTAACATACCACGCAGAACATTAAAGAAAAATATCAAATCGCGCACGGCTTACCTTTTTGAGAACAGCACTTTGCTTTGCCTTATTGATTTTAAAAATGCCGTGTAATAGAATTAAATTAAATACGGGAGGTGAGTGAAATGTTTCTGCAAAAAACGGTTATATCTGATATTCAACACTGTGCAAAGATAGTTACTCCCGCAAAGGAGATAGTAAGCAACAGCGGACGCAAAAATCACGGTCTTGTATATTTTCTTGACGGGAAGGTTGATTACATCTATCCCCAGAAAAGGTTATCCGTATCTGCGGGGCATATTCTTTTTTTGCCAAAGGGACTTCCCTATACCATTGACCGCCAGACTGCCGCGACCTGTATCCATATAGATTTTCTGACGGTTCCGGAAAGCAACGAGCTTCCCTTTGCAAAGGTTTATCCCAATCACGCAGCCTTTATAGATCAGTTTAACGGAGCACTCGTGGCGTATAAGCAAAAGCGAACCGGCTACGAGGCGGAGATCATGAGCTTCCTTTATAAGATAATAGCCATAATCAATCAGGCGGAGAGCTGTGCCTATTTCCCCAAAAGCCATATGCAGAAGCTTGCCCCCGCATTGGAGCACATTAACAGCAGGTATCTCAGCGGAGAGCTGAGAATATCCGAGCTTGCAAGACTTTGCGATATGAGTCCCCGATACTTTGATAAGCTTTTCGGCGCCTTTTACGGAATGTCGCCAAAGGAATTTATTTTGCAAAAACAGCTTGACGCGGCGAAAAATATGCTTGTAACCTCGGATACCACCCTTGGCGATATAGCCGTTGCCTGCGGCTTTAAGGACGTATACTATTTCAGTAAGACCTTTAAGAAAAACCTTGACGTATCCCCAAGCGAATACAGAAAAATCAACAGAGTGCTTTAAGCCGCGTGTTTGAAACATCGGTTCCGATTATGGAAAATGTGCTTGTTTTGGCATTTATTTTAAAGCGGCGTATATGTAAAATGAACGTGAACGGAAGAGCACGTTCAAATAAATCCATTATACGGAGGGATATTATGTTCTTGCGAAAAGGTAGAGTAACTACTCGAGTATTATCCATGCTGTTTGTAATAATGTTGCTGTTGTCTGTAGTGGCGTGCGGCCCTTCGGGTGTTGACCCCGTTACGGATCCCGTTGATCCGGGCGTTACCTCCGGTGTGCCTGCTGTGTCGGATACCTCCGCAGTGACTACTAAGGAGTATACCGCTCCCGACGTTTTCTATGATTTTGCCGAGTACGTTATTCTCGTAACGGGTAACGCAAGCTCCGGAGTCAACCCCTTTGACTTTGCAAATACCGAAAACGTACTTGATAACTCCGTATATCAGAGAAACGTTCAGGTCGAAGAGGAGCTGGGCATTACCATTGACGTAATATACGAGACCGGTGCGGGAAATACCGGCAACGGCCCCGGAACCCGCAGGATCCAGGCTGATGCAACGGCTATGGACAGCACCTACGATTCCTGCCTTATCTCCGCATACGATTGCGGCGTTCTTGCTTATCAGAATTATCTTGCAAAGCTGAACGATATGCCGAAGATGAATCTTTCCGCTTCCTATTGGGATGCAAACGCCGTGGAGCAGCTTTCCGTTAACGGCAACCTCTTTTTCACCACAGGCGATATAAGCTTCCACGATAAGGAATACACCTTTGCCGTTATCTTCAACAAGGATATTGCAAAGGAAAAGCAGCTTGGCGATTTCTATGCGGACGTACGCGAGGGCAAGTGGACCTTTGACCGCTTTGCGGAGGCAAGCCGCGCGATCTCCGAGGATCTTAACGGCGACGATATTCTCGACTCCCGCGATAAGTACGGACTTATAATTTGGGACGATACCATTCTGCCCATGCTCCACGCGGCAGGACAGAAGCTTATTACTCTTGACGAGGACGGCATCCCCGAGCTTACCCTGAATACCGAGACCACCGCAAACGTGCTTGAAAGCTTCATCAATCTTGCGGCAGAGGATTGCACCATCAACTTCCAGCACACCAGCGGCGGAGTTCAATGGATGGATATGTACACAAACGAGCAGTCCCTCTTCCTTCTTGAGTATTTCAAGGCGCTTCCCCTTTTCCGCGATACGGAGCTTGATTACGGTCTGCTTCCTTTCCCCAAGTTCTCCGAGACTCAGGATGAATATCTCTCCGGTTATTCCGTATGGCACACCTCCTTCTACTGCATTCCCGCTATAGTTGCCGAGCCCGAGTTTTCCGGCGCTGTAACGGAGTCGCTTGCTTACCATTCTCAGCAGCTTGTCACTCCCGCATACTACGAGAAGACCCTCGTTGGAAGAACTATAAGGGATGACGAAAGCCGAGAGACCATTGAGATCATATTTGAGAACCGTACTTACGACCTTGGACTCATATACAGAGTCGGAAATCTTAATTCCGTTATTCTCAATATGCTCAGAAACAACAACCCCTCCTTCGCTTCATCCTACAACTCCGTAAAGGCCATTGCCGAAATGAGCGTACGCGAGCTTATAAGCAATTTTGAGATAGAGGAATAAACGAGCGGGGCTCCGAAAGCACAGGAAAAAACAACGCGGCTTTGGAAGAATTTGCTTCTTCCAAAGCCGCGTTGTTATTATTTTGCGTTCCGCAAAACGCCATATGACCTCCCGTTGGTCGGTCGCGGATATTTTGCGCTCAGCGCAAAATATCAAGCATACCCAGCTTTTCCATTTTGTCAACGGTCATCATGCGGTAAGCGCCGCTCCAGCCGCAGAGGCAGTCGTTGTAATGGCCTCTTTCCTCGCAGGTGGGGCGGTATTTTGTCCATCGTGCCTGGAAAAATCCCTCGTTCTGGGAGCCGACGGGCCTTTGCTGACCGTGGAAGAGCTGCCCCTCCCTTTCCGTAAGACCGATAATGGCGTTTGCCCAGGTAAGGCGCGCCATCTTCGCCCAATTCTTGTTGCCCGTTATCCTTGCAAGCTCGCAAAGCTCGGGCACGATAACGGCGCCCCATGCGTCTATTGCGTGGTGCTCTGCGCTTATTGCCGTGCCGCCCGTGGTGTGATAGCCGTATTCGGTAAATTCACTGCCGTTCGGGTAAAGCACGTCGTAGAAGAACATCCAGGACATAAAGTAATAAGCCGCCTTTTGAGCGCGGATAACGTAATCCTTATTGCCCGTTATCTTATAAAGCTCCAGAGAGGAAACCACGAAGGGGTAAGCGGTCTCCTTATCTATAGACTTGCAGTCAAGGGCGCCTGCGGTGCACACGAAGTTGTCAAGATCTCTTCCGTAATAGAAATCGCTTGCGGTTTTTGCCATATCAAGGTATTTTGCTTCCTTGGTTTCGCCGTATACGTCAAGCATTGCGCAGATCATAAAGCCGCCGATGGAGCCCTCCTTTTCTGCGGGGGTGCCGTCCATCTTAAAGGACTTGCCAAAGCCGTAGAGGGGGTCGTAATGAGCGATGAAAAAGTCGCATACCTTGCGGGCAAAGTTGAGATATTCGGGTTTGTCGATGCCGTTTTCCTTAAGCAGACGGTGCATTTTTATCATTTCGCTTGCGCCCCAGCCAAGGTTGCAGCAGTCGGGCGTTGCCTTCTTGCCCTTTTCGGCATCAACGCTCTGCTCGTAAAGAGTGTAGCAAAGACCGTTTTCCTGCTGTATCTCGCAGAATGCGTCAAAAATGCCGATGGCGTCCGCAAGCTGTTCCTTTTTGCCTTTTTTCAGGGCGTCTATGGCAAGCATACGTCCGTTCATAAGACCCTGATCCGCCCATCCCATCTCAAAGCGCTCGTCAAAGGCGCCTATCTCCGTATAGTAGGGGTCCTTCATCATTTCAGCCATCTCGTCAAGGGTTATCTTTACCATGTGCTGATAGCGGAAAAGGCGGGGGGCGTAGTGGGTAATAATAAGCTTTTTGCCGTTATAGGGGTAGAGAAGGGCGTTTGCAAAGGAAATGCCCAGATCAAATACCTCTTCGGGGGCAAGGTGGGGGTCAAGCTCGGGCTTGAAAAGTCCCATAACGCGCTCGATAAGGTTAAGCGCCGCGTAATTCTTATACTTGGGGCGCATAACGGATACGTAGGAGGTGTGGGTCATCTCCTCGCCGCCCCGAAGAACGTGGTAGGTATCGTAGCGCTCGGTCATTATGTTCTTGGAGGAATAGGTATAGGGCGCCTCGGTAACGGGGCGGTAGATGCGGTGAGTATAGAAATCGCCCTTCTTTGTTAACGAGCAAGCGGAGGTAAGGGATACGGCGTCCTTGGGGGAAGCGTAAAGCGCAAGTCCGCAGCCGAGGTTCTCCGTAAGGGTACAGGAGGGAATTCCCATTCTGTCGTACGCGAATATCCAGGGTTCGCCGTCTATTTCAAGGCTCTTTGGCGTATTTGACGAGCCGTGCTCGTTGCCGTTATACAGAATGCAGGGAATAAGGTACTTTTCCCCGTAGAAGGTGTCCTTTACCGCAACTATATCCTTGAATTCCACGGCGTCGGTGCCGAGATTTTTTATGGTGCGCACGATGGCAAAGTTGCCGTAGCCTGCGCCCTTTATCTCGTCGCGGACCAAAAGAAAACCGCAAAGATATCCGTTTTCCGTTTCGGTAACCTCGGGGCGGGAGCCGTCCTTCATCTCAATTTCCGGCGCCAGAAGAATACCGTAAGATTCGTTTTTGCTTTCGGTAAGTCCGTCAAGAGAAAAGTATTTCATATTACCTCCGTATGTTGCAAAGGAGTCCGTGAACAGGTCTGCGGACTCCTTATAAATTATTTTTTCTTTGAATAAGCAGAGCGTGTTACAACGTCAACTATCTTGCCGAGGGCGGGGACAACGATAATATTGAGGGCAAATTCCAGAATGAAGTTTATTCCCGCAACTCCGAAAACAAGGAAGTAAACGACCGTTTGCCCCATACCGTTTGCAAAGTTTTCCGCCAGCACGTCGCTGATAAGCAGTCCGCCCAGAATGAACAGACCCGTGTTTACGATAGGTGTGGTTGCCGCAGCAGCAAAAAGCGCGGCAAGCTTGCTTTTTCCTTTCAAAATGCGATAAGCAAGTCCCGAAAGGTATCCCGCGGCAGTTGTTTTAACGATGCAGATAAGCGCGGTCATAAAGGGGGCGTTGTTGAAGAGTATAACGGTAAACGTGGGGTCTCCGCCCATAACACCAAGCAGGATAAAGGTGGAAACGCCCGATACAAGACCGAGCCAGGCGCCTGCGGCAGGACCAAGGGTAATGGCACCAAATACAATGGGAATAAGCCCAATGTTAATATTTGTCGCCATGATGCGAACGGTTACGCCCGTGATCTGAAGCACAAGCACGATTGCGGTCAGCGCCGCAAGCAGAACCATGTTGCGGAGCTTGGAAAAGTTTTTGCTTGCCATTAAAGGCCTCCTTACTGTCGTTCTTCGGTATTGAAGATACGGCGAAAAAATATATTGCATAAGCGCCGTGAAAGAGTGAAGAGTGAAGAGTGAATAGTGAAGAGTGAATAGTGAATAGTGGGGTAGGGGAGGGGCTTGCTCCTCCCGCAGAAAACCGCTTGGCGGTTTTCTTCCTTAATTATTCATTTCTCATTATTCATCATTCATCATTCATTAACTCTTGGTGAGTAAGATCCAATACGGTATCTTCTCGGGCGCGAAATGCCTATTTTGTATTTTTGCGGTATATTGCCGCAAGACCCTCAAGGGTGAGGTGAGGGCGGTGGATGCATTTTTCATCCATATAGGGGAGCATCAGCGGTGCAAAGCCGCCCGTAACGTAAAGGGGCGCGTTCTTTGCCCCTGCTTTTTTTGCAAAGCTTTCTGCGGCGGCATGTACTGCGGCGGCAGAGCCGCGGATAACTCCGCTGAGCATAGCGCTGACGGTGTTTTTGCCGAGCAGATCCACCTTGTTCTCCGCCCACACACCGGGCAGCAGCTCGGTGCTGTTGAGCGCATCAAGGCTCATCTGCACTCCGGGCATAATGGAACAGCCGAGAAATTCGCAGCCCTTTCCGATAAGGGAAACGGTGGTGGCGGTGCCGAAGTCGATAATAACTGCGGGACTTACACCCTCGGAAATAACGGCGGCGGCGTTTGCCGCAAGATCCGCACCAAGCTGAGAGGGATCGTCAAGCTTTATGGGAAAACCTGTTTTTATGCCGGGGCCCACGGTAAGAGGCTCCGTTTTTGCAAAAAGCACCACGGCCTCCCGTATCCTGTCGGTAACCGAAGGGGCAACGGAGCCGATAATCGCACCGTCTATTTCATCGGATTTACAGCCAAGCATTGAGAGCATATTGGAAAAGGTCAGGGCGTACTCGTGGCTCGTGCGGCGCTCGTCCGCTCCCACGCGGAAGCTGTGGCGCATATTATCGCCCTCAAAAACCGCGCAATGCACCTCGGTGTTGCCGATGTCCACGGCAAAAAGCATAAGATCCCCTCCTTTACCTTTTAACAAATAATAGCACAGTTTCCCCGCGCAGTCAATATTTTTGGCGCATTTGTGTTGACAAAGAGAGAGCGGACGGCTATAACTCGTGCTTATTGCGTCCCTTATCGGTGCAAACGACGTGGTCCTCATCGTGCTTTGGGTGATTGCCACCTTGGCGGACGGAGGCTACGCTCCCATGATCGTGTGCTTTTTCGTGTTCCTTGTAAACGATACCTACGGCTTTGTAAACTGGAGCCTGATGCAAAGGCGGCAAAAAGACAAAAAATGCTGAAAATAAAGTCATCTTTCAGTTGCTTTTGTTAGCCTTGGGTAGTATAATAGGGCTTAATGACTTATTTCAGAGAAACGAGGTGAAAAAATGATCTTCGGAAAGCACATAAACAGATATTATCTGCGCCACGCGCCCATGCTGTTTTTGGGTATTCTGGCGCTTGTGCTTGTGGATTACCTTCAGCTGAAGGTGCCCGAGCTTTATAAGCTGGTTGTAAACGGCATCAATACGGGCATGGCGGAGGCGGACGGCGCAGTCCGTGCCTTTGATATGGATTTTCTGCTTGACGAGATCTGTCTGCCCCTTATTTTTATCATCATCGGAATGGTCACGGGCAGATTTTTGTGGCGCATTTGCTTCTTCGGCTCCGCAATAAAGGTGGAGACCGATCTCCGCGGCAGAATGTTTGACCGCTGTAAGGACCTTTCCCAGCAGTATTATCAGGTGAACAAGGTGGGCAATCTGATGTCTTTGTTCACAAACGATCTGGAGACGGTGCAGGACTGCTTCGGCAGCGGAGTGCTTATGTTCTGCGATACGCTCTTCCTCGGGGGCATTGCCATTTTCAAGATGGCGCGCATGGATCTGCTGCTTACGGGTCTTTCTCTTATTCCCATGGTGTTTATGTTCCTTGCGGGCACCATCGTTGGCAAATATATGATGAAAAAGTGGGAGAAAAGACAGGAGGCGTTCTCCGGTCTTTCGGATTTTTCCCAGGAGAGCTTTTCGGGCATTTCCGTTATCAAGGCTTTCGTAAAGGAATTCCTGGAGCTTTCCGCCTTCAGGCGCCTCAATAAAAATAACGAGGACAGAAACGTTGAGTATACCAAGGCGTCCACCGTCCTCAATATCTCCGTTACTCTCTTCGTGGAGTCCGTTATCTGCATCATCCTCGGCTACGGCGGATACCTGGTTCACGAGGGCGTTTTCACGGCGGGTGAGCTTGTGGAATTCATCGGCTATTTCACCGCCATCGTATGGCCCATAATGGCAATATCCCAGCTCATAGAAATGGGCAGCCGCGGCAAGGCCTCTCTTAAGAGAATTTCCGAGCTTCTTGATGCAAAGCCCGACGTTTGCGACCGCGCGGACGTCACCGAGCCCGATCCCATCAGGGGTGATATCTCCTTCCGCGGACTTAACTTCCGCTATCCCGACGGAGATTACGACGTGCTCACCGACGTTTCCTTCGATATTTTCGCGGGGGAGAACGTTGGCATCATCGGCAAGACGGGTGCGGGAAAGACCACCGTGGTGGATCTTATTTTGCGCACCTACAACGTGCCCGACGGCACGGTGTTCATAGACGGCAGGGATATAAATTCCATTCCCATACATACGGTAAGAAAATACGCCGCCTACGTTCCCCAGGATAACTTCCTTTTCAGCGATACCATAAGAAACAATATCGCCTTCGCCTCCGACGAGGTAAACGACGAGCTGATAGAAAACGCCGCGAAGATGGCGGACGTGCACGGCAATATCGTTGAATTTGCAGAGGGCTACGGCACCGTTCTCGGCGAGCGCGGAGTTACCGTTTCGGGCGGTCAGAAGCAGCGCATATCCATTGCCCGCGCACTGATGAAGGATGCGTCCATCCTTATTCTTGACGATTCCGTATCCGCCGTGGACGTAAAGACGGAAAAGGCGATACTTGAGAACCTGCGAACTCTGCGCAAGGGCAAGACCACCATTCTTATTGCCCATCGCATTTCCACCATCGAGCAGATGGATAAGATAATCTTTATAGACGACGGAAAAATTGCCGCCGTCGGTAAGCACGCAGAGCTTTACGAGAGCTGCGGGGATTACCGCACCATGGTAGACCTGCAGAAGCTTGACGAGGAGAAGGGAGAAGACAGATGAACGAATTCTTTCCCCTTATAGCCGTTGGCGGCGTAATCGGCTTGCTCTCCCTTGTTTTTCTTGTTGCGTATCTTTCAATGAAAAACAAGAAGGAAGCCATCGGCTTTGACCGCAATATGGACGACGGAGAGCTTGTTCGCCGCCTCCTTAAGTACGCAAAGCCCTATATCGGCCGCTTCGTGCTGGTTCTGTGCCTGATGATCTTCTCCATTGCCTACGATATTATCTCCCCCCTTATAATCGGTAGGATAGAGGAGATGATAAAGGGCAATTTCGAGATGCCGCGCCTTTTTGCTATGGTTGCGGTGTACGCAAGCATACTCGTGGTATCCCTTATCTGCTCTTATTTTCAGGCTATTATACTGCAGCGCACGGGTCAGCGCATCGTTTCCAATCTTCGCGACGATCTGTTCGTGCATATAGAAAGCCTCAGCCACGCGCAGTTAAATACCATCCCCGTGGGTAAGCTGGTTACCCGCGTCACAAACGACACCAACGCCATTTCCATGATGTTTACGAATATTATCGTAAATCTGGTAAAGAACTGCTTCGTTATTATCGGCGTGCTTACGGCAATGCTGTGCCTTAATTACGGTCTTACGCTGATGGTGCTGTGCTTCGTTCCCTTTATCGTGCTTTTTACCGTTATATTCCGCAAGTTCTCCCGCAAGGCTTACCGCAAGGTAAAGGACGGAACCACGGATATAAATACCTTCCTTTCCGAGCATCTTTCGGGTATGAAGATAATTCAGATCTTCAACCGCGAGCAAACGAAAAAAACGGAGTTTGATGCGAAAAACGCCACACTCGGCAAGGCAAAAAAGCAGCAGATATTCGTATTCGGTATCTTCCGTCCCGTGGTATATATGCTTTATATATCCTCGGTGCTCTGCTTGCTCTATTTAAGCGGCAGAGGATATATCCGTAACGTGGAATTTTTGGGGCAGACCGTGGGAAGCGGTACTCTGGTTACCTTCTATATGTACATCTCCAAGTTCTTTAACCCCATCCAGAGCCTTGCGGAGCAGTTCAACTGGCTCCAGAGCGCCTTTGCGTCGGCAGAGAAGATATTCACTATCTTTGATATAACTCCCGACGTCGTGGACGAGGAGGACGCCATCGAGCTTGAAAAGGTAGAGGGCAGGATAGAGTTTAGGAACGTATGGTTTGCGTACGTTGGCGAGGAATGGGTATTAAAGGACGTTTCCTTTACCGTAGACGCCCGCTCAACCGTTGCCTTCGTGGGCTCCACGGGCTCGGGCAAGACCACCATACTTTCCCTTATCGTGCGCAATTACGATATTCAGAAGGGTCAGATACTTATCGACGGTATCGACGTGCGCCACATAAAGATATCCTCCCTGCGCAGTCACTTCGGGCAGATGCTTCAGGACGTTTTCCTGTTTTCCGGTACCGTGCGCTCCAACATCCTTCTCCATAAGACGGACGTAAGCGACGAGGAGGTAATGGCGGCTTGCAGGTACGTGAACGCCGATAAGTTTATAAACAAGCTTACAAAGGGTCTTGACGAGGAGGTCAGGGAAAGAGGCAACAACTTCTCCGCAGGACAGCGCCAGCTTCTTTCCTTTGCCCGTACCATAATCCACAAGCCCGAGGTAATGATACTTGACGAGGCGACCGCCAATATTGATACGGAAACGGAGCTGCTTATTCAGGATTCTCTTGAGAGAATGATGAACATCGGCACCATGCTGATGGTTGCTCACCGTCTTTCCACCATTCAGCACGCGGATAAGATAATAATGCTCTCCCACGGCGAGATAATCGAGGAGGGCAGCCACGCACAGCTTCTTGAAAAGCGCGGAAAATATTACGAGCTTTACACCCTGCAAAGTGATAAAGCAAGGCTTCTCGGCAAGTAAGACTTAAAAAACAAAAAACCTTCGCAAAATTATCTTTGCGAAGGTTTTTTGCGTCTGAATACAGCTTTTTGGTTGCATTTACTATATTTATGTGATAGAATAGCAAAAAAGAGCCGAGGTTCCCAATGACTTTGCTTGACAGGTTTATTTTGATATATCTCGGTGCTATGGGCATCATTTCCGCCGTTATAACGGTTTATGATAAAATAGCGGCAAAGCTGCTGCCAAAGCACCGCATAAGGGAGCGCACGCTCCTTATCCTTGCCGCTTTTGGCGGCGCGCCCTTGATGCTGATAATTATGGCGGTCATAAGGCATAAGACCCAGCACTTCGGTATGATAGCTTTCATCTCCGTATGTACTCTTTTGTGGCTTGCGGCGTGTGTCGCGTATCTTTTGTTTTTGCGTTGAGGTAGCTATGAAAAAACGTATTCTTGCATTCCTGCTTTGCGCCGTAACCGTGGCGCTTTCTCTTCCTTGCGTGCCTTACGTCCGTGCCTCTGAGGAGGACGGTGGTCTTCACTCCATTTACGAGCTGAACACGGAGGAAGGGGAGCTTGACAGTCACGCGGGGGTAACTCATCTCAGCACTCTTGAGATAGATCGCCGCAATTCCTACCGTATTGATAACGGCGTGCTGATAAAGGAGGGGGATATGTGGTATCCCCGCATCAAGCGTCTTTCAAGCGGCAAGTACATTCTGTTCTTCCAGGACGGCAGATGGGGTCCCAATATTTACTGTTCCTTTTCCGATGACGGAACCAATTGGGAGGAGCCCACGGTGCTTTTTGCCTCGCATCTCACGGCAAACGATAATTTCAGGCGGCATTACGCAACGGCAGACGCCATAGAGCTTGCAAACGGTGATATCGTCGTGGGCGCCATCTTTCACGCGGTCAGCAAGGACGATAACTCTCCCAAACCCAGCCGCTTCCTTATGACGGAAAAGGGCGTTGTAACCAAATACTCAACGGACGGCGGACGCACCTGGAGCGAACAGCAGATCGTTTACCACGGGCGCGTTTGGGAGCCAAGCTTTCTGCAGCTTCCCGACGGCACGGTGCAGATGTATATCACCCACAGCGCTCCGAAGGACGCTATCTACCGCCAGAAGATGGGGAATCACGTTTCAAGCGGAGTTGCAATGATCACCTCCAAGGATAACGGCAGGACCTGGTCGCCCATGGCGCTGACCTATCCTTATATAGCAAAAAGAATAGCACAGCAAAAAATATACGTAAACGAGAACGGCGTGCAGATACTTACGGATCAGATGCCCGTTGCCATCCTTCTTCACGATAACGAGACCATAGTAATGGCGGTGGAGAGCCTGCCCGGCGAGGGTATCCCCCACCAAACGAGCATAATCCGCTCCCACGATTTCTTTG
The DNA here is from genome assembly GCA_015064505.1 of Oscillospiraceae bacterium. GTDB lineage: Bacteria > Bacillota > Clostridia > Oscillospirales > CAG-272 > RUG12395. The sequence goes on from SVSB01000020.1 coordinate 39,521, forward strand.
ATCGGACTCTTGAGGAAAACGAGGACGGCCCCGAGGACAGAGATAATATGATCCATCAGGGCGCGGGACCGTACATAGCGCAATTTCCATCCGGCGAGATTGCTCTTTCCATGGCCGTATCCGCGAAGCAGAAGATCTATCTTGGAAACGAGAAGGGAACGGAGTTTTATCTTGACCGCGAGTATAATCCCCTTATATATCAATCCCGAGGTATGTGGGGAGATCTGTTCGTCACTTCAAGCCATACTTTGATGACCTCCTCCGGCGATACCATCGTGGAGCCGGGAGTAAAAAGCAATCTTCACACCACGGGCATCGGCGTTACCCGTCTTGTGCTTGATCACCGCATAGACGCAAAGACCGCAAGTATGAAGGTGGACGGCAACACCGCCGATTGGTTCGATAATACGGACGCGCTGTTCGTTGGAAGTATTTCACAGGCGCAGACCTCCATCCGCGTTGCCCACGACGAGGATAACGTTTACTTCCTCTTTGAGCAGTTGGATTACGATATTACCTACGGCGAAAAATTCGAGTTCTCCGTAAGTGACGGAAGCTCCACCTATCGCGTTACCGCAGATACGGACAGAGTTAAGACCGTTCAGCGCGTAAAGGGAAGCGGCTCTGCGGTGCTTGGCTTCAAGTCCGCGGTAAAGCTTTACGGTACCAAGGACGACCAAAGCGATACGGACGAGGGATACGTTATCGAGTTCTCTATTCCGAAGAAGTACTTCACCTCCACCGAGCTCCGCGTGTTTATGAAGATGTATAATACCGACGGCGGCAATACCTATGCTTGGGACGGCTTCAACGGTCTTAAGGAGGGCGACCAGAGCACCTGGCATATGGTGCGCCTTTCCGATAGAAAAGCAATGACCGAAAAACCTGCGGAGACAGAACCCGTTACCACGGCTGAGCCCGTGACGGAACCGGTTACTACCGCTCCCGTAACCACGGAGCCCCCCGTGACAACCACGGAACCCCCCGTAACTACCACGGAGCCTCCCGTTACCACCACGGAACCCCCCGTAACAACCACGGAAGCACCCGTTACGACCACGAGACCCGCCACCTCTGCCGATAGCGGCGACAGCTATCTGCCCATTGTTTTGCTTGTGTTTGCGGCTGTGGCGATCGTGATAATCCTGATAATAAAAAAGAAAAAACAATAAATTGGAGAAACTATGAAAAAAACGGTAATTTTCGTTTTATTGATTGTTATCCTCGGGGGCGTTTGCCCCGTATTTTCCGCTTCGGCCACGGAAAACGTGGTATACGTTTGTAACGGCGGAACGGGCGACGGTTCTTCCGATCAGTCTCCTTTCGGTTCTCTTGCCGCGGCTTATAATAAGCTGGGAGATCAGGGCGGTACCATCGTTATCTGCGGAAGCCTTGAGCTGACCGAAATAGTACGCGAGCCTGCCCACACCGGTGAGATAACCGTTACTCAGGTGTACGGCGGAAAGGACTACCGCAACGGCACGGAAAACACCGTGTACATCAAGGCGCAGGGCAAGAGATACGTTCTTGCGGGCCCCACCACCTTTGAGAATATCAACTTCAAGGGCGATACTGCCGCAAAGAACAACTATATCCTCTGGATAGCGGAGTTCAATCCCATAGTTATGGGAGAGGGGATCACGTCCATTGATTTTGATAACAGCCTGGTTGCAAAATCTCTCTGCATCCTCGGCGGCTGTCAGGGCGGCGAGAGCAAGGCAAATACCATATCAAAGGATCTTGATTCCAAGATAACCGTAAAAAGCGGCAAGTTCATCGTCGTTGGCTTTTCCCGTCAGCATTCGGGCACCTTCACGGGCTGCTCCCATATCAATATTGAGGGCGGCGAGATAACCACCCTGTACGGCGGAAGCGTAAACAACGGCTTCGGCGGAGATACCAATATCACCATATCGGGCGGCCGGTTTACGGGCTCCATCCTGCTTTCAAACGCAAATCCCTCCTTGCTTAAGGGTGATGCAACTCTCACCGTAACGGGCGGCGATTTCAGCAAGTGCACGGGAATCGTCGGTAATATAGACGGTTTTTCCTCTATTGATATCTCAAATCACCCCGATGCGGACACTATAAAGACGAAGATCACGGATTTTGACGAGATCATCACCGCAGACGGCGTAACCAAGCAGATCCCCATTACGGAGGCGTTCAAAAGCGCCACCTTCACGGACAGCCACGGCACCACCATACCTTACCGTTATTATCTGCCCGAAAATTACGATCCCGCAAAGACCTATCCCTTGTTCCTCTATATGCACGGCAACGGCTCCAGAGGCTCCGATAACAAGATACATCTTACCACCAACGGCGCGGCGCTGAACACCAACGTGTACAAAAGCGGCGTGGAATGCATTATGATAGCGCCCCAGTGCCCCTCCTCTCCCAACGCATGGGTAGACAGCACCGCTTACGTGGGAAGTGCGGCGTTCTTTAACAGGGACGGTATGAGCAAGCATCTTACTGCGGCAAAGGAGCTTTTCGATAAGTTCGTCAGCGAATATTCCGTTGATACCAAGCGAATGTACGTAACGGGCTCCTCCAACGGCGGCGGCGCTACCTGGGAGCTTATCTACCGCTTCCCCCATACCTTTGCGGCGGCAATTCCTCTGGCGGGTGCAGGTCTTTCCGACGGTGCGGCCGAGATCGGTAAGTTCCTCACTACTACCCCCATATACACATTCCACGGCGATGCCGACGGCACTCTTTCCGTAAACGGTACCCGCTCCCTCGTTCAGGCCATCAAGGATGCGGGCGGCACCAACGTTACATACGTGGAGATCCCCGACGGAGATCACAACATCTGGTCCAAGGCGGCAAATACCGAGGGCCTTATTGATTGGATCTTCTCTCAGGTGAACGAAAATTACAGCCCCGATGAAAGAAAATACGGCACCGAGCCCGAGGTAACGGAACCCGTGACCGAGCCCGTAACGGAAGCCCCTGCAACGGATTCACCTTCTTCCGATACTACCAAGGAACCTGATATGACCGCGCCTCTTACCTCCGCGCCCGAAACGGATGCTCCCGAAACAAGCGAACCCGACATCACCGACCTTGAGGAGAAGGATGCTCCCATTGCGGCGATCGTGTGTATCGTCGTTGGCGTGCTTGCGGTGTTTATGGTAATCTATTCCCGCATCAGAAGAAAAAAGGATAAATAAAATACCGCTGAGACGGACTTGAAAAAGACAGCGATATTCGGCTTGATGCCGGGTATCGCTTCTTTTTGCTTTGCTTTTCTTGCTAAAAGCGGAACGGCTTGTTAAAAGCGGAACAGAAAAGCGTTACTGCGGTTTCCCAACGCCGAAAATCCCTTTGACAACACCTATACGTTATTATAGAATTGGAGTAAAGGCAGTGTTTGCAAACGAAGGCTTATGCTGTGTTTGAGCAAGCGCGCGCTTCGCTATACTTTTGATGACAATGCAATCCCGAAAAAGACAAGCGCGCGTAATTCAGACATTTCTTTTTTGGTTTGTTATGGCATTCTTATAGTAAGCCTATAAAATACAATAGTGAGGTATGGTAATGAAAAGAACGATTTCGCTTTTTTTGCTCGTGCTTATCCTCTGCGGAACATTTGCCGCTTGCGGAAACGGAGAACTTTCGGATGAAACAACTGTTGTTACCACGGCGCCCGTTGCCACGGAAGCTCCCGATAGCACAACGTACGTTGAGCCCTTGGAGGTGCCGAAGGATTATTACCTTGACGGGTATGAATTCACGATCTTGTGTACCGCCCTGATGACCTCCCCTCCCACTCCGTTTGCTTATAAAGATACGGATCAGATTCTTGATGAGGCGGTGTACCGCCGAAACCTTCTCGTTGAGGACGAATACGACATATCCATCGAGGTGGTTACAGATTACACTACTACAATGGGTGCGGCTGTAACGAGATTGCAGGCGAACCGCAATTCCGGCGATACTCCGTACGACTCGGGATTGATTGCGGTTTTTGACCTTTGCAAGCTCGCATATCAGGGGTATCTTGCTGATATGAACGACGTTCCGTACGTTGCGCTTGAAAAATCCTGGTGGGATCAGAATGCAACAAAGGATATCAGCATAAACGGCAAGACTTATTATACGACCGGTGATATTTCCTATCTCGATAAAGAGTACACCTTCGCCGTTACGTTTAACAAGACGATTGCCGCCGAGAAGAACGTTGGAGATCTCTATTCATTGGTAAGGGATGGAAAATGGACGCTTGATGCTTTTGCTGAAATGTGCAGGGGTGTAACCGAAGATCTGAACGGCGACGATATCCTTGACTCGCGTGATAAGTACGGTTTGATACTTTGGGGCGCTATAAATACTGCTGCTGTTAATGCCTCGGGAAATACTATTGCGAGAATTGACGACGATAAGCTGGTGCTGACACTTAATAACGAACAAGTTATCAGTGTCGTTGATAAGTTTGTCGGTCTTGCCAAAGAGCCTTGCGTTATCAATTTCCAAAAGATGTCCGGCGGTGTTGGCTGGGTGGAAATGTTCCAAAACGGTCAAAGCCTGTTTCTTATGCAATATCTTAAGGCATTGCCCAGCTTCCGTGATACCGATCTTGAATACGGTATTCTTCCTTTCCCAAAGCTCAGCGAGGAACAGGATAATTATTACTGTGGGCTTGCGGGATATCAGACCTCTATGTACTGTATCCCCGTAGATATTTATGACGATGAGATCAGCGGAGTTATTACGGAGGCACTTGCGTATTATTCAAAAGAGATCGTGACGCCGGCTTATTACGATAAAACGCTCATTGGCCGTAGCGTTCAAGATCCCGAAAGCGCCGAAACTCTTGATATCATATTCGCCAACAGGATCTACGATCTTGGACTGTTCTATCGTGTTGGTAATTTAGGCGATCAAATGTCACAACTGCTTTTGAACAAGTCGACCGATTTTTCCTCCATGTTTGAAAAATACCGCATTGCCGCAGAAATGGATATTAAGAGGATAAACGAGTTTTTTGGTTTTGAACAGTAGCCCCGATTTTTGATTTTCCATAATTTGTGCGTTGTATGCTTCTGCAGCGCGAGCGATGATGCGGTGAAATATTTTCTCGATCAGCGAAATTTTCTTGATGCCGGGTATCGCTTCTTTTTGCGTTGCTTTTCTTGCCAAAAGCAGAACGGATTGTTAAAAGCGGAACAGAAAAGTGTTGCCGCGGTTTCCGAACGCCGAAAATCCCTTTGACAACACCTATACGTTATTATAGAATTGAAGTAAAAGCAGTGCACGATGACATTCTTTTTATCTTGCAATACGGTGCATGATTAAAACGGAGGATATTATGAAAAAGCTTTTGGCAGTTTTGCTTGCAACGCTGACGGTTTTTGCTGTATTCCCTGTGGCTTTATCACAGGAGATCACCGCGGTAACAACCGATAACGTTGCGTATCTTGACGCGGCAAATGGTAACGATACCACCGCGGCGCTCAACGATAAAAGCAAGCCTTACGCAACCTTTAAGGCGGCGTACAACGCTCTTGCTCCCGGGGGAGGCAAGCTTCTTTTCACCGCGCCCTATAACGTGGAGCAGCTTTCCATTACGGGTCTTAAGGAGCACCACGGCGAGATCGTGATCACGGCAGACGGTAATTACGATAATTACTGGTTTATGGCTGCGTACGATACGGCAGTAGGATATTACAGACAGTATACGGTAAAGTTTGCAGGTCCCGTAACCATCGAGAATATTGCGCTGGTTGAAAGCGGCAAGACGACAAAGGCGCCCTCTCTGGCCGCTGAATACATCTTTGCAAACTTCAACCCTCTCACCATCGGCAACGGTGTCAAGTGCTATTCCTCCAAGCCCGTGGAGGGAGCCTCTATTGCCGTTAAACCCACGGTAAGTGCGGTTACCGAGTATACGACGTCAACAGGCACAGGTATTTCCATAAACGGCGGTGCTTTGAGTATAAAGGTAAACAGCATCGGTTCTACCGATTCTCCTACCTACGCTCACCGTCTGAACCAGATAAAGCGCGATACCTGCGTTACCGTTAACAGCGGTGCGTGGCGTGCGGTGGTTGGCGGTGCGCGCCACGATATTGCCACCACAACGGCATACAACGGTAATTACAGACTTTATATCAACGGCGGTAATATTTTGGGCGTTATCGGCGCAAACTGGGGAATTAACGATACCACGCCTCATGCGGGCGGTCAGTCCTATATCTATATGACCGGCGGAACCGTAACCACCCTGCACACGGGACATCAAAGCATAGGCAACGCACCGTTGCGTAACAGCATTCTGGTATGGACGGGCGGAAAGATAACCGGTGATATAGCCGTTCGCAACAAGAAGGACACGGTCATCCTCTACGGCGGAGACGTTTCCTTTGCCGCCGCAGGTGATGCGGGAGTTGTCACGCCCTATACGGGTGCCGCCGCCTTTACCTCGGGCAGTGACGTAAGAATGCTTGCCTGCAACGGACAAAGCTGTGCCATAAGACCCAGAGACGGCTCTCAGTTCACCGTGCTTCCTCTCGTTTCCTCGGAGGGGCAGACCGTTTACGTTGATCAGCAGAACGGCAAGCTGTGCGGCACGGGCGCGGAGAACGATCCCGTAAGCTCCTATCAGGTAGCACTTGCAATGTTCAATCAGGTTGGCGGAAATATAGTTCTTGCGGGTGATTATACCTTCTCTAACGACGATACCACCAGCCTTTACGCATTCCGCGAGCCCGATCATAAGCTCGTTACCGTTAACGGCGGCGGATATGCGGTATCAAACGTTGCGTCCTCTCTTGATACCGTAGCTCTGAAGAGCGGAAGCTTCACCGTTTCCGCGGGATTTGATAACTATATTCTCTCCGGAGATACCACGTTCAAGAATATTGATCTTGCCTTTTTGAACGATATGCACTTCTCCGCAAACTTCAACCATCTGGTTATGGACGAGAACGTTGAGGTAACCTCCGAAAAAGCCGTTATTCTGCTTGGTGCAAACTATTACCCCGCGGGCAGAGAGGCAGGCGGTAACACCTATAACGCAAACTTCAGACCTCAATTTGCAAACCATTCCACGGATGATACCCATATTACCGTGAAGAGCGGTAATTTCAGGGTATCTGCCTTCTCGCGGGTTCTGCACGGTGATAAGGTGCTGCCCTACGGCAACGGCACCGTAGACGTGCTGGGCGGCACGGTCACCACTCTTTACGGATCGTCTATTGAAGCAGATTACAACTCGGCATTCTCCGCCGCGAACAGCACCGTTATCAATATAAGCGGAGGCGTGGTTGAGACCCTTTATATGGGCGGTGCTTATCAGGATGCGGGCACCGTCGGCAGCCTGACCGTAAACGTCAGCGATAAGGGCATCGTTGAGGAATTCAATAATATGGATAACTGCACCGGAACAGCTACCTACAACATCACAAACGGATACCTCAACTACAAGAGAGCTATCGATGCATTCAAGGATGTCGATACTACAAACGTAATTATAAATCCTCAGATGGATGACATCGCCTTCAACATTGTGGAATACGGTGCAAAGTACGTTGGTCCCGATAATTACGGGCTCAGAGCGTCCTTCTCCATTGGTTCCTCCTACTTTGAGGAGAATGCTGATTTCTATAACATCGTTGAGATGGGCGTGCTGGTAAAGGCTTCTGCCAACGAAAACGCACTCACTTATATCAAGGGTAAGGATTTCTATCCCACTTCTCTTGAGGCAGCAGAAAATACCGAAAACTACGATCCCGATACGAAGATCGCAAAGTCCATCGCTTACGTAAAGGGCGCGGATATCAACAACTATAAGTACGCAGGCCCCGAGGCTGACGATACCAACGTTTACTTTACTGCACCTATTACTCAGCTTACTGCTGCACACGGCGAGACTATGTTTACCTTTATGCCTTACGTGGTTGTTGCGGATGCCGCAGACGGAGAGCATATGGTGGTATACGGTGAGGCTTATGAGCAGAATCTCTACCTCGTGGTTTATGCACTTGCAGAAGGTATCGAGAGCGAAGAGGAATGCACCGATGACGCAACCCTTGCGGCTTACAACATCCTCGTTGATATTAACGGCTATATCAATTCCGAAGAGTGATCTGTAAAGGAGAGTAATGAAATGAAAGAAAAGTATATTGCTCCCGTAGCGGAGATCATCGAAGTAGCTGCTGAGGTAAACACCCTCAACGTCGTTTCCGGAGATACCGACGGTAGCTCCGTTCTGGTAAGCTGGCTCGTTGACTGATAAGATCTAAAAAACACCCCTGCAAAGCTTTGACTTTGCAGGGGTGTTTTGCTGTGAACGAGAGAAGAAGCGGGGGAGAAGATAGAATACGAAGGAAGATGCGGGGGATTTCTTGAAAGAAATCCCCCACACCCCCAAAGAACATTCATACTACTCGTTTGCGAAGCAAACATATCGCACGCGAAGCGTATATAGCATTTTGTAAAAATATATCGCAGATCCCGCAAGGGATCTATATCGCCAAGGCAATGTCGCTTCGCGCGCTCACCCCTTCAGGGTTCGATACCTCGACGTCCCGTGTGTATCTAAGGAAGGATCTTGCGGCGCAATATGATTGGACTCCTCATCCGTCAGCCTTCGGCTGCCACCTTCTCCCACAGGAGAAGGCTAACGAGAGCCTTC
>SVSB01000021.1 GCA_015064505.1 Oscillospiraceae bacterium
TTTCTTCGCCACAGCTGCGTGACGAAAAATCTCCCCCTGCTGCGCAGCAGGGGGAGATGAAAGAATCTATTCATTTTGTAAATTCTTTTTGTTTTTTAGTCTGTCTACTTGACTGGGGGCACATTATCGGAACGGCGGTTTTGTACTTGTTGCACAAAAATGCATTGCGAAATTATTAAATCTGCGGAAATTACAACAAATCCCGCGGTTGCTCTTGACAATCAGCTGACCGTGTGATACAATCAAATCACAAAGGATAGGAGGTGACGTGATGCACAGTACGTTCCCCGGCACGACCGTGGAGGTCGCAAGCCTCGGGAAGGGCAGTTCAAAATCGCTGTTTGACGGTATTTTTGCCACCGGGGGTATAACGCTTTCGCAGGTTTCCGTAATGACGGGTCTGGAGCCGTACGTAATACAGAATTGGGTGAAGCGCGGCTTCGTTTCCTCTCCCGTAAAGCGGATGTACTCAAGAGAGCAATTTGCGCGTATAGTTATCATAAATATGTTGCGCGAGAGCTTACAGATAGAGAAGATATGCGGTCTTCTGCACGTTATCGGAGGAAACCCAAAGGATCCGAATGACGATCTGATACGGGACGACGAGCTTTATCACCGATACGTGGATATGATAAGCGATCCTGATATCAACGTTTCCGATGATAATGCCGTTAAGAAAACGGCGGAGATCGCCGCAGAGGGATTCGGAGAAAACGCCGCAGATACCAAAAAGCTTGTCAGGATCCTGCAGGTGATGCTTTACGCACACGCGGCGGCGGCGTACAGGGAAAGATCTTCCCAGCTGCTTTCAACTTTACAGTAGTACAGAGAGGTGAATTATATGTCGATTATTGATTGGTGGAACGAGCTGTCTTCCATAGCACAGATTTTCTACTGCGTTGCCGTTCCCGCAACTCTCGTTCTTTTGGTTCAGACTGTGCTGATGTTTATCGGCTTCGGTCAGGAGAACGGGGACGTTGACGGCATTGATGACGGGCTTGAAACTGCAGACGCCGCGGATACCGAGGGCGTGTTCGGAGAGGGAGTCGATCACGTTGACTCCGCCTTTGAGGGACTTGAGGGTCTGCGTATATTTACCATACGCGGTATCGTTGCGTTCTTCGTGGTATTCGGTTGGATGGGTGTAAGCCTTGAAAAGGCCGCACTTCCCATCTGGCTGAACGTGGTCATCTCCGCCGTTTGCGGATTTATAATGATGCTCTGCCTTGCTTGGCTTATGAGACTTATGACCAAGCTCCGCAGTAACGGTAATACCGATAACCGCAACACCGTCGGCACCGCAGGCAAGGTTCAGCTTACCGTCCCTCCCGCAAGAACGGGTGAGGGAAAGGTCCATCTGATGCTTCAGGGCGCTTACGTGGAGCGCAATGCCGTGACCGACGATACGGAGCCTATCCCAACCGGCGCCGAAGTTGTCGTTATCGGAGTAAGCGGACAGACGGATCTCGTTGTAAAAAGAAAATAAAAATACTAAATAAATTTCAGGAGGATAAAAATGCCTATTGAAACCATCTTTCTCATTTGCGCCATCGCCCTCGTGCTTCTTTCCTTTATCGCATGGCTTTGCTCAAGGTATAAGAAGTGCCCTTCCGATAAGGTTATGGTAATTTACGGATCTATCGGTAAGAACAAGGACGGCACCAACAGAAGCGCCAAGTGTATCCACGGCGGTGCGGAGTTCATTATCCCCGTATTCCAGTCCTACGCATACCTTGACCTTACCCCCATTTCCATTCAGGTAGACCTGAAGAACGCCCTTTCCCGTCAGAATATCCGTATCGACGTTCCCTCCCGCTTTACCGTAGGTATCTCCACCGAACCCGGTGTAATGCAGAACGCCGCAGAGCGCCTTCTGGGACTTCAGCTCTCCGAGATACAGGAACTTTCCAAGGATATAATCTTCGGTCAGCTTCGTCTTATCATCGCAACCATGGATATCGAGGAGATCAATACCGACCGCGATAAGTTCCTTGCCGCAGTAAGCAGTAACGTGGAAACGGAGCTCCGCAAAATCGGTCTTCGCCTTATCAACGTAAACGTAACCGATATCAGCGACGAATCCGGCTACATAGCGGCGCTTGGTAAGGAAGCAGCCGCAAAGGCAATAAACGACGCAAAGAAGAGCGTTGCAGAGCAGGATAGAGACGGTTCTATCGGTGAGGCTCAGGCTCGTATGGATCAGCGTATCAAGGTATCCGAGGCGGATTCCGTTGCTATTCAGGGCGAGAATGAAGCCAAGATGAAGATAGCAATGTCTGAGGCGGCTCTTAAGGAAAAAGAAGCAGAGGCTATGAAGATAGCCACCACCGCAGAAAAGATCCAGGCTGCAAAGGCGCTGGAGGAATCCTACAGCGCAGAGCAGGCGGCTGAAGAAGCAAGACGCGCCAAGGAAAAAGCAACTCTGGAGGCAGACGTCATCGTACGCGCAGAGGCAAAGAAGAAGGAAATGGAGCTTGCCGCAGAAGCAGAGGCAGAGCAGGTACGCCGTATTGCAAAGGGTGAAGCAGACGCTATCTACGCAAAGATGGAAGCAGAGGCTCGCGGTATGGAGGAGATCCTCCGCAAGCAGGCTGCAGGTTTTGCAGAGATCGTTAAATCCGCAGGCGGCGATGCAGAGGCGGCGCTTAAGCTCCTCATTGCAGATAAGCTTGAAGAGCTTATGCGTATTCAGGTCGATGCTGTTAAGAACATTAAGATCGACAAGGTAACGGTTTGGGACGGCGGTCAGAACGGTGACGGAAAGACTTCTACCGCAAACTTTATCTCCGGTATGATGAAGTCCGTTCCTCCACTTGACGAGGTATTTAACCTGGCGGGTATGCAGCTTCCCGGTATGCTCGGCAAAAAGCTTGAGGATGGCGATGGCGCAAAGCCCACGCCCGACGAGGCAACAGCAGAATAATCAAACGTGACCCGCAAAAGGGGCTGTCCGTTTGCGGACAGCCCCTTTTTGCGCTTTTTACACTGTGAAATGAATGAAAGGAGTTGTGTTATGGAAGTTAAAAAAAGCAAGCGCACGGCGTTTTCGCTGTGGCTTATACCCGCAAGCTACGCTTTCTCACACGCGTTTTATTACCTTACGGCGTTTTTCCTCGTTCCGCTTATAGGTGAGTTAATTCCACCGGTGTACGAGCATTTTTACGAGCTTAATAAGCCGGAAAACTATGAGGCACTTATGAGGTTTGACTCACTGGTGTATCTTCTGTGCTCCTTTGCGGCGTTCTTTCCCGCCACTGCAATAGCCTTTATCTTTTCCCGCAAGGCAAGGGATCTGTTTATTGCCGATACAAAATGCCTTATCGGATACAAAGAGGGAATAAAGTATCATATATCAAAGTACTGCATACCCGATACGGTTTTTCTTGCTTTGCTGTATTTTGTGCTGGGATTTCCCCGTCTGTTGAATATGCGCACCATGTTTCGTTTCGTGCCGCTGACTAACGGTCTTAATATGTATTTCGGATTCATTATCGGATGGATACTGTTCGTTGTTATAGGTTACGCCGTTTCGCTTTACGGTGCTTTTGTTGCACAGCGCAAATGGCGCGCGAATTTCTTAAGCGAATAGGGGTGAAGATATGATAGTAATGTTTATTTTCACAGTAGAAGCCATTATACTGTTTTTCTTCGGCAGGTTTGTTTACTCCTTTATAAGATCCGTAAAGCTGCAAACCCAATTCACGACGAGATTAAAAAATCTGTGCGAAAGAAAGGGCTATAAATGCGAGGTGAAACGCGGAGTTGTTTCCACTGCACTGTTTATGGCAAGTAATACGGATATCTGTGTAAAAACAGAGGAAAAGGAATATCGCATAAGGGTTATACCTTGCTTGTATCCTAAAAAATCCTATCACTTTGCAACTGTAGAACACGTGGTTTCCTGGTATCCGCAGGTTATAAAGATGATATCCAAAAAGGCGGAATCTTTTTATAACGGCTTTACTTCGTACCGATACTGCCCAAAATTGTTGACTGCAGAGAAACAAGATGCGCGGATAGAAAATATTCTGTTGTTCGACCCCGCACCGTTCAACCTGACGAAAGCAAACGATCACGGATTTCACGTTACGGTGGAGGACGGGGATGAAATAGGACCGTATAAGGCGTACAGGGCAAATGCATTTCTTGAAATGATTAGTAACCCTGCACAGAGTATAGAATGAAATAATCGCAAAAACACCGCCGCAGTCATCCTTGAGAAAGCGAAGGATATTGCGGCGGGTCTGTTTTATATAATCGAGATTGTAACCGAATTTACGGCTGAACGCCGAGGGCAATAACTATATAGAATATGGCAACGGTTATCAGCGTGTAGATAAGCATGGGAATGGCGTTTTTCTTTATCAGCTTACCCTCGTTGCCCACAACGCCGATGGTGGCGGAGGCGGCAACTGCGTTGTTGATGCACACCATATTACCTACAGCGGCGCCAACGCACTGCATTGCCATTACGAATGCGGGAGCAATGCCAAGCACGGTTGCGGTGTTATATTGCAGGTTGGAAAAGAGGTTCATGGAAACGGTGGCGGAACCGGAAACGAAAGCGCCGAGCACACCGATAAAGGGGGCGATAAGAACGTAAAGATCCTCGCCGACCTTTGCAAGTGCGTTTGCCATCTGATCCATCATACTGATATCTGCGGCGTTTTTATACTTCATTACCTCAACGAGTGCAAGTCCGAAGAGAAGGGCAAGTGCCGCGCCGCTTACCTGCTTGAAGGTATCCTTCCACGATTCTGCAACCTTTTTGCGATCCATCTTGTGGAAAAAGTTGGTAAATATTGCAACGAGAATGAAAGCAGTTCCGGGGAGATACGCCCACTTAACGCTCCAGTCAAGCTTATCAAAGCCGAAGAGGTTCTGAATACCCACAACAAAGGACGCACCGGAGGTGAGAAGACCCTTAACACCAAGCTGAGGGATTCTGGTAATTACAAGCACAAGTGCAACGAGAACGTAAGGGATCCACGCCTTAAGCACGGACATCTTTGATTCCGCAACGGGAGTAACGGGGCTTGTAGCGAGCCAATCCTTTTCCCATTCCTCGGAATTACCGAAATCCCAGGTTTTTTTGGGAACGAGGAAGCCCTTTCTTGCGGCGATTACCGTAATTGCAATAGAGAAAAGTGCGCCGATAAGTGAAGCGAACTCATAGCCAATGAATACGGTAACGAGAATATAGGGAACCGCAAAGGAAAGACCCGTGAAGATAGCAAAGGGAGCAGCCTCAAGCGCGGGCTTGAAGGACTTTTCCTTGGAGAAGAACTTGGTGGTAAGCATCAGAACGAGGAGAGGGAGAATTATGCTTACTACCGCGTGGGGAATAGCGGTCCAGAGAGCGAAATCCTTTGCAAACTCAACGTCACCGGACATGCCGAGAGCGTGAAGTGCGGAGGTTACGGGAGTGCCGACAGCACCGAAGGAAACTGCGGTAGAGTCAAAGATCAGAGCGATCATTGCGGCCGCCATGGGAGGAAAGCCAAGGCTTACCATAAGGGGACCTGCAAGTGCGGCGGGAGTGCCGAAGCCTGCGGCAGCCTCGATAAAGGAGCAGAAGGAAAAACCGATGATGCAAGCCTGCACGCGCTTATCGGGGCAGATGTTCATAAATCCGCGGTTTATGGAAGCGGTAGCGCCCGATGCCTTAAGGGTGTTCATCAGCAGAATTGCACCAACTATGATTATAAGCACGTCAACGGAGCTGAGCATACCGTAAACGGAGCTTGCAATAACCGCAATTATCTCAACGTCCCAGAAAATCATCGCGAATACTGCGGACATTATCCATGAAATGAGCAGGCACCACTTGGCGGGCCAGTTGAAAACGGTCATGAGAACGAGAGTTGCAAGTATGGGTAAAAACGCAACTAAGGCTAACATTTATTCCTCCGGATGTTGATTTAAAAAATTGTAGAATTTTTGACGATCTCTATTATAACACAGAAAAGTCAAGCAAAACAATGGCATTGCTGAATAAAATTTTTGGCACCTCATCGGATTTATCAGTACATATTAACAAAACACTTGCGCAAAAATTGTGCAAATGTTCGGTTTTCTGTTCAAAAAACAATAAATGTCGATGCTTGGTTAAATGAAAAAAGATGCAAGGGAATTAGATTCCCTTGCATCAAATATCTTAGTCCTCGTTTATTCCGTTAAGGGCGTTAAGACCAAAGCTTTTCAGTATACTTACCGCCCGCTCAACGTCCGCTATCTCGGTTTTAGTTTTCGGAAGGGTGTTCTCCATACCGAGAGCCTCGTATCTTGATGCGGCAAAGGAGTGATATTGCAGGACCTTGATCTTTCTTATCCCCTTAAGATCCTTCAAAAAACTGCCGATCCTTTCGCACTCTCCGTCGTTATACCCCGTAACGAGAGGGTACCTTATCTCAATATCGCATCCCATTTCAGAGAGGTATTTCAGATTCTCTAGGATCGTGCCGTTATCCTTGCCGGTGCAGATTTTGTGCACGGCGGGATCGATTGCCTTTATATCGTAAAGAAAAACGTCGGTGTAGGGAATTATGCCCTCAAGCACGTCCCTTTTCACGTAGCCGCAGGTATCAACGTAAACGCTGACGCCTTTTTCCCACAGCTTTCTTGCAAGCTCCGTTGCAAAGGTGGACTGCGCAAGGCATTCTCCGCCGGATAGGGTAACTCCGCCGCCGCTGTTTTTATAGAACTCCGCGTCCTTCATAAGTATGGAAACAAGCTCGTCGCTTTCATACTCGGTTCCGTAACGCACTATTGCGGAAACGGGGCAGATACTTGCGGCATCCTCGTCGCTTTTTCCGATACACGAGCCGCAGGAGATGCATTTTTCCTTGAATTTTGCATTTTGCGGAGCAAAAGAAATGCTCTCGGGGTTGTGACACCAAAGGCACTTTAATGGGCATCCCTTAAAAAACACCGTGCTGCGCAGACCGTCGCCGTCGTGTATCTCCATCCGCTTGATGCCGGAGATGAGTCCCTTCATATCAGACCCTCATGGAACGGGCAATAAACTCGTCCTTTTCCTTTTCGCTTAATGATGCAAACAGTACGTTCCAGCCGCAAAGGCGCACCTGCAGGTTAGGATACATTTCGGGATGAGCTTTTGCCGCCTTCAGCACCTCCGTGTCAAGCACGTTGTAATGCACCGCAAAGCCTCCCCTTGCAAAATAGGTGAGAAGAGTGGATACGAGGCTTTCAAGTCCGTTTTTGCCCACCACGGCAGAGCTGTGCAGATCTATATCCACTATGGCTCCGTTGGGTGTCTGCATCGTATCAAGCTTGGAAACGGACAAAAGATGCGAGGTTGCTCCGTTTCGGTCAAAGCCGAAGGTCGCGCCCGTGTTCTGGGACAGAGGTTCCCTTGCTTTTCTGCCGTCGGCAGAGGCGGCAGTTTTTTCGCCGAAGGGATGGCGCCAATCTATGGAGAAAAGCCCAAGTCTATATTTTCCGCCCTTGGCGTTGGGCTTGCCGCTGATAAAGGAAGCAAGCTTGTTTACAATATCTGTTGCGATGCCGTCTACCTCGTCGTCGTCCATTCCGTACTTTGTAAGCCTGTTTTTAACAGTAAGCCGCAGTATCTCCTCTCCGTCCCAATCCGAGCGGAGAATGCGGATAAGCTGATCCATAGTAAGAGTTTTATCGTCAAACACAAGCTTTTTGATCGTGTAAAGAGAGTCGGTTGCCGTGGCAAGACCCAAGGCGTTTACCGATGAATTATCGTATTTTGCACTGTGATCGCAATAGATATCTCCGCCCTTTTCGAGGGCGCTTGCGTAGGTTGCGGAGAATATGGGCGCTCCGTGCAGGAGTCCGTCGATCTTCTGTCGCTCGTTTGTTTCCTTCATTGCGCAGTTGCAAAGATACTCAAGCTGGCGCGTAAATTCGGCGTATACGTTCTCGTAGCTTGTAAGAGGATAAGCGGCCGGCAGACCGATCCTTTTGCCCGTAAGCATATCAACGCCGTCGTTCAGCGCAAGCTCAAGGGCCTTTGGCAGATTCACCCTTGCGTTGCAGGAGCAGGTTATCTCGCCGTAGCCGCCGCATTCGTAACAGCCGACCACGTGATAACGCCTTGCGTCCTCTTCGTCCTCGCCAAGCTTTATAAGGGAATCAATGATCCGCTTATCAGACATAAACACGATGCTGTTATCACCGTTTCTCACGGCGTCAAGTGCCTGTTCTATTAAGCTTTTGGGAGTGCTGTCGGCGCAAAGGAGGTGTAGTTTTACGTTTGATACCTTTGCTTCTCTGTAAGCGGCTATAAACATATAAGAAAGCTCGTTTGCGGAGCTTTTGCCGTTTTTATCGGTACCGCCCAATGCAAAGGGAATGTTTGCAAGTGCCTTTATGCGGTCTATCTCACGGATATAATCCACAAGCAGCGCGCGAACGTACTCTTCTTCGCTCTTTTTGTAAAAAGGGAAGAAAAGCTCGTCAAGGCGTCCGAGAGTCCGCAAAAACGTTCCGTCAAAATACTGCTGCAAAGTATAGTAAAGGATTGAGGTCTGCATTGCCTCGTAAATATTAGCGGGAGCGGCGTTGCAGAGATTTTCAAGACCTTCTGCCATCTCTGTTCTGCCGTGCTTTTTTGCTTCATCGGATGCGCGCTTTATAAAGCGCAGTGCCGCGTCAAACACCATGGCAGAGTTTTTATAAAAGCGAGCCTTCTTTTCATCGTTTCCCTTTGCTTTTGCGTACTCGTCTATGCGCTTGCGCAGTCCGTATACGCCAAGGGAGATTATGCTGTCCCATTCGGCACAAGTATGTCCGAAATCCCAGTCACCCGTAAAGGCAAGGGCGGTGCGTCCGTCCGTAAGGCCGTTATCCTCGGTGATCCTTGCGTGGTTTGCTCTGCGAAGTCGGATAACGGAATGCTGGATGCCGCCGCAGTTGACCTTAACGAAAAATCTGTTTTCAGCGGGTACGGTTATCTCGCAGCAGTCAAGCAAATGGGTCAATATTTTGCAATCTGTTTCAAAAACGTCGTAGTTTTTTTCCACGGCTTCCTTTGCAAGTCCGTGTGCAAAGGCAACGAGCTGTTCTCTGTTTTCTGTCATAACGCACCTCCGTTGATACTATTTTATAGCACTCCGCGGTTTCTGTAAAGAATAAAATATAGCAAAATTGCATTTTTCGAAACAAGCATTGATGAATTATCTTGATTTTGCGCCGATATCATAATATAATAATTTCATAAATCGAATGTGCGGGGGCAAAATGTCGAAGCTGGATATAACCGTTGGCGGCTTGTACGTCAGCAAGCTTATCAACGTAATAAAATCAAGAAACAGAAATCATCACAAGCTGCTGAACGTTAACTGCAGGCACAGCGACGCGTTCGTATACATTCTGTCGGGAAGCTGTTCGTATAAGTTCGATGACGGAACGGAGTTTTCAGTCAACGGCGGAGATCTTATCTATTTGCCCCATAATGCAAAATATACCATGTTCATCCACGACGATAATTACCGTTTTATGTTCTGCGATTTTAAGTTCGATTCACCGGAGCCGAGACAAAGCTTTGCTTTTACACCAAAGAATCCATCACAAACGGAAAATTCGTTTATAAGGCTTCTCAATCTGCATTCAAGCCGCACTCCGTATGCAAGAGCGGAAGCGGTTGCAACTCTGTACTCCATTTACGGCTCCGTGATTGCCGCAAGAAACGAAACGTATATTGCAGGGACCCTTAAGGAGCGGATACGCCGAGCAAAGGAGCATATTGATTCCAATTTTGGTGACGATAGTTTGAACGTTACCCGTCTTGCGGAGATGGCTGATATAAGCGAGGTGTACTTCAGAAAGCTTTTTAAGATAGAATACGGGTGCTCTCCGTCACAATATATCCTTTCCGAAAGGCTTAAGAATGCAAAGATCTTTTTAAGATATCCGTTTCTTACGGTGGAGGAATGTGCCGCAAAAAGCGGTTTTTCTTCGGTGCAGTATTTTTGCAGAGTGTTCAAAAAGGAGCTTGGCGTAACCCCGTCAAAATACAGAAAAAGACTGTAAAGTAAAAACAGCGCAGATCACGAATGATCTGCGCTGTTCGTTTATTTCTTTTCGGGTTCCGACATAAGATGGTTCTTCTTTTCCATCTTTACTTCCCAGTGGATCAGTACCGCCATAAGTGCGCGTATTACTATAACCACCGCAAGGATGCCAAGCTCCTTAAGATCGCGTATGATAACGGTGTTGATTATTTCTGCGCCCATTTTGAATTCAAGAGCAAGGGAAAGGGATTTTCCCAGCTCTATAACGATGCTTACGGGCTGCTTTTTCCTTATTCTTTTAATGGTAAGGTAAAAGGTCTTTGCCGAGCCCACTATGATTATCATAATGCCCACAAGCTCAAGGGTACATATTGATATCTGCGCGATATAGCGCAGAAGAAGCTCGTAGTTAGCGATGAAATTTTCAAACATAAGTATAGGCTACCTCCGTTTTGCGTTATTATACCATGAAGCAAAAACGTGTGCTTGCACGGACGTTTTTGCGAAGCCGCCAATTGCGCAGGCGTGTAAAACACGCATCGGGCGACAGCCCAAAGACTTGCTTCGCAAGGCTTTCTGCACTTATTACGCCATATTATAACATATAATTATGAAACTTGCAACAGTCAGGTGAAAAAGCGGAAGGAAAAATGCTGAATTCAGCGGTATTTTGCGGGAGAATTGCCGAAAAAACTACGATAATTCTTGATGGCTATGGGCTGAAAAAGATATTACTCTGTTATCTGTATGAGTTTGAACTATTGCAGAAAAATTTCCAATCCCAATTGACAATTAACCGAAACCATGCTATGATATCAGCGTAGTCAAATTACAAATTTATGCCAAAGGAGGCGACTATTATGAAAACTGCAATTGAATACATTGTCGGATGCCATGTGTCGCCGAATGCAGCATGACGCTTTTTAAGTGTGCTGGAATATGATCGGCTAATATCCTGCGGTATGTCTGACGATATACCGTTTTTGTTTTTCCTTCGAAAAATGGTTTGGCAATGTGTTCTATATCTGCGCCCGTGGGGGCAACACATCTCAAAATCATTTCTCGGAGGTATTTTTTATGCAAAAATTAAACGGAATTATCAAATCACTTGACGGAAAGGCCCTATCTTCATATACAAAGCTGTACGGAAGATATGAGCGGAACGGAATTGTCTATCATATTCGGAATGTATATGGCGGACAATTCAAATTTGCAACGGTGTCGATTGAGATACCTTGCGGGCGGATCTTTGAAAATTACAGATTTGATCAAAACGATAATGTCCCATTAACGTCCTTTATGATGCGAGAGTTTTCACTTGCAGCGCATATGGCGAATGATGCTATGCAACAATCGGAAAACAACGTTCAAAAGGGGTTGTTTCTTGTTTATAAGTTCGGAACACGTGTATTGTCAAATTCAGTAGTCCAATTAAGTAATGAAACAATAACCATTTTGCTGACAATTAAATTGCCGTTTAATAATACGGCTTATAACACGGGACGGCGTGCAGATCCCGTGCTTGGAATAAAAGCACAAAGCGGAAGCGTTTTGGCTCTGTCCGCACAAGCTCAAAAGGACTCTTTCAACAGCCGCAAAAAAGGAATAATTTCCGAAAAGGCATTGAAACTTCTATTGACGAAGAATCTGCCCACATTAGTTGAAGGCTTTGTTTCAAGCTTTGATTCAAATGCCCTTTGGCAAGCTGTGGAATTATGGCGAAATCAAGAGTATATTCGACGCTATTTGAAAAACAACGGGTATGTATCCTTTGTCGCCAACGGATCTATACTTCCTCGAAAAGGCAAAACAGACTATAAGGATAGCAAAGGGGCTGTTCCGTTTACCTCTCCAAAATCAATGCAGATAAATATTGCGCTGCCGAGCGGAGATACAATCAGTGGAATGGCTATCCCCGAGGGTATAACCTTGATTACCGGTGATGCTTATCACGGAAAAAGCACGATTTTGGAGGCTTTGAAAGAGGGCGTTTACAACCATGTCCTCGGTGACGGACGTGAATACGTCATAACCAATGAAAGTGCTATGACTATTCAAGCCGAGGACGGAAGAAGTATCAAAAATACCGATATATCCTTTTTTCTGCGAGCATTACCTGTTAAGTCGATTCTTCCGCAAAGCTTTTCAACCGATAATGCCAGCGGTTCGACATCGCAAGCTGCAGCGGTTACCGAGGCTGTGGAGGCAGGATGTCATTTAATGCTATTCGACGAAGACCGAAGTGCAAACAACTTTATGTACAAAGACGAAAAGATGCGTTCGGTTATAAAAAATGCTTCTACCACGCCATTTATAGATAACGCCCGTATGTTTTATGAAAGGCACGGCATTTCTTCTATCATCGTTGTTGGAGCTTCGGGAGAATATTTCCGTATTGCAGATAGGGTCATTTTAGTGGAAAACTTTACTGCTTCCGAATATAAGGATTATTCCAAGGATCATAAAACTTCGGAGAACGCTTTTTCGCCATTATCGCGTGTTGTTGAATTTGGTGACCTCAGAAGAGTATGTCTTGCCAGAAACATCGAGATCAAAGATGATTCAACACTTAAATTCGGCAATGAAACAGTAAATATTCCCGAAATTATACCGCATGTTACACGCGGCCAGCTTGATTTTATATGTTCTTTTATTTACTATTTAACCGTAATTGAGCAGTTCAAGGGTGGCAATTTAAAGGAAGTGATTATGCGGTTGTATAAAAAAATTGAATCGTTAGGATTTGATATGATTCACCAAACGGGATTTCGCGGAGCATCGGGCGTCATTGAATATGTACGTCCGATAGATATACTCGCTATTCTGTATCGACTGAAATCTATCGGTTTTAAGGAAAGATGACTATTTATTTTACCCTATCACGATTGTAGATGAATTAAGACGTACCGCAACAAAACCCTTCGGGGTTCGTTTTATCGGTCCGGTTGGCTCTCGGGCGCAACTGCGTTGCGCAAAAAGGAAGAATTTATCGCTCGCCCTTCGGGCGTGCTTTGCCCCGGATGTCGATTCACTACCAACCGTTCAAGTCCTGCAACAATAAAAAAACATCAAAAAAGGACACTAAACATAGTGTCCTTTTTTGATGTGTAAGGGCTACAAAAAAAGATAATATCGGCATTTTTGCGAATGAATGCGTATGAATTAGAACCCGAGTAAATTATAATGCTTTTCGACTAAAGGGAGAAAAGCTTCATCAGCACTTCTTCACTGTTCACTATTACTTATTACCTGATCGACAAGTTTCAAAAGAGAAGAGTGAAAAGTGAATAGTTAATAGTGAAAAAGTAAAATCGACAAGCTTCTGTTGAAACTTGTCGATTTTTGGTGCGGGTAGCAGGACTGGATTCTCCACCCTCGACGGGTGTCGGTCCGGTTGGCTCTCGACATCCACCGGATGTCGATTCACTACCAACCGTTCAAGTCCTGCAACAATAAAAAACATCAAAAAAGGACACTAAACATAGTGTCCTTTTTTGATGGTGCGGGTAGCAGGACTTGAACCTGTACCGAGTTGCCCCGACTAGAACCTGAATCTAGCGCGTCTGCCGATTCCGCCATACCCGCGTATTTAATTGACCGTCAAATTGACAGCTCTATTATTTTAATACATTGCGCAGGATTTGTCAAGGGCATTTGCGATATTTTTCAAAATCGCAAATGCCCTTGCTTTATTTGCAGTATTGGTCGATGATCTTTTCTGCGGCTGCCTTATCGTTGCATACGCAGGCGATAACGAATCTTCCGCGGCGGATGATTATTGCGTTGCGTATTCTTGCAGCCTCTGCTGCGTTGTATTTATCGTAAGTTGCGGCAAGAGTATCAAGGTACGCGCTTGCGGAGTCAAGCACCGCCTTGGCGCTCTCGGCATCGGGTGCTTCAAGTACGGTCAGCTCCTCGGCTGTTGCGTTGGTGCCGCGATAGAGCACCGCGCTCACGTCCTCGCTTACCTCGTAGGAATACTTCAGGATCTGGCTTGGAACCTCCATCATTGAATCCTGAAAGCATCCGCCGTCCACAAGAGCTTTTGCAAGAGCCGCTTTGTCGATATTATAATCCTTTTCTCCGCAGGAGGTGAAGGGAAGCACACAAAGCACTGCAAAAAGTATTAAAGAAATGATTCTTTTCATTTTATTTCTCCACGGTATGAGTCAGCAGATAGTCGCGCAGTATTCCGTTTGGCTCGCGGTTAAGATGTACTCCGTCTGTGGAATAGCCTTCGGGCAGATATCCCTTTGCATCTCTGAAGGCGGTATCAACGTCAACGAAATAAACGTGCTTTTCAACTGCTGCCTGCTTTATTCTGTTATTCATAAGGTCTACGTTTTCAAGAGTTTCGTAGCTGACCTGCTTGCTTCTTTGTTCGCTTACGGGAAGCACGGTCATAAGATAAATATCCGCATCGGGATTATAGGAGCGGATCGTATCTATTATTTCACAAAGCTTGTTATAATATGCGGAGTAGTAGCTCCAGCCAAGCTCGTTGAGTCCGAGGCCGATATATACCTTCTTGTAGTTGGTGCCAAGGGCGCGGAGAGCGTCGTTTGCCGTATATACGGGCTCGCCCTCGGGCTTAAGACTGTAAGTAAAGAACTTGCCTACGTCCATACCGGCAAAGGTAATATATTCCGCGTTCCATACGCCTGCGGTAAGCTGGAAGCCGCCGACACGGCTGTCACCAACGAATACCGCATCGTCAAACCAGGAAACGTCCTTTTTTGCACTCTCGGGCACAGGCTTATCGTACTGATAAGCGGCGGGCACGTCAACGGGCTCCGTTACCGGCTCTGTTGAAGGCTCCGAGGTGGTTGCGGCAGTTGTGACTTCGACAGTCGAATTGATTTGTTCATCCGTATCCGACGCGGACGTATTCTCCGTAACGGCATCGGTGATAGGTGCCGTAGTGCCCGTTTCTTTGGGAGCGTCGGTTACGGGGTCGGTTATCACGGGCGGTTTTTCGTTGCCGCAAGAGGTGAGCAAAGCAAAAAACAGAACCGCGCACACCGATATTACGGTAAGCTTAATAAAACGATCGTATTTCATATTTTCTCCGAAATGGTGTTATATTGACGTTATGCTGTCAAGGAATATTTTACCACTGTTTGAACCAAAATCAAGGGAAACGAAAATTGTTTACAATTTTAAAATAATTCCCGCAACGGCACCGACGGCGATAAAAACGAGGGGATGGAGCTTTTTGAATTTTGCGTATCCGATCATAACTGCGTGGAAAAGTATCAATGCAGCAATATTGATATGACCTAAAAGTCCGGCTTCCCCCGAGAAGAGAGAAAGCTTCATAATGGGGAAAACGGCTACGAGTATCAGTATCGGAACTGCGGGACGCATACCTGCGAACGCTCCGAGAACGTATTTGTTTGATGCAAACTTCGTAAGTATCTTTGAAATGATGCAGATAACGATGAAGGAGGGAAGTGCCAGCGCAAGAGTAACGCATATTGCACCTGGTATCCCTGCCGCTCTGTAGCCCGTGTAGGTAGCCATATTGATACCAATGGGGCCGGGGGTTGATTCGCCAACCGCGATCATATCCGCAAGCTCTGCGGTTGTAAACCAATGGGGATACTTGACGGACATCTCCGTAAGGAAGGGAATGGTGGCAAGACCGCCACCTACGGCAAAGAGTCCCGTTTTAAAGAACTCAAGAATCATTATAAGGAAGTCAAGCATTCTTCTCATCCTCCTTTGCCTTTATTTTCTCCTTCAGCACGTTATAGGTAATACCGCCGAAGGCGCAGGCTATAATTATGATAACGGAGGATACGTCAAAGAAAACGATTGCGCAAAGGGTAATAAGAGCAATACAAAGGGCAAAGATGCTTTTGATGCTCTTTTTCAGCAGATTAAGAACGGTTACGGCAACAAGACCGCAAACTGCCGTGCGAATGCCCGCGAGAGCGTGGGCAACGTATACGTTATCGGCAAAGCCTTCTATAAGAGCTGCAATGACGGTTATGATAACCAATGATGGGAAAATAATACCCAAAGTGGAGAACACGGCGCCGACAACGCCCTTGCGCTTCATACCAACGAAGGTGGCAACGTTAACGGCGATAACTCCCGGGGTGCACTGACCCACCGCATAATAATCCGCAAGCTCCTCCTCGGTCACCCATTTTTTGTTTTCGGCAAATTCACGGGTAAGTATGGGGAGCATTGCGTATCCGCCTCCAAAGGTGCATACGCCGCATTTTGCAAACAGCAAGAAAAGCTCAAACAGTTCTTTCATCATTCTGTCACCGCGGGGTGAAGCGCCGCGGGAATTACCTCCTTATATTTATGTATCAGATCACGTTCGCAGAAGGGAAGTCTGACACCCTTGACAAGCTGGAAGTTTTCGTGTCCCTTCCCCGCAAACAGAACTATATCTCCCGCTCTTGACTGAGCAAGTGCGTATTTGATCGCCTGCTCTCTGTCGTCAATTTCAACGGCAACGCAGGAAGACCCCTCAAATGAAGGCAAAATATCCGCGGCAACGGATGAGGGCGGTTCAAAATCGGGATCGTCTGCCGTGATGATTGCAAGATCGCACATCTCCGCCGCAACGTCGCCAAGGGACTTTCTGCGGCTGTGGGTTCTTCCGCCCACGGAACCGAATACGCAAATAAGACGCTTTGGTTCGTATTTTTTTAATGCGCTTAACACGGAGCGCAGAGCCATTCCGTTATGGGCAAAGTCGATGACGAATATTCTGTCCTTTGCAACGGGAACGCACTCAAATCTGCCCTCCACGTGGGTCTCTCTTAATGCGCGGAAAGCAAGGGTGGGCGCAACGCCGTATACGGAAGCAGCGGCAACGGCTGAAAGGGCGTTCAGAACGTTGAATTCCCCGGGGAGGGGAAGCATAATGCTTATGTCCTCTGCGGGGGTTTTTACCTCTGCCGTAACGCCGAGAATGCCGCCGTTGTTGTAAAAGGCAATATTGCTTGCTGTATAATCGCCGTTGCCCTTAAGGGATACGCGCAAGGGCTTCAGGTGCGGGGGAGTCATATACTCGGCAAAGGGATCGTCCGCATTGCATATCATATGCTTAGCGCCGCAATCAAAGAACAGGGAGCGCTTGCACTCTACGTAATGCTCAAAGGAGGGGTGCTCGGCTCCGCCTATGTGATCGTCACGTCCGATATTGGTAAAAATAACCGTATCAAAATCAATTCCGTAAACGCGGTTCATATAAAGAGCCTGAGAGGATACCTCCAGCACTGCGTGAGTAACGCCCGCGTGGACCATATCCGCAAGATAACGGTTAAGCTCAAGACTGCCGGGGGTGGTGTTCTTGGTATCGGGAAGCTTAACGTCCCCGTAGCGCACGCCGTTACTGCCTATGTAGCCCGTTTTGTGACCTGCGCGGCAAAGAATGCTTTGAAGCATCAGCGCCGTTGTGGTCTTTCCCTTGGTGCCCGTAAGACCGATGAGAGTAAGTTTTTTTGCGGGCTCGCCCAGTATTTTTGCGGAAAGGAGCGCAAGGGCCTTGCGTGAATCCTCAAAAACGGCAACGAACGCGTCATCGGGAAGCTCATCCGCACGCTTTTCAACTACGAAGGTGCGGCACCCAAGGCGGTATGCGGACATAAGATAATCGTGTCCGTCGCTTACCGCGCCCTCAACGGCAATAAACATGGCTCCCGAGGAAACGGTACGGGAATCGTCGCATACTCGGTCTATTTCCTTATCGGGTATTTCGTTTTGCGGTGTAGACCAGGGAAGCGGCAGATCAAGCAGATTCTTTAAAAGCACTTTATGCCTCCGAAATAATCATTAACTATAACATTCTACCACATATAAACGCAAAAATAAATACCTAAAAAAAATATTTAAAAAAATCGAAAAAAAGTATTGACTTTTCTATTGGCTTGTTATATAATAATCGAGCGGTCGCAAGAGCGGCAGCAAATGCGAGAGTGGCGGAACAGGCAGACGCGCACGTTTGAGGGGCGTGTGGTTCACACCGTACGGGTTCAAGTCCCGTTTCTCGCACCAACAAAAAAGGACATCCAACGGATGTCCTTTTTTGTTGTCTTTTACGATACGTTATACCGTCGGGCGTGAAAGCCTTCTCCTGTGGGAGAAGGGGGACCGCGTTAGCGGTGGATGAGGAGTGCGTTTATGTTTGTCAAACCTCATTCTACAGCGGCGCATTACGGCGCAAGCAGCGCTTTAAAATCATCTCTTTCTCTGATGGGATCAAAGCAGCGATAGTTATTCAGATAACGAATAAAATCATCAACGTCCGTTACGTCCGTTTCAGTAACGGCGTGTTCTTCTTCGATCAAATTGAATAACGGGGCTGTGAATTTTATCGTCTTTTGACGGTTTATCTTCGTCATTTCCTCGGCGTGATATCTTGCTTTTTTCAATTCTTCCAGCACCTGATCGTATTTGTGCATTCTGCAAAAGCAAACGGCTTTGCTTAAGCAGTTATACTGAAGGGTGTTATGGTAGTACTGAAAATTGCCGTCGGGGAACATAATTTTCAGTATTTTCTCAACTGCATCGTAGACCTCTATTGAGTCCCGGCCGAATTTTAACTGAAACAAAAAGCTATTAAGCTTCGTGTTCGTCAGATGCTGGCAATGCTTTTTTCTTTCCTCGCCCTCAAGACACCAGCAAAGCAACTCGTTTCTTTTTTCTTCGTTCTCTTCAAGCAAGGCATATTCTTTTGCTTCTTCTTTCTTATGATTACAGCTTAAGGCAAGAACGATCCCGAACAAAGCCTTGTGATAGAGCTTTGTGTCTTTCGCATTTTCTAAAACGATCTTATAGTGCTTTGCGGAGCTTTCAAGCAAGCGCGTATATTCGCCGTTATCACGGGTCGGCATAGCAACGTAATATTCTGCCGATGCCAGCCATTCCACATATTCCATATTCCCCGGGTATTCGGCAACCGCTTGCAGTGCAATTTGGTAATTCTTTTGTTTATCGTCGTGATTCCAATATTCATGAAATGCCTCGTCGAACTCGGCTTTTCTCATATCCTTTTGGTAGGTTTCCATTCCGAGCAGACGGTCGGTGGTTACGCCAAAGAGATTCGCAAGGGGCGGCAGCAAAGAAATATCGGGCATAGCGGCTTCCGTTTCCCAACGGCTGACCGCCTGCGGAGAGATCGAAAGAAGCTCGGCGAGCTTTTCCTGAGTCATATTTGCTGCTTTCCGAAGTGTTTTTATCGTTTGTCCGAATGACATATAGTATTCTCCTACTTTGTTCCTTTACATATCTTAAGCACATTGTAGCATTTCTGTGATCGTTTGTCCACCTCCCGCCGATTGAGAGACGGTCAATTTAAAATTGAGTTTTATATGCATCGAAGCGCAAGAGATGTGGTGTAAGCTCTTTTCTCTATTGACGGACAAAGTGCAGATGTGATAAGATAAAAACGAAGAAGGATTCGCCATAGAATTAACAAGAAAGGGAATTGCTATGAAAAGATATGTTTCTTTTTTGCTTGCAGTTTTGACTGTTTTGTCTTTTGCTTTTTTCTTTCCCTCGTGCAGTAAGCTTCCTTCCGGTCACGTTAAGGGTGACGATATCGTTGTTGACAACGATATTCCGTTCGTATATGACGAATCTACCGTTAAAAGCGTGCGCGAGAGCAATTCGCTCCGCGAGCACGACATTGACGGTTTCGTTAATAACATTTGCCCATATCTTGATGAGGAGATCACCTATAGGGAGATAGCGGAGCTATACGGCAACAAAGTGTTGCGGCATTACACGGAGGGCGATAACGATTGCTACTACACAGTCTATTCAATGCCCGATAACAGTCTCTTCTACCTGTTTTGTAAGCTTGAAGACGGTGAATATTATCTTGATCAAAGATGGGGCTTAGGGCATAATGAGGTCGTTGATATTCGTACCGATCTTACGGGTTGCGTTTACGAGCAGGATACCCCTTCCGCTATCTTGGGAGATAAGCTTCCCTCGGGTTGTTATCTTGATTACTATTCCAAAGAGACGATTGCAAAGCGGAATTACGCTGTGTGGAGAAATTACGTTTACCACTGTGATAAAGCAAGGATCCCCTCCGAACCGTATCTGACCGATTATTACGCGGAACTACGCAATCAGGAGAACGGAAAAAAGGTTGACGGTGTTATAAGGTGTGTAGAATACGTATCTTTTGACATTATGGACGACAAGTACGCGGCTCACGGAGCGTATTTTTACGATATTTACGTTTTTGAGGACGGAACCGCAACCTTGTTATTCTACCATTTCAAGGAAATGATCGCCCGTTATGAGCTTCTTCAAAGCGAAGAAATCCTTTTGTCGGCAGAGGAAGTTAACGGCTTAAAGGCGCTCTTTGAAAAATGGGATTTCAGTAATATCCCAACCTGGAATCCCGAGGAGTTTATGGGGTTTGACGGATGCACCACTTACGTGCTTGCAAAAGGAGGCAGCTTTGGCGAGGAGCATCTTATATCTATGTGGGAATCAAACGAAAGATACGGGATATATCACATAAGCTGTGCTATTACGGATTTGGTACGAAGTCACGTTACCGTTAACGAGGGTGCGATATTCAGTAAATAAAAACAGATAACCAAGGAGGGTAAAGAAACACGGTTTCTTTACCCTCCTTGGGCATTATTTGCCTTCTTTAAATCTCTTAACTTCCTCGGCGATAAGGTGATAGTCGTTTGTAAGGATGGTATCCATACCCATTTCAAGCAGCTCTCTTGCTTCTTTTACGTCGTCTGACCAGAAAACGTTGCAGATTATGCCGTGAGCGTGGGCCTTGTCCACCAGCTCCTTACTGTAGCAGGGCTTGAAGAACTGCACCTTCCGGCACCCTGTTCGTATGGCGCGGTCAACGATATCCCATCTTGTTTCCGCAGTGGGACCGCCTCCTGCGCAACGGGGAATATCGGGCGCTATTTCCTTTGCCATTTCAAGTATTGCAGTGGACGAAACGAAGTAAACGTATTTGCGGCAATCGTATTTGTCTATCAGTGCGATTATCTTTCTGAATACCTCTTCATCGCAGGACTTTATATGCACGTTCATAATGCAATGGCACGCAAGCTTTTTAAGAATATCCTCAAATTTTATTATGTGCAGACCCTTGAAGCGCTCACCGTATTTAACGCCGAAATCAAGCTTCGTAAGCTCCTCGTAGGTATGCTCAACCACCTTGCCCGTGCCGTCGGATACACGGTCAAGTGTTGAATCGTGGATGGAAACGATCTCCTTGTCCTTGGTGTACCAAAGGTCGAATTCCACTTCCTCCGCGCCCATTGCAACGGCGGCGCCAAGGGCGGGAAGACTGTTCTCAGGCGCTATAGTCTTGAAGCCTCTGTGTGCGCAAACCCTTGGGTAGGGCATAAGAGCGTCGTTTTTTACTATTGCACTGCCTGCAGGGCGGTACTTCCAGGGGCGCCTGCCCTTTTCCACGTATTCCGGGTGTGAGGTGGGGGGATTGTTAAAGCCTGCGGGCTTATAAAGCTTATCTTCTACGTTAAAGGTTACGCATTCGGCAGCCTCGCGGTTATAAAGATCAAGGAGAACCTCTCCCGTCGGCGCAACTATCATACTCGCCCCGCCCGTGGGAGAGTCGTTCCCGAGAGTTACCGAAGCGCGAACCACGTATGCGTTGGTGTTATACGCAAGAAATTGGGAGAAGAACTTAAGCGTTTCGTGCTTGTCCGTTCTTTGATGAGAGCATCCGATAATGATATCGGGCTTATATCTTGCTACGTTTGCAAAATTTTCGTAAAAATAGAAATCGTAGCAGGTGAGGAATGCGTATCTGACGCCGTTAAGATCAAGCACGTAAGGCTCGGAGGGCTCAAAGCTGTAATCGCTTTCAAGCTTCATATTTGTGACCTCGCCTGGGGTGAGATGCTGCTTGTAATATTTGCCCCGTACAGCACCGCTTTCATCAAATACGTAGGTGGTGTTCAGAAATCCGCTGTTGCCGAGGCTTCTTGCGTTCACGCACACGACGGCTTTACAGCGCACTGCCGTTTCCGCGCATTTTTTAAGTATCGTTGAGTTATATTTTTCCGCCATTGCGTCTGCTTCTGCCTTGGTCGTTACGTAGCAGGGGCTATCGCAGGATTCGGGAAGTACGATCAGATCAATGCTTTCGTCGCAGGAGTCAAGCATTCTGATCTGCGATGCAAAGCAACGGTCTGCCAATGCGGGGTCCGTTGTATACGGCGGTTGGATAATACAAGCTTTCATATTTTCCTCCGTGAGATGTTAATTGAGTCTATTATACCTCTTACGGCCGAAGATGTAAATACGTCAGCTATTATTTATAAAGATAATGAAGCTAAAAAGCTTCGTGATTTCTCAAACGGTGCCGATTTGCGGGGTTTGCGGCGCTCTGCGTTGGCAAAATGCAATTTCCGCAGATCAAAATTTCATTTTTCTCAAAAAAGACTTGACATTCCAAAAAGTAAGTGCTATTATAATTGCATCAAAGGCGTTTGAACAGGAACAAGTAAGCTTTTTCGGAACCTCAAGAGAGTTGCCGGTGGGTGCGAGGCAACAGGGAAGAATGAGCCGAATACATCCTGCGAGCTTTGCACCGAAAGGTATCCGAGTAGGCTGCAACGGGAGTTCCCGTAACAGAACGGGAGTGTTATTGCACTCTGAAAGGCCGCAACCGTGAGATTGCGGTAAATTGAGGTGGTACCACGGGTTATCTCGTCCTCTGTATTCTTTTTCAGGATACGGGGGCGTATTTTTTTATTCTTCACTCCCGTTATTCCGTGCTTTGAGGAGGTAAAAAATGAAGGACGCACAGCTTTACACGATCATTGCCCTTTGCATCTACGGAGCTATAATGGCTTTAATCGGATGCATCAGCTACGGAAAATCAAAGACCCTTGATAAATTTCTCTTGGGCGGAAGAAACGTTGGCGCATGGGTAACTGCTTTTGCTTACGGTACTACCTATTTCTCGGCGGTGGTGTTCGTCGGCTACGCAGGTCAGCACGGCTGGAATATCGGTATCGGCAGTATCTGGATCGGCGTTGGCAACGCCGTGCTTGGTTGTCTTCTCTCCTGGCTGCTGCTTGCAAACCGCACGAGAAAGATGACTAAAAAGCTTAACGCAAAAACAATGCCGGATTATTTTGAAAAGCGATATGCTTCCAAGGGGCTTAAGATCCTTGCGGCGGTAATAATCTTCGTTTTTCTCGTTCCTTATTCCGCGGCAGTCTATAAGGGACTGGGTTCTCTGTTCGGATCCGTTTTTCCCGGTGTTGAAACTTGGGTATGGATGCTGCTTATTGCTTGTCTTACCGCGGTATATCTTGTTGCGGGCGGTTATATGGCAACCGCGTATACCGATCTTGTGCAAGGCACGGTTATGATAGTCGGCGTTGTTTGCCTTGTGTTTGCAGTGCTTGGGCACGAAAACGTTGGGGAAATCACGGGACTTGTTGAAAATCTTAAAAACTTTGAGTCGGTTGCAGGGGATCCCAATCCCACCACGGGCGCACAGCTCACCAATATTTTTGGCGGATCTTCCTTTAAGTTCCTTTGCTTCAATATTATGCTTACCAGCTTCGGTACTTGGGGACTTCCTCAGATGATCGGCAAGTTCTACGCCGTAAAGGACACTGCCGCAATAAAGCGCGGCACCGTAATTTCCACTGCTTTTTGCGCTATTATCGGTTGCGGAGCTTATCTTATCGGCAGTACCTCAAGGCTTATCCTTAACGGGCAGCTTCCCGAGGGCGGTATTGACGCTGTCATTCCCACGGTGCTTATGGAGGTTCTCAGCGGCGGCACTCTTGGACTTATACTGCTTGCGGTAATTATGATACTTCTGCTTTCCGCATCTATGTCAACTCTTCAGGCAGTGGTGCTCACCTCTGCTTCCGCAGTGGCTGTAGACCTTATCCCCGCAGTCAGAAAAAGGCCCACAAAGCCCGAAACGCAGATGCTTCTCACAAGATTGCTCTGCCTTGCTTTCGTTGGTTGCTCCTTCGTGTTTGCAACCCGTAACATCCCCATCATCGTAAGTCTTATGTCCTTCTCCTGGGGTCTTGTTTCCGGATGCTTTATCGGTCCATACATCTGGGGTCTGTTCTCCAAAAAGATCACAAAGATCGGCGCCTGGGCGGGCGTTCTTTCCGGCCTTCTTACCGTCGGCGGTGCCACTCTCGTTATTTCTCTTAATTCCGGATTCTCTGCCGCTGCCGCAAAATCTCCCGAGATGGGCGTTGCCGCAATGGCGGTATCCATGATCGTTGTTCCCGTTGTAAGCCTGCTTACAAAGAACAAGGATCCCGAGAGAGTTGACGCAATATTCGAGTGCTATAACGAGCAGTAATTAAAGAAAGCCCTTCCGCACGTAGCGGAAGGGCTTATTTGCTGTTTTTACAAGCCTTTAATAAATTCAACAAGCTCGTCAAAGGAGCCCTGTGGATATCCGGAGATATCCACTCCGTTTTTGTTAAGCAGATTATCGGTAAGCAGGAAGACCTTCATACCGAGCTTTTCGGCGATCATATCCTCCGTTGCGTCGTTTCCTACCATAACGCATTCATCTGCGGAAAGCTCCGCGCGGGCAAGCACGTCCTTATAATATTCAAGATTCGGCTTGCAGAAGCGGCTGTCCTCGTAGGCGGTAAAGAACTCAAAATCTTTTGTGTCAAGGCCCGCCCAGTGAATGCGGTGCTCCGTTGCCATAGCGGGGAAGAGGGGATTGGTTGCAAGCACGGTGCGATATCCGAGGCTTTTTATGGTATCAACGGCTTCCTTTGCCTTGGGATCGTACCCGCAGGAGGGCTGTACCTTTGGGAACTCCGTGCGGTAAAACTCAACGAGCGTCTCCTTCTCCTTTAGCGCCTTTTCTCCGAAGCGCTTGGTGAACACCTGCCAGAAAGCATCCTCGTTTGTGCTTGTTCCGTCGTTTTTGACCATAGCGCCGATTCCGTGCCACATTGCCTCAGCAACGAGGGAGGGCTCGTATCCAAGGGGCGCGAGATACGCGCAAAGACGCTTCATATAGTCGGCTGTGAACTTATCCATATCCATGGGAAGCAGAGTGCCGTCAAGATCGAATAATACGGCTTTGATTTTCTTCATATTATTTCCCTTTAAAAACAGTCCGAGAGGTCATCTCGGACTGTCTTTCTTTATGCGGTGTAGTTATCAAAATATCCCTGTATCCAAACGATGGGAGTGCCCTTATCTCCGGAGCCGGAGGTAAGATCGCAGAGAGAACCGATAAGGTCGGTAAGTCTTCTGGGGGTGGTACCCTGAGATACCATGTTGCCCACAAGGTCGTTATCCTTATGTGCTATATAATCGGAGATCGCCGCCTTCAGCTCATCGCCCTTCAGGTGTGCAAAATCGTTATCTGCAAGATATTTGAGTTTTATTTCATTGGGCTGACCGATAAGGCCAGCGGTAAACGCGGGGGATACCACGGGGTCTGCAAGCTCCCAGATCTTTCCGACGGGATCCTTGAAGGCGCCGTCGCCGTATACCATAACCTCAACGTGTTTTCCGGTCTTTTTGAGGAGCTCCTGTTGAACGCGGTCAACGACGGTCTGGCAATCACGGGGGAACAGCTTGATGGAATTCTCAGTTGCCTTGTTGGAGCCGAGCAGACCAAAGTCTGCGTTATAGCCGCTTCCGTTTACGGGTGCGTTAAGTATTTCGTCAAGACCGTAAACAATCTCTGCGCCGTTTGCTTTAAGCAGACGCTTGCTGCGCGCGCGGGTGTGAATATCGCAGCAAAGAACGTTTTTGGTGTAATTAAGGATGGTGCGGCAATCGTTTGCAAGGATAACTTCAACCTCACAGCCCGCATCGGTTATAAGACTCTTGTAATATTCGATGTAGTCAACGCCGGTAAAGGGGTGCTTAACTATGCCGAACAGCTCGCGGTACTTTTCCTCGGTGAGCACGTCGGTCCAGGGGTTAACTCCCGCCGCATCCAGTGCATCCATATCAACGAGGTGATTGCCGACTTCGTCCGAAGGGTAGCTGAGCATAAGGTATATTTTTTTGGCACCCTTTGCTATTCCGCGAAGGCAGATAGCAAAACGGTTACGGGAAAGGATGGGGAATATAACGCCGAAGGTTCCGTCGGGATATTTCTCCTTAATATCGCAAGCGATGTTGTCAATGGATGCGTAATTGCCCTGTGCGCGTGCAACCACTGCCTCAGTCACTGCAATTACGTCCCTGTCGCGCAGCTCAACTTTTTCGCTTTCAGCCGCGTCAAGCACGCTTGTTACGATGATATCAGCAATGTCATCCCCTGCTCTGATAATGGGGGCGCGAACTCCGCGTGATACGGTGCCGATAAGTCTTTCCATTTTATTGTTCCTCGATTCTTTGGGAATGGATTAAAAAATGCCACTCATTAGTATATCACAATCAAATCCCAATATCAATATTTTGAAATAATTTTTTTCAAAAATTGCATTTTATTTTACGGTGATAAGCTCGTAGGAATTAGTGCCGAGTCCTATCTTTTCGCCGTGCTCAAGGCAGGTCTGCCAATTGGATTCGGGGGTGGAATTTGTGAAATGATCGTGCTTGTCGCAGAAGTCGGGCTTGCTCATATTGTCCGTGAGCTGAGTGTTGGGGAGGGGAGTCTGCTTAAGGCAAGCGTCAACGCAGGCGCGGTCAAGGGCAATGGGGTCAAATGAAGCGAACATTCCAACGTTCGGCAATATCGGTGAATCATTTTCGGAATGGCAGTCGCAGTTGGGGGAGATCTCAATAACGAGAGAAACGTGGAAGCAGGGTCTGCCGTCCACTACCGCCTTTGCATATTCAGCCATCTTTCTGTTGAGATCCGCTGCCGCTGTGTCACAGGCAAAATCAATCGCGTCAAAGGCGCAGGCGCCAAGGCATCTTCCGCACCCAACGCAACCGTCGTAATTAACGGTCATCTTTTTGGTTTCTGCGTTGAAGATAAGGCCGTTATTTGCGCATTCGCGTGCGCAACGCTTGCATCCGCGGCATTTTTCTTCGTATATAACGGGTTTGCCGTCGGAGTGCTGTTCCGTTTTTCCCGCACGGGAGCCGCAACCCATACCGATGTTCTTTACGGCACCGCCGAAGCCCGTCATTTCGTGTCCCTTGAAGTGGGAAAGGCTGATGAAAACGTCAGCGTCCATAATGGCTCTGCCGATCTTGGCTTCCTTTACGTACTCACCGCCCTTTACGGGAACGAGCACGTCGTCGGTGCCCTTAAGGCCGTCGCCGATAAGAATGGGGCATCCCGTGGAAAGGGGAGAAAAGCCGTTTTCCCAAGCGCATTCAAGATGCTCAAGAGCATTCTTTCTGCTTCCGGGGTACATTGTGTTGCAATCCGTAAGAAAAGGCTTGCCGCCAAGCTCTTTTATAACGTCCACTACGGCTTTTGCGTAGTTGGGGCGCAGAAAGCTGATGTTGCCAAGCTCTCCGAAATGCATTTTTACGGCAACGAACTTGCCGTCCATATCAATATTTCCGATACCCGCCGCCTTTATAAGACGCTTCAGCTTAGAGGGTAATCCGTCGCCGATGGCGGTGCGCATATCGGTAAAATAAACCTTTGATCTCTCCATATATTCCTCCGTAAAGAACGGGGGATGCGATCCCCCGTTTCGTTTATGCTTTAAGCTCTGCCGCAAGCTCCTCTGCATTTGCAAAGGATACCTCGCGCTGTTCGCCGTTTGACATATTGCGCAGATTTGCTTTTCCGCTTTCAAGCTCGCCGGAGCCGATTATAAGCGTGTTCTTTGCTCCGATCTTGTCGGCGTACTTCATCTGGCTCTTAAGGCTTCTGCCCATAATATCGCATTCCGCAAAAATTCCCAGCTTGCGGAGACCGTGGGTAAGAGTTACTGCGTGCTTTGCCGCGTCTGCACCCAGGGGAGCGATGTAAAGATCGGGAGTTTTTACCTCGGGTATTTTTGCGCCGCACTGCTCAAGAGCAAGCACGAGGCGGGTGATACCCATAGCAAATCCCGCCGCGGGAAGGGTGGGACCGCCGAGCTCGGAAATGAGTCCGTCGTATCTTCCGCCACCGCAAACAGTGGATTGAGCGCCGATACCGGGGCAGATGAACTCAAATACGGTCTTGGTGTAATAATCAAGCCCGCGAACCAGTCGGGGGTTTATCTTATACTTGATGCCCATGGCGTCAAGGTCTGCAGTAAGGGTCTTGAAATGCTCGTCGCATTCGTCGCAAAGATAATCAAGGGTGCGGGGAGCGCCGTTTGCTATCTCGCCGCATATAGGGCTCTTGCAATCCAGCACGCGCATGGGGTTGGTCTTAAGTCTGCCCTTGCAGGTATCGCAGAGCTTGTCCTCGTAATCCGCAAAATACGTCTTGAGCGCGTCTCTGTGGGCGGGGCGGCAGTTGGGGCATCCAATGGAGTTGATATGAAGCTCCGCTTCAATTCCAAGCTCCTTTATAACGTCGTGAGCAAGGGCGATGACCGTTGCGTCGGCGTGGGGGCCTGCGGCTCCGAACATCTCTGTGCCGAACTGGAAGAACTCGCGGCTTCTGCCTGCCTGAGGAGCTTCGTAGCGGAAGCAGTTTATAAAGTAAAACAGCTTCTCGGGAAGAACTCCGCCGCATCTGCCGTGCTCAATCATTGCACGGGCAACGCCTGCGGTGCCCTCGGGGCGCAGAGTAAGGGAACGTCCCTCTCTGTCCTCAAAGGTGTACATTTCCTTCTGTACCACGTCGGAAGTAGAACCCACGCCGCGGGCAAACAGCTCCGTTGCCTCAAAGGTGGGGGTGCGTATCTCCTTGTAGCCGTAACGCTCGCAAACGGAGCGGGCAACCTTTTCAATGTAACTGAATATTGGGGTCTCCTCGGGCATGATATCGAGGGTACCGCGCATCTTTTGAATCATAACTGACCTCGTTGAACTCTGAAACGAATATGTTTTAATTTAATAAAGATAATTTTAGCATCAAATATACGCTTTGTCAAGTTAAAGCATATCAGAAATCGTATTTTGCCGCAAGCTGTGCGGGGGGAATGCGCACGAGGGATAAAACGGGCAACACTGACGCCGCAAGATGGAAGAGCAGTATGCATCCGTAGGTGATCGCCGCCGCGGCCATGGGAAGATAAACGGAGTAATTCAGCTCCGCCACCATGCTTGCGCCCCGCATTGCAAAAAACGCCAGTACCGTTGCGGGTAACGCCGAGGTAAGGGAGGATAGGAACGCCTCCCAGAAGAAAAGGGAAACAAGCTTTCTTTTGGGTATACAAAGCAGCCTGTAGACCGCGATCATTCCGCTGTGTGCTCGTACGCGGGATCTTTGCAAGAGCCAAAGCATGACCGCGCAGACCGCAACTACCGTAACGGTAACGATCATTCTTGCTCCCATTCGCTCCCTCGCAAGGGAGCGTTGCTCGTTCCACGCCTCGCCTGCCCTGTCCGTAACCGTAAGGTCGATCTTGTTGGCAAGCTCCGGGGGAAGCTCTTCAAGCAGCTGCTTCATTGCTTCCTTATCGCCGCATATCACGTAGAACTTTCTGCCGAGAAGAGATTCAAGCACCTGCTTTTCCATACCGTCGTTTACGGCGATGGAGGCGGTCATATCCGTTGCGTATGGATAGCTCCCCTTTATCAGAAAGGCCGCTTCTGCCGTAGCGTCGTAGTATCTGCCGATTCGCTTGCCCCAGATGGCACCGGCGTTTGCTTCGATAACTATGCATTCCGCACCCTCAACGGAGAATTCGCCAAGGCTTTGGGGAATGCTTGCATTGAGCTCCGAGATGGGTATCATATTCTCACCCTTGGTGTCTGCGGCGCATATGCCCCAATCGGAAAGATAAATGCTCGGCTCTCCGCTGTCACAGATTCCAACCACGGTGGGGGAGAATCTGCTGTGGGAAAAGCTCAGCTTTTTGCCGATGAAGTAGGAGATATCGTTTATTCCGTTTTGCAGTATGCCGTCCTTTTGGAGCATTTTGTCAAGAAGCCAACGATCCACTACAGCCTCGTCGCTTCTTTCGGGCATTCTGCCGTATATTACGGTTTTGCCGTCAAGATGATCTGTGGGCATAAAGCTGAAGCCGTTGATAAGGACGGAGGTATCTGCCATTTGTCGAAATACCGATTCTTTGTAGATGGGAGTTGAGGTAATATAGGGAATGAACTCCGCATCGTTTGCTATTCCGGAAATATGAGCTCTCAATTCCTTTGCGGCGTCAAGCACGGCGTTTTGCTCGGTGCTTTCAAGTCCGGGTCCGCGATTAACATTAACGAGAAGCAGACGGGAATCGCAGTTTACAAAATCGTGGGGGTCAAGATGTGTGACCGTGAGGAAATCTCCAACGGTGAAGAGCGTCAGCACTGAAAGAAGAATGAGGAAAAGCCTGAGCGCGCTGCGCTTTCCGCCTCCCTTCATCATATGGCGCGCCTCGCGCACCGTCATTGCGGCGTTGATGCCGCTTCCTGCGCGGGTCATGGGCGCTTCGCTGAAGTTAAAGACTTCCCGCCCATTATCCTCGTCAAGGGCGGAAAAGGAGATGCGCGGCGGCAACCCTTCTTTTATTTCGGGCTCCTCGGAATTATCCGTGCAGGTCAGGGATCGGCTTCCGTCGTGCTTGATTATAACTCTGTCCTTTTGCACGACCACGGTAAGCTTTGCGGCGGGGGCGTCTTTTTCGTACAGAATACGGAGCTCAAGCTTTTCCGATTTTTGCCCTTCTTCCTCAAATTCGCCTGCATAAACGGCACTCGTGCTGTCGTAGGAAAGGCCGCTCCGCTTCCAATCGGTCTTATCGGATATCTGCCTTCCGTCGGAAAGAGTAATAATACGGTCGGCAAAGAAGCGTGCGATGCTTTCCTCGTGGGTCACCATAATAACGAGGCTCGTTTTTGATATCTCACGAAGAAGCTTGCAGATGTTTACGGTATTCTCCTCGTCAAGATTTCCCGTGGGCTCGTCCGCCAGAATAACGCGGGGTCTGCGTGCAAGGGCGCGGGCAATGGCTACCCTCTGCTGTTGACCGCCCGAAAGCTCGCTTACTATCCTTCGGGCATAAAGCTCCATTCCAACGGTCCCGAGCACCTCCTTGGCTCTCTTTATCTTCTCCTTGTGTGAAAGCTTCAGGGAGTGCATACCGATATATACGTTATATATGACGCTGTGCTCGGGCAAAAGGTGATAATTCTGAAATATATATCCGAAGCTGAGGTTGCGTTCCTTTTCCATTGCGTTGCTTCCGCAATGCTTAAGATCCCGTCCGTCATAGCTTATCCTTCCGCTGTCGAAGCGGTCGAGTCCGCCGATGGCGTTAAGGAGGCTGGTTTTTCCGCATCCCGAGGGACCAAGTATACACACGAATCCCGTATCAGGCAGGGTGAAGGATATGCCGTGCAATACCGTATTGGCGTTTTTTGAGCGCTTATCGTAAGTTTTTGTGAGATTTTCTACCTTAAGCATTATTCACCGTCCTCCTCAAAGTCAATATCCGCGTATCTTTCCTTGAAGGGGAATACCTGTTTTTTTAGCGAAAGACTTACCCAAACCGTGCCTGCAAGTGCGCCCGCAAGGTGCACGGCGCAAAGAATGGCGATATGGTGGCATTGCAGGTATTTAACGAGAGCGCCGATCGCTTCTGCGCGACCGTTCAGTGTAAGTACCGCAAGGGCGGCGATCGTCTGTCCGAGCAGCGCAAACAAAATAAGCTGTAAAAACGCGGAGCGGGAGGCGCATTTGCGAGTGAGTCCCAGATCCGCAAGCAGCTTGTAGCTTGATAATTGCATTGCAAAAAGGGCACGGAGCATAATTATCTCAAGGAGCAAAATGCCGAGGGCGGCAATTCCGCAAACGGTGAGAGTATCCACGCGCTTTTCTGCAAGATCTGCATCCTGCTTTGCAGAGCCCAGCTTATACGGCGAGACCGCAACGTATCCCATTTCGTTCAGATCCCTTATTGCTCTGTCCGTATAGGCGTAATCGGTAACGTAAAGGGAAACCTGATCGCCGTATCCTTCCCCAACGAGCCTGAGAAAAGCAGAGTATTTCGTTTCAATGAAAATATCTCCCTTGAACGGATCGGTGACGGTCTGCTTCTTTTGCACCGTATTTCCGTTTTCGTCCTTTTCGTAGATCTTCGGAGCTGTTGCCTCTCCGTGATATTTAAGGAGAGCCACTCCGTCGGGGTGCTCTGCGGATTTGAAGGCAAAGCTGTAGTACGTTCCGTCGAAGTTTTCAGCAAGGCTGTATTTGTTCTTTAGCTTCAGAAAGCAGATATCAGAGCAACGGAAGGCGTCCTCGGGGTATTCCTCCTCCGTAATATCGGTATAGGATGCGGATGCACGGGGCACGTAAACGTAGTGGTTTTCGGTCTGAAGCTTTGCATTCAGCTGTCTGCCCACCTCATCCGCCAAATAAATACCGTTCATATCAGTCGTTCCCACGATAGTAACGTAAAAAGCAAGATATGAGTCGATGGGCCAGTTTTTATCATCTCTTAAATAAACGGGAATTACGTCGCCGAGCTTTCCCTCGTTGCAATTTATCACCGCTTCAAAGTAATTCTGCGGCAATCGGCCTTCCTTTAGGAATACAGACCCGTCCGCAAGGGAGGGAACGGTCTGCAAAAACGGCGCGGAGTCAGCAAGTCTCAGCTTTTCCTCCGTTACGTGGACGGGGTCAAGCCCTCCGCCGGGTAACGCAACCAGCTCGTATGCCACGCTGTAGTCCACGTCTTTTCTGTAATAGCAGTAAACGTCGCTTGCATAGCCGAAGCGTTCAACCTTCACCGCACGGTCCGCTTCAAGTATCCTTGCAAGATCCTCTTCCGTGAAATCCGCGGCATCCGCTTTTTTTATAACGATGCGCTCCTTTGCGCCGTTTACGAACGCGGATGGGTTGTATATCCTTGTGGAGGTATCGTCAATAGCGGAGATAAACGTGCCGAGAAAGGAAAAAACGGCAAAGGCGGTAACGGCAAAGAACGCAAGCATAACGCCGCACCATACGGGGTGCATACGCATCTGCTGTAGCGCAATATAAGTGCCGAGCTTTTTCTTGTTTTTTTCTGCGGATACGGTCTCCTGCGTTTTTTTGCTCTCTTGCTTCCTTACGGGACGCAGATCGTTATCGGAAGCTATCCTTCCGTCCTTTACGGTTATTTTGCGTGTGCAGTAATTTTCCACCTCCGCATAATCGTGGGTGATCATAATGACCAGCTTTTCCTTTGCCGCCTCCGCAAGCAGCTCGATTATTATTTTGCTGTTTTCGGAGTCCAGATTGCCCGTTGGCTCGTCTGCTATAAGAACCGGAGCAGGCTTTGCAATGGCGCGGGCAATGGAAAGGCGTTGCTTCTGTCCGCTTGAGAGCTTTGCGGCACGTCTCGTGCGCAGCTCCCAAAGTCCCACCTTCTTCAGCGCGTCACGGGCGCGGGTATATGCGGAGCTTTTGCCGTAGCCGATAAGGCGCAGTGCGCAGGTAACGTTGCCAAGCACGGTGTTGCCGGGCAAAATGCCGTAATTCTGCGAAATAAAGCTTATTTTATCTCTGCGGTAATGCTCCCAATCGGTTCCGTCGTAATGGGAGGTAGCCTTGCCGTCGAAAAGAAGCTCTCCGCTTTCATAGGGAATAATGCCCCCAAGCACGTGGGCGAGGGTGGACTTTCCGCTTCCGCTCTCTCCCGTAACTGCGACGAATTCGCCCATTTCAAAGGAAAGGTCTATTTCGTTGAGGCCGACGACAACGGATCGGTCCCCCGTATAAAACTTGGATAGTTTTTTCAGCTCAAGTAATTTGCTCATTTTTTACCGTCCGAAAAGTAATATGATAAAATGATACCATATCACGCACGCTTATGCAAGAATAATTCCGTTTTGCGCGGTTAAAATGACGGATAAAATATATTGGTAATAAAAATAGCGTCAACGGCACGTTTGTTCATAGTTTGTTCATAATTTTGTTTTATGCTTTAAAGGTACGTTTCATACGTCCGTCACACATACGGTATATAATACCGGTTTGTAAATAAAAAACGAAACGGGGTGTTTGTTTTTGATCGAAGTAAAAGATCTTGTAAAGACCTACGGCACGCATAAGGCCGTGCGCGGTATCAGCTTCACCGTTGAATCGGGGAAGATTTACGGCTTCCTTGGCCCTAACGGCGCAGGAAAGTCAACTACCATGAATATCATCTGCGGAACTCTTGCTTCTACCTCGGGCACCGTCACCATAAACGGCCACGATATTTACGCAGAGCCGCTTGCGGCAAAAAAATGCATCGGCTATCTGCCCGAGATACCTCCGCTGTATATTGATATGACTCCCGAGGAGTATCTTGACTTTGTGGGTCGCGCCAAGGGTCTGAGAGGTATCGAGCTTGCAGAGCAGATAGAGGAGGTTATGGGGCTTACCGATATTGCCGCAGTAAGAAATCGCCTTATAAAGAATCTCTCAAAGGGTTATAAGCAGCGCGTTGGTATTGCCCAGGCTATGCTGGGAAATCCCGAAATAATTATTCTGGACGAGCCCACCGTTGGTCTTGACCCCATCCAGATAATTGAGATACGCGAGCTTATCCGCTCTCTCGGCAAAAAGCACACGGTCATTCTCTCAAGCCACATTCTTACGGAGATAAGCGAGGTCTGCGACCACGTTATCATCATCAGCAAGGGAAAAGTGGTTGCCGACGATAAGCTCTCCGAGCTTGAGGAAAAATACACCTCCGAAGGTGTTCTTGAGCTTCAGCTTGATTGCAGCGAAAGGGAGCTTAACGAGCTTAAGGACAAGCTTGCCGCAATTTCCGACGGGTGTGAAGCACATACGGGTGACGACGGCGTTAAGCGCATTATGCTCAAATACCGCAGAGATAAGGATATCAGGCGCGCCGTATACGCTCAGGTCCATAAGGCCAATATCACCTTGCTTGCAATGATCCCCCACGAAAAGACCCTGGAGGATATCTTCCTTGCTCTTACCGCCGATAACGGGGAAGAGGAGGAAAATATCGCAAACGAGGTATTCGGTATAGAAACCGAGAGTAAGCCTGATTCCTCCGCCGAACCCAAAGGCGTAAAGCAGGACGATAATAACGATGACGAGGACGGGGACGATTACAAGCCCTTGTTCGGATGAAAGGAGAGGGAATATGCATTCTGTTTATAAAAAAGAGCTCCGCTCTTATCTTTGCAATATGCAGGGCGCAATATTTGCCGCCTTCCTTTTGCTTATCACGGGTATAATGACGAGCCTTTATAACCTTAAAGGACTTTATCCGACTTTTGAAATATCCTTGGCCGAAACGGGCTTTATATTCCTGCTCATCGTGCCTATCCTTACCATGAAGATCCTTGCAGAGGAAAGACATCAGCGCACGGATCAGCTGCTGTACTCTCTGCCGCTTAAGGTTAGCTCCGTGGTGCTTGGTAAGTATTTTGCACTTCTTACCGTATTTCTGATTCCCGTTGCGGTAATGTGCTTCTACCCAATAATTCTTTCCATGTACGGAGAGGTGTCTCTCATTTCCGCATACAGCGCCATTGCGGGATTTGTTCTCCTGGGTGCCGCGTTGCTTGCCATCGGAATGTTCATTTCCTCCCTTACGGAAAGCCAGGTCATTGCCGCCGTTATCACCTTCGGCGCAATGCTTGCCATTTATCTTATGAACGCCATCTCGTCCCTTATCCCTTCAACTGCGTCAGGCTCTCTTATAGCCTTCTCCGTATGCTGCGTTCTGGTCGGTCTTATCGTTTGGTTTATGTTAAAGGATCTGTGGATCGGTGCAACGGTGGCAATAGCTCTTGAGGCGATAACGCTCTTCTTCTACTTCCGATTTGAAGAAGCCTTTGCAGGACTTTTTGCAAAGGTGCTTGAGAAGCTTTCCGTATTCGACAGATTCTATCTGTTCGTTGACGGTGTGTTTGATATCGGCGGCGTCATTTATTATCTTTCCGTTATTGTTTTCTGCCTGTTTCTTTGCGTTCAGTCCGTGGAAAAGAAGAGATGGAGCTGAGGAGGTAAAGCAAGATGAAAGAAAATAAAACAAAAAGCGTTGCGACAAAAAGCCTTAAGGCGGGCGGCTACAGCGTGGCAATTACCGCAGTTCTTCTGGCGGCACTTATATTCGTCAATCTTATCGTTGCCTCCATCCCCGCGGAGTACACTAAGCTGGATACCTCTGCAAAGCAGTTCTATACCCTTGATAAGCAAACCGAGCAGATAGT
Organism: Oscillospiraceae bacterium; assembly: GCA_015064505.1. GTDB lineage: Bacteria > Bacillota > Clostridia > Oscillospirales > CAG-272 > RUG12395. Next base: position 36,180 of record SVSB01000021.1, read on the forward strand.
CGATTCCGTAAACGAAAAGATCACCGTTTACTATATCGCTCAAAGCGGAAACGAGCTTGATATGCTCAAAAATCTGCTTGAAAGATATACTTCACGAAACAGCAACATAAAGGTAAAGACCGTTGACCCTGCCGTTTCTCCCAATTTCGTTGCCCAGTATACGGACGAGGCGCTTGCGGATAACAGTCTTATTGTGGTCAGCGACAAACGTGTTAAGGTGGTTCCTTACGGCGAGATAGTGTATACCTCCTACGCAAATATTACGCAGGAAGAGTATTATAACTATATCTACTACGGCGTTATGCCCCAGGGCGAGACCATATTTGCGGGCGAGAACGCCATTACTGCCGCGATAGATTACGTCGTTGCGACCGATATCCCCAAGATATATTTCCTTAAAGGACACGGCGAGATTGCCCTCTCCGAAACTTATCTCAAATATATCACCGACGAAAATTTTGAGTACGATCAGCTGGGCGTTGCCACCGCAGAGGGCGGAAGTGATACCGTAGGTGATCTTACGGGCGGTCTTGATAACGTTGAGTTCAGAATTCCCGAGGATGCCGATTGCATCGTTATCAACGTACCGAAAAGCGATATTTCCACAGCGGAGCTTGATGCGCTCATCACCTTTGCCCGAGGCGGCGGAACGGTGATCGTATCCGCAAATTATAACGCAAAAACGCTTACCAACCTCACGGCTCTTGCCTCTGCTCTCGGACTTGATATTTGCGGAGGTCTCGTTATAGAGGGTACGCAGAATTACTATATGCAGCAAAGATATTATCTGCTGCCCGAGGCACAGACTCACGAAATAACCGACCCGATCATTGAGGGCGGTAAATACGTGCTTGCCGCAAACTCTCACGCAATGAAAAAAGCGGAGACTCTTCCCGAGGACGTTAAATCCGTAACTCCTCTTTTCCTGACGAGCAATCAGGCAATCGCAAAGGTTGATCCCGCCGCCACCAAGACCGTATACGAGGAAGGCGATCTGCAGGGACAGTTCGTCTCTGCGGCGGCAGTTGAGATAGGAGAGGGAAAGGCGGTGTGGTTCGCTACTCCCTATATCGCCGACGATACCGCCGATCAGATGGTAAGCGGCGGTAACTCCGACGCGTTCCTTAATTCCATTGGATGGTGCAGTGAAAAAACCAGCTCCGTATCCGTGCGTACCATCAGTATGTCCGTTGCTCCGCTGACGGTTACCGAGCAGGCGGCAAACGGATGGCTTATCGTGCTTTGCGTTGTTATTCCCCTTGCCTTTGCGGGCGCGGGCTTCCTTATCTGGTTCAGGAGGAGGTCAAAGTAATTGAACAAGGGCGTTAAACTTATTCTTGCCGTCGTCGTTCTCGGTGCTCTTATTGCCGCCTGGTTCGGCGTTCGATCCATAAACGATAAGAGTGAGGAGCCGGAGGATACCACCTCGCTTCTGTTCGTGGTGGAGACGGATCCCGCTCAGCTTACTTCTCTGGAGTACGAGATAAACGGCACTATTTATACCTTTGCTTATGCGGATGGAAAATGGATAAATCCCGCAGACGTGCATATGCCTCTTGATCAGACGGCAGTCACGGGTATTGCCTCCGCCCTTACCACCGTTGCCTGCAACCGTATGATAAGCGAAACGGGCGCGGGCAGTGCGGAGTACGGTCTTGACGACCCCGAATACCGCATAACCCTTAAATATTCAGACGGCTCTGCCGTTGAATATTATATCGGTGATCAGAATATCCATACTACCGATTATTATCTGACCGTCAAGGGCAGTGATGCGGTATACGGAGTAAATCAGGCGATCCTGCAGTACTGCTCCAAGAGCTACGGAGATATGCTTGCCCTTGACGAGATAAGGGATATTGCCGCAGATAAGGTGGATAAGCTGGTTTGTGAGACCGACGGCGGCACCGTGACCCTTGAAAAACTCGTTCGCGTTGAAACGACGGACAAGGAAAACGGTGAAACCGAGGAGACGAGGGTCACTTATTACGTGCTGATAAACGAAGCAGGGGAAAAGACGGAGCTTGATGCGGAAAACGGCGGCGAGATAGTGGACGGAGTGCTTAACCCCGTGATTATCGAGTGTGCCGATTATTACGCAGAGGAAGCAGAGCTTGCCGCTTACGGACTTGATAAGGCTGTAAAGCTTACGGTGCATTACACTGAGGAGCTGGAGATATCAACGGAGAACTCCTCCTCCGGCAAGGTGAAAACGCCTATGCAGTACGTTATTACCTTCGGCTTTATAAAAAATGCCGAAGGCGCTGATACCGCATATATGCGTTTGCCCGATTCCGATATGGTATTCAAGGTGGACGTAAGCGCCTTCGCTTCATTGTTCTAACTAATAAAAAAGGATGCAAAACGAGCTTTTGCATCCTTTTTTCGTTTGGTGTTGAAAAAAACCGCTATGTGTGGTAATATGGTTACAGAATTCACTTTGGACGGAGGACTTATGAAAAAGCTTGCAGTTTTTGCTTTGCTTGTTACCGTGTTGCTTGCAGGCGGTTGCGCACGACCCGCACAGCCCGTTGAGACCGACGCGCCTGACACTATATATACCGATACCACGGAGATCTCAGTGACAACGGAAGCCCCCGTTACTACGGAGTCTCCCGTGACCACCGAACCCCCCGTTACTACGGAGGCACCCGTAACTACGGAGGCACCCATGACAACGGAAACTCCGGAAACAACGGAAACTCCGGAAACAACGGAAGCCCCCGTAACCACGGATGCAGTAACTGATGAACCGGAGCCCCCAAAGCAGGAGAGCTTCGTTTACAACGCCTCCGCAACCTACGAGGCAAGGCCTCGGGAAAACGGTGAAAAGCTTATCTACAGCGCAGATATAACCGTGGAGCATCCTCTTGCGCTTCGCGTGGATAAAGGCGTTGCCTACGGCGACGTCGTTATACCCGGCGGCAAGACCGTCTCTCTTCCCAAGCTGAGGCTCGGAGATCTCAACACTCTCTATTATTACTATGACGGAGTTGCTCACAAAAGCTGGGAGCAGGGCGGATTTCCAAAGATTTCCAACGGTTCATCGCGGGTGAGAACTGAAGAAAACGGCATCCTGCGGGATACTTACGTTGATAACGTCAGCTTCAATTTCGTGAACTTAGAGAGAACCTCCGTGGTAACCAGATAAGTTTGCGGTACGCGCACGTATTTTTGCACGGTGGAATATTTTTACCGCTGTGTAAGCAACGATCAGACCGTTGCCGCTTATCTTGAAGAGCTGAACGCGGAGGCAACGGTAAAATGGCAGGCAACGGATCACGTTTTGCCCGAGGACGGCAAGGTTACGGAGGACGACTTTGAATATATCGTAAACGACGACGGCACCGCCGAGATCGTTGACTATATCGGATCGAAGTGGAACGTGGAGGTTCCCGCCACCCTTGGTGGATATCCCGTAACCGTTATAGGTGAGGATGCGTTCCGCGAATACGTCGGCTATGTGGTAAGGACGGTAAAGCTGCCCGATACGGTAAAGAGAATAGACGACCGCGCGTTCTTCTACTGCGCTAATCTCGTTTCCGTTCAGTTGCCAAACAGCCTTGAGCATATGGGCAAGAACGTTTTCGATATGACCGAAGCGAAGGTGTTCAACGGAGACGGTACCCTTTGGCAGGAGGAAAAGGCGGAAACACCCTCGGAACCCGTGGATAATACGGACAAGATCAAGCTTGATAATTACGGTAAGCTTCCGGGAGAGCAGGTATATACCGTTGGCGCCGAGGTGAAGGATCTGGTGCTTACGGGCACCGTGGCGGGAGATATTCTTATCAGCATTGACCGGGGCGTGGAGAAAATTTCAAATATCACCCTTGGAAGGCTTCACATTGATTTCACGAAAAACGCGGATTACTCATCCGACGGCGTTGACAAGCGGAATTACCTATCCCCCGAGTATTACAGGGATATTTTGCCCGATCTTATTTTGTCCTTAAGCTCGGAGATCGCGCCTTGCGCTTTTGAGGATTCGTATTTCGGTGCCGTGACCGTTCTTGAAGGAGGGAATAAGATAACCCCCTTCGCCTTCAGCGGCATTTACGCAAAGACCCTTGCGGTACCTCACGGAGTTACCACTCTTTGCGAGGGTGCGTTTGCAAATGCGGAGATAGGCGAGCTTATCCTCCCGTCAACCGTCAGGGTAATAGAAAAGAACGCTTTCGTCGGCTTCAAGGGAACGGTTACCGTTGCCGAGGGCACAAAGATATCGGAGGTATCGGAGCTGTCCTGTGCCTTCGGATTATCGGATTCTCTTTCAAAGGCTCTTGCGGGTGCAAGGCTTACCGATAGAGAGGCGGACGGGCTGCTTGCGGAGCTCGACGGCGGATTTGCCGTAAGCGGTCTTGAGGGGATTCTTCTTCCCAAGGACGGTTACTATGTGCATAACGGCGCCTTCTCTTATTTTGCTTCCGAGGAAAACGTGCTTATCCCAACGGAGCGCGAAAACGAGGCGGGCAGCTTTTATATGGGTGAGGACGGTCTGCCCTATCTTTCCTACGGCAACGGAAAAATTCTGTGCCTGGGAGGAGATTACGAGGTGTATATTTATCCGCTCGTCGGAGCCGATCTGCCACCCGTTAAAAGCGTTACTCTGGATAAGACCACCGTTGAAAAAATAGAAAAATGCTTCGTTTCCGAGACGGTTTCGTGGGCTGTGGTTACCCTTTTGCCCCCGGAGGGAAGTAATTACAGAACGAGATTGCTTATATCCGTCTCAAACGGTGGCAAGACCGTGCATCTTGGCGCGTTGCCCGAGGGCGACGACGTGGTGTTCATCAGCGAGAAGATCGCTATTTGCGGAGGCGGCGTGTGGGGAACCAACTCTCGCGTTGGGCAGTTCGTTTACGTGTCTGTAGACGGTGGCAAGACCTTCTGCAACGATAATATCGACCATATATCGGAGATCTTTTATCACGATTCCTCCACTGCGTATAACACCGCACCCCGCGTGTTACCCCTTAGCGAGTACTGTATCAGGCCAACCCAAATGGCAAAGGGACTTGACTACCTCAAATACTTTGATTACAGTAATTTTACCGAATACGGTGCCATAGCGGGAATAGAAGATGTGCTTACCCCGTATTTTGTCGGTGACGTCGGATATTGCAGATTCAGATGTAATTTAGACGGATTTACAGACGAAGAGGGAAAACCGAAGGGTCTGTACGTATATATCGTAAGCGAGGACGGCGGTGAAAGCTGGCAGCTTTACGATCCCATGCGCCGCGCGTATCTTGATAAGATAAACGTCAAGCCTGCGGCGGAAGCAACGGAGGAGATCACCGTCGGTAACGTTACTTTCGTGAAAAACGGTAACGACGTTACGGTAAAGGGATACGGTAACGCAGTAATAGACGGCAGGGATTGGGGAGACGTTTATGATCCAAGCAATACCGCCGTTACGGGATATGGACTTGCCTTCAGGGATAACGGAAGCGTACCCTTCTATCACGGAATACACGATTCGGGCAAAGCGCTGTACGTGCTTGGCGGCAAGCTTTATCTTTCCTTTGATAACTACGGTCGTGTAGTTGAGGTTCCGCAGGTATTGCGGAACGCAACGGGCGGGGAGGTACGCATTTACGAGGAGCTTTACGACAGTCAGATAAAATACTGTTATATATCTGCCGAGCATACGGTATTTGCGGTGAATAACGTTCTCGTGTTTACCGACGATATGGGTGATAGCTTCCGGATTTTCGAGTTTGAAGGTCCGATATCAAGGGTACTGCCCCATTCGGACGGATCCCTTGAGGTGCGTTGCCAAAAGACGGTTGATGGAAAGACAGTTTACGCCGCATATATTTCCCGCAACGGAGGACAAAGCTTTGAAGAGACGGACACGGATACGGGCAACAAGGTGATAAACGGCGTTGTCAGCGGGGATCTTGAGTTCCGTATCGAGCGGGTGGATACCGATAAATATACCTGCGCCGTATATAAAAACGGAGAATACCGCAAGGATCTTACTCCCGTTCTCGGCAAGGATTATATTTACGAGATATCGAAGGATGAGGATCTGCCGTATATCGATGGCGATCTCATTATATGGACGAAGAACTATCTCCACGGATACCGCGAAATAATCGTATCCGTTGACGGAGGCGAAAGCTGGGTCAATTATTCCGATTCCGATATAGCAAAGGTATGGCACGGAAGCCCCAATATGAAGCAGCTGCTGTGGGGCGGAAAATAAAGAATATCAAAAATTCCACGGAACGCGTTTCCGTGGAATTTTTTTTGTTGAAAAATAAGAATTGTACGATCGTGTACGGATTATTGGGTGTAGAATGCCCGTAAATAAGGGGACGGGCTATTTTTCATATTTGCACTTGAAAATGGAAAAAATATGTGATATAGTAAAAATATGGAAATTTGTCGAAGTTTGCCGAAGGAGGCAAAGCGCACCCGTCCGTACAAAGGAGGAAAAATGAAAGACGTTTACGGTTACGGCACTTACGGTACGGAAGGGGACTATTCCGATTATCCCCGCACAAGGGAAGAGTTATTTCCCGTTCTTGAGGCTCTTGAGGAGCTTCTGGACACTGCCTGTCAGGAGATCTGGGAGCTGGACTGCGAAGCAAAGCGGCTTTGCTCACAGCTGGAGGAAATAAGGGATAAGCTTACGAATTTAAGAAGGTTTTATTGAATGGAGACACGTAATATGGCGAATAATAAGTGCGGAAGCGCTTTGTATCTTACTAAAAAACAGCTTGAGGAATATCGCTCCCTTATCAAGGAGGCAACGGAAGAAAGAATCCGCTTGCGTTTTCTTGAGAAGGAAGCTTCAAGAGCCGATGGCAGTAATTGTCCTGCGGCGGTTGCGTACAGAAAAGATATAAAGGAAAACCTTGATAAATGCGTGAGAGCGGCGGGTGAGATACGAAAATTCATAGACGGCATTGAGGAAAGCAAGGTGCGCAGGATATTTGCAATGTACTACATAGACGGATGGAGCTGGCAGAAGATAGCCTACGCCATAGGTACTCATTGCGAGGCAACGCCCCGCAATTTGCATAACAGATATCTGGCGAGACGATTCAGGGAATTTAAATAAAAAGAAAAACGGGTCGGGTGGCTTCCAATAAAACAGTATCTAACGAATACTGACATAGGGTAGCTGCCGTACAGGGTGCGACAAGAAAAATTGGCGATACTTGGTTTTACCAACCAGGTATCGCCTTTTTCTGCTTTTATGAGCTTTTTTGAACTGTGATTGGAGGTACATATGATGCAAGAGCTGAACTATATTTGTTGCGGAGACTATTACATCCCCGATATTCATTTACCGGAAGAAAGCAGACCTATTGGTCGATGGGGACGGATGCACCGGGATTATATCAAGGAACATCGCCCTATCCTTTTTAATGGTTTGTGCCTTAACGGAAACCTGTGGACATATCTGGCTGATTTGAATGAGCAGGCACAGAGCCGCCTTGAACTTATCATCGAGCAGATGAAGGAATCTGAGGGCGTGACAGAGCACATGAAGCAGCACGATCAGATGGCATGGGTTGGAGCCATGAACAGCATCCGCAACCGAGCCGAGGAAATCATCCTCCGAGAAATGATCTATGGGGAGGATGCAGTATGAGAATCCTTGAAGAATTTTGGTACGGCAATATCGAGCCAACAGAGTATGACACATCCTCTTGCAAAGAATACAAGAAACTGTTGGAACTGATTTGCAGGAACGAAGAAAAGCTCAAAGCCACTATGACGGACGAGCAGAAAGAACTCTTTGAGAAATACACGGATTGTGTGCGAGAGCATCAAACCAATACAGACTGTTTGATTTTTCAGAATGGCTTTAAGTTGGGCGCACGAATGATGTTAGAGGTCATGGGAGAATAACCGAATATTGCAAGCGGGACTTGCGCTCCAATGGGGTGCAAGTCCTTTTTAACTTCTACACAACCTGTGTCGAAGTTCTATCATCGTGCAATTTCACTTCAACGAATTGAAATATTCACGATTTCGTGATATAATAGAAAATAATGTTAGGAGGTAATTACTATGGCTGTAACCTATAAAAAATTATTTCATTTACTGATCGACAAGGGTATGACGAATGCCGAGTTAATGGAACAGGCTGGCTTTAGTGCAAATATCATTACCCGTATCAAGCGTGACCAGTATATTTCTCTCGATAGCATTGAGAAGATTTGCAAAACTCTTCAATGTGGAGTCGATGATATTTTAGAATTTACTACGGAGAAAAAATAATAAAGTCCTCGCTGTTTATCTAAAAATTATTTTTTGAGAGTGTCCAAAATTGGCATCCCCCATCGTTATTATAGTTAAAACAACACAAGGGGGACTAATATGCTATCCGAAGAAATGTTGGAGCAAGCTGCATCGGAATTGGCTCATGCCCTAAACGAGAGCTTGTCAAAACCGGAGAATTTCCAGCATCAGTTCTCAGCCAAATTTGAAAAGAAGATGCAATTTTTGTTTTCATCTTTTCCTTGTGATACACAGAAAGACGAAGTAACAAAAAATTCTCAAAAAAATATGTAACGTTTTTTGATTTTGTTTATCTTATTAGCGAGGAGGTGAGATAGTGGGAGACTTTGAAAAGATATACCAAGAACACGGAAAAACAGTTTATTCTTTCTTGCTCTCCTTGTCACATGATGAACATTTGTCAGAAGAACTAACACAAGAAACGATGTTCAGAGCAATCATGAATTTCAATTCATTTCGTGGAGATTGTAAATTGTCCGTTTGGCTATGTCAAATAGCAAAGAATTTATATTATGAATGGTACAATAAAAACAGGAAGATAGTTCCTTTAGATGAGACATTTACCCCCTATGAAGATGAAAAAGACATTTCTATAGATTTTGCTGACAAGGAAACCGCATGGCAGATACTGCAACAGTTACATATTTTAGATGACCCTTATAAAGAGGTGTTTATGCTCCATGCGCTTGGTGATGTATCACTAAAAGATATAAGCCGATTATTCAAAAAGAGCGATAGCTGGGCACGAGTAATCTACTATCGAGCCAAGAATATGATAATTGCAAAGTTGAAGGAGGATCAGAAATGAAGACGAAACAGTGTGAAGTAATTCAAGATTTACTGCCATTGTATATTGACAATATTTGCAGCGATGAAAGTCGGCGCATGGTATCGGAGCATCTTGAAAGTTGTGACGAATGCAAAAAGCTGTATGAGAATATGAGCAAACCAGTGGAGCAAGATTTATCAGAGCCGGAACTTGATAGTAAACAAGCTTTTAAGGCTATTAAGCATAAATGGTACTGGAAAGCCGGTTTGATTGCCTTATACTTCCTCCCGGTGATCGTTGCCTTAGTTTTATACGCTACGCTTGTTGTAGTTGCACGCATCGGATTTATCAATCTTGAGGTTGGTATTTGCTTTGCTATGTTGGTTGTAGCTGCTATCTTAATGACGAAAAATAAGTGGTGGGGATGTCTTTTCGGTGTTGCGATTGGTGTTCTCTTGATTGGAATGAGTACGCAGTACACGGGTCAAGCAATCGACATTGAAAGACCTCTTGGAATTATCCTTTGTACCTATTATGCTGCTTGCGGATTTTTGTCTTACAGGCAAAGAGGTCGCAAAAAATTCAAGAACTAAAGACAATGCGCTTCTATCCATTGTACTATAGAAAACAAAGTTTTTGGAGGTGTTGATCTATGAAGAAATTAGCAATATTCGTTTTGACGCTGACATTGGTACTGGCATTAGTCGGTTGCGGCAAAACTGAACCGGAGTATTTAAGGGTATATTCTTTCAATGGCGAAAACGAACGGTTTACTGTATCAAATGGTGTAATCGTTTTGGATGATACCAAGGAAATTTTTTATGGCGGAGAGTTGAAAGCTACTGATGATTTTTTTGTCGATACTGTATCCTGTTCGGCAACATTTTATATCACGCAGGGTGATGAGCAGAAAATTATCCTCTCCAACAGTGTTATAGATATGACGGGTGGCTCGGTTAATTTCAATGGTGACTTGGGAAAAATATCCGGTGATGGTGTATTAATCGGAAATAAGATAGAAAATATTGGTTACTTAGAAAACAATTTGTATTTTGAATTGACAATTACAAATAACGAGGGAGCAGAAAATAAGTATCAGCTGAAACTATCCTTAACCGAAGTTACGCAAGAAACAACTGAGATAGAAAAGTGAACCTGAATTTGGCAAAGGAGTGTGATTTTATGAAAAAGTTGATAGCATTAGTTTTAGCATTGGTTTGTGTGCTTGGTATGGTTGGTTGTAACAACAGAAGTATGAATTACATCATCAGTAACGAGCCAAGTATTACGGGTATCGTCAAAGAAACGAACGAAAATGCCATGCTGATTGAAAATGACGATGGCGAATATTGGGTATCTCTGAATGTGGAGAACAAGGACAGCATGACCAGTTTTAATATAGATGACGAAGTTGTGGTCTATTACGATGGTAATGTCGCAGAAAGTTATCCAATGCAGATAAACACGGTCTATGCTATCACATTGAAAACTCCTGCTGACAGAACAGAGAACGACAAATCTTGAATATAGCAAAGGAGTGTGATTGTATGAAGAAGTTGATAGCATTAGTTTTAGCATTGGTTTGTGTACTTGTGTTGGCAGGATGCCAAGAACAAGTCTTGACATGTTCTTTCCGTGGTGAACACGAATATTTCGCAATCTCCAACGGTTCAATTACCATGGAAGATAAGGAGGCAGTATTTGACGGCGGAATCATAGAAATTACTCAATCTGGCTTTTTTGATGAAGTTGCGTCCTACACCACTACTTTTTATACGCTTACAAATGGAGAGCAAAAGGTGATTCTTTCCAACACTGAAATTAACCAAACTGGCGAAGCAACTACCATTGACAGTGACCTCGGAAGCATTTCTGGTGAGGGTATTCTCGGCAATGAAGTTAAGAGTGTTGATGATTTGAAAGAAAACTTATGGTTTGAACTTAAAACTACGGATTTGAATGGTACGGAGAATGTATATCAAATCCAGCTTGTATTAACTGAGTAAATTCCAATTTGTCTAACTAATCGATCCGAAAAAAGCCCACTTCTGTCCAAGTTGGTCAGAAGTGGGTGCTTGAAATTTCCGCCAAGTTGTCGGGAAGTGATTATTGAAATTCAGCCCAACTTGGGCAGAATTATTTTTTGCAGACGGTTGAAATTTGCGATCTGAAAATCCGAATATAGTGAGAGGACTTTTCCGCATCAAGTAGCAGAGCCGGCCGCCCTTGTCAACGGTCGAGATGAACGGACTTCGCCCGCCGTTGACAAGTTCGTCCGTCTCCGCTATGTGGCAATCAAGGGGCAACAGCAAAAAGTGCTGCTGCCCCTTCTCATAAAATTAACATTTACAGCGTTGACAGGAAACCGCCGCATCTTGTATAATAATGCCGTGGAAAATATATCCACACATACATAACAACTGAATAGAAATGTTCGACCATATTGAGACATAATTAGTCGGTTTATCCGACAAGGTATCGGTACACCGGAAGTACCGAACTGCTCCACACACGCCTTTGGTTCTGTTGGCGGGAGCTGTATGAAGCAGAACCCGACTTTGATTCTTCAGAGCCGATTACATAGAACATCATTTTGAAGCGAGAGCCACGCTCCCGCCGATTTCTGATGCTCTGTGTAATCGGCTCTTTTTGTTTACCCAAATGGAGCCACAACAATAGTACATCCTCAAAATTGAATGACCGTTCGAATGAGATATGACTTTGCGATGATATGAGCGAAGCAACGCCGGGGTGAGATTATCG
>SVSB01000022.1 GCA_015064505.1 Oscillospiraceae bacterium
TAAAATACGGGATAACCTGCGGCAATATGGGCATCGTAAAGCTCGTCGCACATTGCCTTGATATCGTCAATGGAAAGCTCTGCGGCAGTATGGGGCTCCAGCATTGCCGCGTGATAGATAGCTTCTTTTTTCATACTCACCGCCGCCTCAATGGTAAGAAGCTGAACGTTTATATTGGTCATATTCATTGCCGCAAGAACGGGCGGCAGTGCGCCGATATATGTAGGCTGGATTCCGTTGCCGTTTACAAGGCAGGGCACCTCAACGCAAGCCTCGTCAGGCAGATTGGTAATAAGGCCGCGGTTAAGCACGTTACCGCCAATGCAGTAAGGCTTGTTGTTTACTATCGCCTCCATAATGTAAGAGGCGTATTCTCCCGTGCGCTTGGAGTGCTGTACCTCAATGCCCGAGAGTATCTCGTTTTTGCGTTTTTCCCAGCCCTCTATCTGCTTTACACAGCGGCGGGGATATTCGTCAAGGGGTATATTGAAGCGCTCGATAAGCTCCGGGTATTTGGATTTTATATAGAAGGGATTATACTCCGCGTTATGCTCGCTTGATTCGGTAACGTAATAGCCGAAGTTGTTGATATAATCCATACGAACCATATCGCCGTGCTTTTCGTTATTTACGGTCTTTGCCCTTTCTCTTATCTCAGGATAAAGGTCGTTACCGTCCTTATCGTAAATCTCAAGGAGCCAAGCCATATGGTTGATTCCCGCAACCAGTGAGTGACCGTGGGTGGAATAATCCATTCCGAGATGCTCCATGCAGCGCTTTGCTACCACCTGAACGCTGTGGCAAAGTCCGACGGTCTTTACCTTCGTGTATCTCTGCATATATCCCGAAAGGATGGCCATGGGGTTCGTATAGTTAAGGAACCAGGCGTTGGGGCAAACCTCCTCCATGTCCGCCGCAAAGTCCTTCAGCACGTGGATGGTACGCAGACCGCGGAATATACCGCCGATGCCGAGAGTGTCACCGATGGTCTGGCGCAAGCCGTACTTTTTGGGGATCTCAAAATCCAGAATAGTACAGGGATCGTAAAGACCTACCTGAATGGTATTAACAACGAAATCCGCACCGCGGAGAGCCTCCTTGCGGTTCTCAACGCCAAGATACTTTCTGATAACCGCCCTGTTCTCGTTAAGCGATGAATTAAGGGAATTTGCAACGAGCATAGACTCGTCAAGACGCTTTCCGTCTATATCGTAAAGCGCTATCTCGCACTCGCGAAGCGTGGGGGTCAGCATAATATCGCCAATAACGTTTTTGGAGAATACGGTGCTTCCCGCACCCATGATAGTTACCTTCATAACAACCTCCGCCTGTTTTTTTACATTTTATCACAACAGCTTTGCGCAATCAATAGAAACGGGAATAATTCCCACAAGTTTTTAATATACTGTATCAAAAAAACGCGGCTCTGCCGTCGGGAAAAGGATACTCTATGTTTATTTATGCTTTGCGCGCAACGACTTTGAAGCTGTTCGGCATCGTATTGCTGGCGGCGGTACTGCTTGTTTCTCTTGCCGTTATGATCCCCGTATACGGGGACGATACCCTTGCCGCTCAGGCGGAGGGGCAGGAGATAAGCTACGTAAAGATCAAAACCAACGAGGACAGAATAGGCTTTTTGAAGCAGTTTGGCTGGGAGGTTCAGGAAACGCCCGAGGAGGAAGAGGTGCGCCTGCCTGCGGAATTCGACCGGGTATTTTCAAGCTATAACGAGATACAGAAGCGCCAGGGGCTTGATCTTACCAAATACGCGGGCAGAAAAGCCATGCGCTATACCTACAAGGTAATAAACAAGCCAGACGCCACAGGCGACGTGTACGCAACCGTTATCGTGTATAAAAACCGCATAATCGGCGGCGATCTATGCTCTCCCGGCAAGGACGGATTTGTGCTTACCCTTGAGGGAAAGTAAAAATAAGGGGGTGTAAAGAAACTCAGTTTCTTTACACCCCCTTTAAATGGCCAAGGGGATAGGAAAAAATGGCTGGAACGGGCAAATATCCACCCGTGAGGCGTACTGGCGTACGTCGAGGGTGGATTTTGTCCCGTAGTAAAAAAGAGAATTTTACAGAAAAACTCATTTTTGAGTTTTTCTTACCTTTGACAAAACGCTTTTAGAACATTGAAGCCCTTGTGTTTTCGATGTTTTTTTCTCTTTTTTACGGTCCGGACTTTTTTTACATCCCCTTATTCTATGTTACCATCTGTCCTTGATCTCCACAAGCTCTGCGCTGTGGACGGTAAGGCTTTGGGATGCAAAGTCTATTCTTACCTTAAATTCAGCCTTTTCCTCCGCAAGAACGGGAATATACACGACCCCCATTCCCTCTTCACCCGTCGGATGGAAGGGGGCGGTGGCGTAGCTCTTGCCGTTTACGGTGATCTTACCGCGCACGGTAACGTCGTATGTATTCTCAAAGGTGATCTTAAGGTAATATTCCTTATGCTCGTTTGCCTTGATATCAAAGGCAACGGTGCCGGAATAACGGTTGGTTGCGCTCTTGCTTTCAAACTCCACACTTCCCGCACTCTTTTCCTCAACGCGTATCACGTATACCTCGTCGATGACAGCGTACTTATGGGATGAAAGCCCCGCAGGGATGGAAAAACCGATAACGGCGGTATCGGAGGTTGCAGTGAACACGAGCTCGCGCTTTACGTAGTATGCCTGATCGTAGACGGAAACGTAGGATTTCTCGCCGCCGTTTACAACGTACATCTTTGCGGTAACGTCTGCGGCGCTGGAGATAAACGCGGAAAGACGGTAGGAAGCACCGGGAGTAAGACCCGTAAGGGTTCTTTCAATAGAGGAGACTGAGCTCCCGCCAATAAGCTTTGCGCCTCTCTCGCCCGAATAGGAGCCCACCGTATTCTCAACTTCGCCCTTAACGGTGTAACCATCAAGAGTTCCGTGCTCAAATTCGTCGGCAAATACCGTATCGGTTACGGCGAGCGTGTTCTCGGGAATGTAATAATTGCCGTTTTCGATCTTGCCGCCGTTTGCAAGAAGATTGGATTCAAAGTTCTGCTTGTAAAGATCAAGCAGCTCCTGCATTCCGATGCGGTCGGGCAAGTTCACGCTGAACATCCAATAAGCCTCGGCAATACCGTCAAGGGTCAGATTAACGATAACGCCCTTGCCGTCCTGCCACAGCTTATCGTTTATTATCTTTTTGGATTCCTCGTCTATTCCCTCCCAGCCGCAGATAACGGCGGCAGCGGAAAGACCAACGGGAGTGGTGCTGTCGCCGCCGTGTCCCGCAAGGCTCATTATCTTACAGGTCTCGTAGAAATCTCCTTCTCCGTAAAGAAGACCGATAAGTATCATTGCGCAGTTCTGGGAGGATTCCGCAACAGGCTTGCTGTTATCGTAATGGTTCTGCCAGCATTCCGTGGTTGCGTGAATGACAGCACGGCGCCAATCGTCGGGATATTTTTCGTATATCTCAAATACCTTGTCAACTACCTCCCACTGCCAGCTTCCCTCAACGAACACGTGCTGTGCCTCGCGCATCATAGCGGGAATATCGGATTCAAGATATCCCATTGAAATGAGAGCCGTAAAGTATTCAAGCCAGCGGGTGGGATCACGGTCGCTGGTTGCGCTGCCGAACACTCTTGCCTGAGCAGCGGCAACGTTTGGCATACCTGCCGCGCTCATACCGAGAGTTTCGTTGCCGATATAGGGCTCGCCGTTTACGCTGTACATATTGCCGTACTCCACGCTACCCGCAAAGGAAGGCAGATATCCGTGCTTTTTCATAAGGCCGTAGGCGCCGTAGCTTCTGTGACCGCCGCCCATATCGTAAACGTCGTACTTCACCCAGCCGTCGGTTATCATCCTTGAGGCAAAGGTTCCGTATTTATCGTACATATCGCGCAGCATGTACTGGTCAAGTATGTCTATGCTGTAATCATCGTCGCTCCAAAGCTCCCACAGACCCGTTTCCTTGTTTCTGAGGAGCTTATCCTCGCGCTTGCTGTGAGCGTTCGGCTCCGCAAAGGGACCGTTGCACAGCTCAAACCATTCGTCGGGCATAGAGAGGGTTGCGCTTCCGTCGGAATTCTGAACGAACTCGTATCCCGAAGTAAAACCGACGAACTGGGCCAGAAGTCCCGCTTTTGTCTTATCCTCGTAGGTTGCGATGGGCAGAACGTAATATCCGTTTTCTGCCTTCAGCTTCGTTGCGGAAAACTCAACGGCATTTTCTGCTTTTTTTCCTGCCGCCGCAAGCTCGTTTTCGGTAAATACTCCCGCAAGGATCATATCGTCCTTCAACGTCCTTCCGCTCTTTGCGGTGGCGTACAGGGCGTTCCAGGCGTATTTATAGCCGTTTCCGATGCCGAAGCTTGCAGAAGTATCAAGAAGCTCGGAGGTTATGCCGACACTTTGTGCCAGAGCAAAGGGCTCGCTCCATACGAACTCTCCCGCCGCATCGCTGTAACCCATGGCACGGAGGAGGAAGGTAAGATAATGAGCGCAGGTTGCCGCCTCGTCGGGAGCAAAGAGAGTCTCGGATACGCCGTACGTTATTTTGTTTGCATAGGCGTAAGCAACGTATTTGTCTGCCCACTCGGGAACGTCCTTAAACGGGTGGCTGTAGCTTCCCGCAAGAGCCTCGTCCTCCTTGCCCATGGCGCGTAATACCTGCACCAGAGCGTCTATTCTGGCAATAGCGCCGTTATAGTCCTTTGAGATGGCACTTGCATCAAGAAGTCCGAGGGAGGAAAGCCCCTCTCCGTAACCCTTATAATTCTTTATAACGGGAATCTTTGCGCCGTCCGTATTGCCGTTCGAATCCTCTCTCGGTACGTATTCCGATACGACCTTTACTTCATCGAATTTTGCGGATATAGCTTTGAAATTGGAATTTTTCTTTACATCCTCGGATGCGTAAAGCTCCGTTTTTTCAAGGATCGTAAGCTTTGCGCCCGCAGTTGCGGTGCAATTCCATTCAAACTTATTGATACTGCCGGAGCGCCAGATAAATCTGTAGGAGCTTGCGGTAGTCACCTGAGTGCAGCCGTAGAAGGTTCCTATTTTTGCGTTATCGCAGATCTCGATCTCAACGTTGCCGACGATGGTGGATCTGTAATAAGCAACAGAGCCGTGAAGCACGGAAACGTCTGCGTTACCGCCGATCTTAATGTGCGCGGTACCGGGATAATCTCCGACCATTTGTCTGGAATACGCAACGATATAAAGCTTTGAGCCGGAAAGCACGGTTATATTGGTATCTCTTTCGTCAAGTGCGGTTGCACTGCCAACGCCGCTTGCATAACCGCCGATAACGGCAAAGGATTTCTCCACGCTGCCGCCCTTAAGCGCGGCGCCCGTGATATTCACGCCCTCGCCGATAGTAACGGGATTGTGCTGAGCAACGAGCAGATAATACGCACCCGTGCAGTTAAAGTTTATATTTTCAAGAACCGTTGTTCCGCGGCAGGCAAAGCTGTAAGCCCCAGAAGAAAAGCCCGCACCGCTCTTGCGATAATCGGTGCCGCCGTACACGGAAGTAACGGTAACGCTTCCCGTATAATCCTTACCGTAATCAAAATTTCCCGTCTGGGTATATTTGCCGCAGACGACTATGGTGCAGTCTTTTGAAAGATCAAGGGCGTTATAAGCAGCGTCAAGACTGCCGAGGGGGGTTTCCGCGGAGGAGCCGTCGCCCTTTGCGCCCGATTTCAGATACACGGTCTGCGCGTTCTTTACGGTCTCGTAGGTATCCGTGTTCTCAATTACTCTTACCTCGTCAAACTGAGAGGCGATCTCGCCGTAATTTGCGGCAGACTTTACGTTCTCGCTGACGTTAAGGATCCTTTGGCCCGTTACCTTAAGATCGGCACCCGAGGAATACTTGCAGTTCCACTGCACCTCCGTAATGGTTCCGCCCGTCCAGGTAAACTCGTAGCCTCCCACGGTCGCCTTCTCCGTTGCTCCGTAAAAGACCTTGACCGTTGCGGAATCGGCAACCTCCACCTTTACGGTGCCGAGAGTGGGAGAGGATGCGCTTATGGCAGAGCCGTGAACGACAGCGGACGCAGTTCCGCCAAGCTTGATATTGGCGGTTCCGCTGTAACTACCCTTCATACTTCTGGAATACGGCACGAGATAATAGTTAGTACCCGAAAGCACGGTTATGCTCGTATCCTTTGAAGAAGATGTTGGGTCACCGTAGCCGGAATAATATCCGCCGTATATACAGATGGAATTGGAGGTATTGCCGCCCTTGAGCTTACTGCCGCTTATAATTACGTTCTCGCCCATAATAACGGGATGGTGGCGGCCTATAATTGAATAATTACTGTCAAGCGCTTCGATCTTTATATCGCGGAATATCGTCTTTCCCGAGCAGGCAAACTGCACGCCGCGAACCTTGAATACGGCGCCGCCCGTCTTTGCATAATCCTTTCCGCCGTAGACGGAGGTAAAGGTAACGCTTCCCGTAAAATCAGCTCCGCCGTATTTGAACTTTTTGGTCTGATTGAATTCACCGCAGACGACTACGGTGCAATCCTTTGAAAGATCAAGGGCGGCAAAGGCATCTTCAAGAGTGCCGACGGGAGAAGCCGCAGATGATCCGTCACCCGTTCCCTTGTCCTTTAAATACACAACGTCGTTCCCCGCCGCTGCCGTAACACCCCCAAAGGGCAAAATCGCAGTTAAGGCAACGGAGCAAAGCAAAAAAATAATAAGCTTTTTCATTTTTCTCCTCCGTATCGGTATTTGAGAGAGAATATAAATATCAATCAACGTAATTATTATATCTGAAAATGAAACGAAAAACAATATACTGTTGATGCATTTTATTTCAAAATGTGAAACACGTCAAAACAGTCCCTTTCGTGATGCCACGGCATCACGAAAGGGGCTCGGAGCTTATTTACCGATGAGGTGCTCAACTATCCTATGGTTGATCGTAAGCAGCACGTCCTTTGCATCAAGAGCAAGATCGCCGTTTACGTCACCGTTATAGCACACTTTTTCCTCGGTCACCGCTTTATAGATCGCAAAGGTATCGGCAAGGGTAACCTTACCGTCGTAGTCCGTGTCTCCGGCAATATTTCCCACGGCGGTCTCATACTGATTGCATTCCATAAAGTACTTGTCAAGAGAAGTGGAATAATAACGGATACTCAGCCTTCTTCCGCTTTCATCAAAATAGAACATGGCAACGAGTCCCGCCGCAGACTCATCCGCATATATACGGGTACAGTCCACGCACTGTCCGTTTATCATAAACTGCGTTACTTTATTTCCCGCTTTTCCGCGGCTTACGGTCTCAACTATCTTATCGTTAAAAACGTGGCCGGAGAGGACCATCTCTATATTGGGGCAAGCATTAACAAGCTTGCTCCAAATATTCTCGCCGTGGGCGGAAAGCTCTCCTCTTGAGTCAAGATTTGAGTGGGTTATCACAATAACTCTGTGGTAAGGATGAGAGTTTGCTACCTTTTTTGCCCACGCAAGCTCAGTATCAGACGGGTTATAGTCAAGAGTAATAACGAGATAATTCACCTTTCCCGCTTTAAAGGTCTGCCAGGAATTTGCTATGGTTGAAAGAAAATTTTTGCCGACAGCCTTCTCGTAAGCGGTGCCTCTGAATTTCAGCGAATACGCGTCCTCTTTATCGTGGTTTCCTCTTGTAAGAGCATAAGGAATGATCCCGTCAAGCTTTTCCATATTTTCCACGGCGTATTTCCATTGCTCGTCCGTGCTGTCGTTGGTTATATCTCCGAGGCCGAGCATAAACGCCGTTTTTTTGGCGCTTGCGTTTGCGGCAAGCCAATCGTAAAGCTTAGCAAAGGTATCCGGCTGATACTGAACGTT
The DNA here is from genome assembly GCA_015064505.1 of Oscillospiraceae bacterium. GTDB lineage: Bacteria > Bacillota > Clostridia > Oscillospirales > CAG-272 > RUG12395. Next base: position 7,853 of record SVSB01000022.1, read on the forward strand.
ATGCTGCGTATCTCCCACCACCGCAATGGAATAGGCATAATTATCAACGCCGTCAACCTCGTCAAGCCAATATTTTTCAAATATTGCGTTGCATCCGCTTGGGCTGAGATCGGTAATATTATCTCCGTATGCTGAATTTGCCATATCGTAGTGCAAAAGAAGTCCGTCCCCTTGGGGCTTTTCCATATCCGCCCTTATCTCCTCTGCCGTCCGCACGTCGGAATAGCAGGCAACGTCTATAAGCGCTCCGCTGAACAGATTAAGATTTATTTCACGGTGATCAGTACCAAGATTGATATATTCCGCGCAGAAATCGGCGGGGTCCACAGTGAGACTGAGGGTCTGGGCAAGAATTCCGTTTTCATAGCAGCTGATGCTTTTTTTACTTATGTCGCAAGCTATCGCGATGTGAGTTTTTTCACCGTTATAAACGTTAACGCCCGAAAAGGTATAGCGGGTGCGCACGTCCTTCTCGTCGTAAAACATCAGAGAAGGCTGACCGCCCTTGGTGATCTCAAAAATGAATCCCGACTTCCCCCGTTGAAAATTGGATAGAATGATATGAGTATAATCCGATGACGCCGTATATGGGAAATACATAGTGGCCTCAAAGGTATAAGGCATCTTTGGCAAAGGCTTTTCAAGCATATATCTGCCCGTATGAGATACGAAGGAAACACCTGCACCGTAATCCTCTGCGGGAACATCCGATGGAACGGAAACATTCTCTGCCGAGCTTATCCTGAAGTTATCAAAGAAACCCGAGGTTCCGTTAAGCCTGAATCCAACCGTTCCGCTTTTCCATTGAGTATGCTCAGGATCTGAGCCGATGGAATAGGTATATGCGTATACCACCTTTCCCGTGGCAATATTAGTCATTTCAATATTAACGTAATTGCCTTTAACGATCACTTTTATATGTATATCGTCACCGGGAGAGTAGGCAACGGCACCCACGTTGATATTTCCTCCCCACGCACCTGCGGCGTTTGCGTGGCCGAAGGCCCCCTTGTTGCCCGTGGAAGCACCAAAGGCAATATACCCGAAAAATCCGTTTTTAATATGGCTTGCACGATTACCGTCCGCGCGGAAAACGATTCCGCCCGTGGTGGTTGCGTTCATAAAATCCACCTCCACCACGTAATCCGCAAGAGGCTCTTTTGCGTTATAGAGAATATGCGAAAAGGAGTCGGTAACGCTCTTATCAAGAGTCTTGGAGGTACAGCGGAGGGCGCCGTCCTTAATTACCCACTCGTGGCGGTACTGAGAAAAATCGGATATGGTCGCAGGGTCGGAGAAATCGTTTTCATAGATAACGCCGTCGGAAGCAAAGACCGACCGATGCGGCAGCAAAAGCATTAACAAAAGAAATAGAGCAGCCAGACGTTTCATATAATCCCCCGTTAAAAAGCATATAAGTTAAAAAGCCTTTTCAAGCTGATTATATCATCGTTTTTCAAAAAAGTAAATCCCCTGCAGGCAATGAGGTCTGCAGGGGACGATGCATTTTATTATTTTCCGTAATACTCGCGGATATCGGCGTTTGCCTTTTCTATAAGCTCGGCAAGGCTCTTGCCGCACTTGATGGAGGTGATCTTCATGCGAAGAACGTAGCCGTTCTGATTACGCATAGCGTCAAAATCAAGACCCTCGCCGTTATTATCGTTTGCGTTGGGGATAACAGCCTTTACAAGCTCGTCAACGATATGCTTGGGGAAGCGCTTATCGTAGAAGAGATCCTCAAAGGTGGTGTTCTTGGTGATAACGGGAACGGTCACCTCGTTCTCCACGCTTACCTTGGTACTGCAACGCAGATCTCTTGAGGAAGCAGCGGCAATAATATCGTAATCTCCGCCGATAACGCGGAAGTCACCTATCTTTGCATCGTATACGGAGAAGGCGCGGTCGCAAAGTTCAAAGGTCACGCTCTTCTCTTCTCCCGCTTCAAGCTCTATTTTCTTGAAGCCAACGAGCCACTTTTCGGGTCTTGCAAAGCCAAAGGAGCTCTCGCCGACGAAGGTGGAGATAACGGGATGAGGACAAGCGGATGCGTAAAGCTGAACAGTTTCCTTACCCTTCACGCCGCCAACGTTCTTTACGGTGACGGTAACGGATTTGCCCTCTGCCTTTATTGAGGTGTATTCAAACTTCGTATAGGAAAGACCGTGTCCGAACGGGAAAAGCACGTCCATCTTGCGCTTATCGTACCAACGGTAGCCAACGTAAATATCCTCGCCGTAGAAGCACTCATCTCCGTCGCCGGGGAAGTTGAGGTACGCGGGATTATCCTCAAATCGAACGGGATGGGTCTCCGCAAGCTTACCGGAGGGATTTACCTTGCCGAATACTATTCTGGCAACGGCACCGCCAAGAGCCTGACCGCCGAGATATGCGTGAAGTATAGCGGGTGCCTCGTTTACCCAGGGAAGCTCGTTGGGGCTGCCTGCCATAAGCACGACCACAACATTATCGCACGACTCACATACAGCCTTTATTAACTCGTTATGAGCAGGGGGAAGCTTCATGTGTCTGCGGTCGCGTCCCTCGGTTTCGTAGGAATCGGGCATACCCGCAAAAACAATTGCTCTGCCGCAAGCCTTTGCCGCTTCAACTGCTTCTGCGATAAGCTCCGCATTCGTATTATGCTTTTCATCGTAACCGGGTGCATAGGTTATCTCAACGCCGTTTTCCGCATTAAGATACTCCGTGATATCGTCAACGCGAAGAGGCTCTACGTGGCTGGAGCCGCCGCCCTGGAAGCGAGGCTTCTTTGCAAAGCCGCCGATAACCGCAAGAGGCTTTCCGCTTTCAAAGGGAAGCACGCCATCGTTCTTGAGAAGCACCATGCACTCCTCTGCTGCCTTTGCGGCAGCAGAGTGATGCTCCTCTGCGGAGAAGGAACCCTTGCCCTCTTCAGGCAGATGGCGGAAGATAACGCCAAGCACGTTTGCAACGGAATTGTCGATCTCCTCCATGGTGATCTCGCCGTTTCTGTACGCCTCAAGCACCTCGGCGTCACGTATACCGTTTGAGGGGGGCATCTCCACGTCGGTTCCCGCCTTATAAGCGGCAACGCGGTCGCTTATTGCGTTCCAGTCGCTCATTACGTAGCCGTCAAAGCCCCATTTTTTGCGCAGAAGATCGGTAATCAGCTCCTTGTTCTCTCCCGCGTATTGACCGTTTACTCGGTTATAGGAGTGCATAACGGTCTCAACGCCCGCTTCCTTAACCGCCATCTCGAAGGAGGGCAGATATATCTCGTGAAGCGCTCTCTCGGAAAGATTTGCACTGGAAGAAAAACGGCGGGTCTCCTGATTGTTTACGAAAAAGTGCTTTGCGCAGGCGGCAACGCCCTCTCCCTGCACGCCGCGGATGAACGCAGAGGAGATCTTTCCGGAAAGATACGGATCCTCGGAATAATACTCAAAGTTACGTCCGCAGGTGGGAGAACGCTTAATGTTCATACCTGGGCCCAGAAGAATGGATACCTGCTCTGCTCTGCATTCCTCGGCTATGTACTTGCCCACGGTCTCCGCAAGGGAGGGATCCCAGGAGTTTGCCATAGCACAGGCAGGGGGAAAGCAAGTCGCCTTTACGGTGTAGTACTCGCCCTTTTCGTTCTTTGCGCGCTTACGGAGGCCGTGAGGGCCGTCGCACATCATTATCTCCGGCACGCCCAGGCGCGCAAGAGATTCCGCATGCCACGCGTCGTGACCGGAGCAAAAGGAGATCTTTTCCTCCACGGTCATTTGGTCTATAATTGCTTTGATCTGTTCCTTCGTCATTTACTTTTCCTCTCCGTTATTCTCTGCAAATTGGGTGTTAATTGTCTTGATCTTTACTTCGGCGGAACGCTTTCCCGTCTCATAGATGTTGACGAAATCGTTCTTGCTTGCCTTCATCATATTCGTAAGCTTACCGGTGAAATCGCCGATGGTATAATATATGCCAAGGTCAAAGGTGCGGGATGCAAAGATTATATCAAGGCAAGCCTTGCTTTCGTCGTCGCGGACGTCCCTGCCCTTAAGGGTCTGCTCGTAATACGCGGGAGTAACTATCTCTCTGGAAAGATAAGCAAGCATCTCGGTGATAGCGCCCGTTATCTCCTCGTCCTCAACGAAGGACTCAACGCAGTACATAACGGAATACGTAGCTGCAAGATATCCACCGTATTCGCCCTGCTCCTCGTTGAACATAGGATAAGGAATAATACCGAAGTCCATAGTGGAATCGCGGAGAAGCGGAACGGTGCTGAACATAGTAGTGAAGAACAGTGCCTTACCGTCGGCAAACATGGGCGCCATCTTATCCTGCCATCTTCCGCTTGTGGTACGGTTTACGTAATTGTAGCTGTAATCCGTATCGAACAGCAGATCAGTCACCTGCTCTACGAGAGCAATATTCTTTTCGCTGTACATGGTAAGAACTATCTTGCCGTCCTCACCAACGCCTGCGATCTTGGACTTTGCGCCCGCAAGAGAAGCCTGAAGCGCGTCGTTCCAGGAGAGAACGCCGAAGCGGTCGTTTTCATCCATCTTATCGTCGCCGTTCAAGTTGTTAGAAACCATACGGACATATTCCTCGAACTTGTCGTAGGTCCACTTTTTATTTTCTACGAGCTCGTATATATCGGTGATCTGCTTTTCCTCTGCAATGCTCTTGGAGAAAAGGATGCAGTGAGTAGCAAGATTATCAACGACGCTGATATCTCCCGTGGTATAGTACATCTTGCCGCCAACGCAAAGATCCTTGTTTGCCTGCTGATCCCACCAACCGCGGGTAAGATCTATATAGGGCATCTCATTAAGATCGTACGCATAGCCGTTAAGCGCAACCTGAGGTGCGTCGAAGGTTCCTACCGCACAGATATCGTAGGAGCTTTCACCTGCAACGTAATCGTCACGCATACGCTTGAAGCCGGGGCCGTTACCCCAGGAAGCGGCAAGCTCCTTTACGTTGGTTATCGTGCATTTGAACATATCCTCAACGCGGGAGTTGCGGTCGAATATTGCCTCGTTAACAACGGCAAAGCCTGCGTTATCGGAGGCAAAATCGTTAAAATCGTTTACGCTCAGTCCCGACATAAGCATAACGAACTCATAACCGTCAAAATCCATATCCTCGGGCATTTCGGGATATTCGGTGGTTACGGGAGAATCCGTTACGGGGGCATCGGTAACGGTGGGATCCGTCACCGCGGGCGTGGTGACCGCAGGCTTCCCTCCGCCGCAGGAAACGGCAGTAAGAAGCATTGTAGCCAAAAGCAATAAAGCAACCGTTCTTTTCATATTTTTCTCCTTAATCGAAGTTTATTTCAAACCAAGTATCGACTTTTTCAAGATCAACGGAAGAAAAGCTGTCGTTTTCAAAGCTTCCGTCCTTGTCCTTATTCTTCAGCAGGGCACCGAATCGGAGCATGCCGTCAAAGCCTATCATACTGCGGGGTACGGCGATCTCGGCGGAATATCCGTTATCAGCTCCGCCCTTCTTGCCGATCTTGCCGTTAAGGGCAACTGCACATTTGATCCCGTCCGCATCCTTGCGGCTGTACTGCCCTCCCTCGTTTACCATAAACTGCTCTACACCCTCGCATCCGACGGTGAGCTTGTAGAATTTACCGTCGCTGCAGGAAAGATACAGCACCTCTTCATCCTCGCCCTTGTTAATATACTCGTCAAGGCGCTGGCAGAGAATATAAACGTTTTCATCGTCGCAGGCAAAGCGGAAACTGCACTGCGCCTGTGAAACGGAGCCGAGGAACAGCGCGTCTCTGTTATCCTTCCAATCCTCGCCGTTTCCGTCCAGAGTTGGAGTCATGCGCTTTGCGGTGAGATCGTGATTAAGATAGCAGCTTCCCATGGTAAGAAGGCTGTAGGTATTGTTATCGGAGGGGGTGGGCTGATAATCCGTAACGAACGTCACCTTGTGGCTGTCCGTTATCTCAAGAGCACCCCAGAGGGAGGTTGCTTTTCCCTCCATAGGAAGTATCTCCTTATCAAAGCCCTTTGCCTTTTCATTTCCCATTCTTATGCGGAAAAGGGTGCCGCGGGTGTAGGAAAGAAGAGTTTCTCCGCTTTCAAAAACCGCAAGATAAGGCGCAACACCCGTTATAAAGCGGGTCTCTCTGTCCTTGGGGCCAACCTCGTCTATCTTCAGCGGAACAGCAAAATTATCGTAAGACCAGCCAAGAGAGATTCCGAACTTCTTATCAATGGTCTGTGTTTCGCAGGCAACGGCAATAGTGCCGTCCGCAAGCTCAATGGCAACGGGCATCTGATCGTTGAAGATCTTTATGCCGTTAAGATCGCCAACGTAGCACTGCATTACTCTGTCTGCCTCAAAGGGCGCGGCGGTAACGTTGGGGGTAAAGGTCTTGCCGCCGTCCTTGGAACGAAGTATGGCAGAGCCCGAAGAACGTATTGTGTTATTATAGCCGTAAAGTGCGATATAGGGTGCCGTGTGAGTGAGATATACCTGCACCTCTCCGCTTGAATGCTGCAAAACGCAAGGCTCCCAGGTGGTGCCAACGTATATTATCTCTTCATCTGACCAGGTCTTTCCGTTATCGGTGGAGCGCTTCATCATAAGACCGTTGCGCTCGGGCTTTTTGGTGTAATTTTCAAGACTTCGATAGCAGCACACCACTAAAATATCGCCGTTATCAAGCACTGCGGCGTCTGCCGTTGCAAAGGCGCGCGTATCTCCCCATTGGCTCTTATAGGAAGAAAACAGCGGAACGGGCTTTGACCATTCGGCAAGATCTGTGCTCGTTTTATAGTATATATCGGGACCCCAGCGTCCGTTCTGGAAGAACATTATATAGCTTCCGTCAGCAAGCTTCTTAAGGCGGGGATAATAGGAGCTGTCGCCGATAAGCTCGGTGCTTTTGAAGATCTTCCCCGTTCTGAAGTCAAACTCCAGAGAGCTCGTGGCGGTCTTGCCGTTGTGAGAGCCCACACCGTGGGCTGTATTAAGCACGGAAATGCTGTCTATCATAACGTCCTCCGTTTTCTTTGGCGCCTCCGTCGTTTCCGCTTCCGTCGTTATTTCGGTAATGCTCGGCTCGTCCGTTGCCTCGGGCAAGGTGGTATCGGCAACGCCACCCCCGCCGCAGGAGGACAAAATACCAAGCAAAAGCAGAGCAATGGAAGCTCGCTTTAATGCTTTTTTCATAAATATCTCCAAAAAGAATTGCTTTTTCTCCTTTACAATACACTATTTTGATGATATAATGCAAGACAAAAGATAAAGACGACAAGACAAATATTGCGGTTTTGGTAAGGAGGCAACAATGGAAAAGCTTGATTCCATGTATGAAAACACCTGGAACGATCTCTGTACCTGGGAAAGGATAAAGGTGGAATATCCGCCGCATTTTCACAGCTATCTTGAGTTGCTTACGGTAACGGATGGAGAGTGCGAGGTGACGGTAGACTTCGTTACGTACAAAATGGAGCCCGGAGATGCAGTGCTCGTTTTTCCCAACGTTATCCATTCTTACCGCTCCGTAGTTTCTCCCGTTAAAAATCTGACTTTTATGCTCCCTCCAGCATATTTTCCCCTCTTTAAAGATACCTTTGCCTCTTATCGCCCCGCTTCCCCCATTATAAAAGGGCTGTATAACAACGAAACGGTAAAAGAGCATATGCATATGGCAATCAAGGAAAACAAAAGCAAAACTCTCTTCGGCCCTCCAACAGCGGCAGGGCATCTTGCCATCCTCCTCGGCACTATACTCCCAAATCTGGAGCTTGTTCCGTCATCTAAGGACATCTCCTCCGAGGGGCGCATACTTGCCTATTGCGGAGAGCATTTCCGTGAGCCCATCACCCTTGAAACTTTGGAATCCGATCTGCATCTGAGCAAGTTCCATATTTCTCATCTTTTCAACGACAGACTGAATATATCCTTTTCGCGTCTGCTTCGTACCCTCCGAATCGACGAAGCCTGCAAGCTGCTGAAAAGCGGTGCCACGGTAACGACCGCCGCCTATTCCTCCGGCTTTGGCTCTCTCCGCAATTTCAACCGTGCCTTCGCAGAGGATAAAGGTATGACACCAAGCGAATACTCCCTCAAGCACACAAAAAACCGCGAAAAAGCCTGAGGGTAGTTAGAGAACGAAGGAAGACGCGGGAAGTTAGTGAACGAGAGAAAACGCGGGGGGGATTTCTTGAAAGAAATCCCCCGCCACCCCCTTAGAACTTCAAGAAGGGATAATAAAAAGGAAAAAAATGGGTTGTAGGGGCGACCATTGGTCGTCCGAGCCTTCTCCGGCGGGAGAAGGTGGCAGCCGGAGGCTGACGGATGAGGTGTACCCAGAAGGCAAACTAACTTAAGGCCCCTTTGTGCAAAGGGGGCTCCGCGAAGCGGTGGGGGATTGTTCATTGCTCCTCCACAATCCCTCCGTCTTTCCCTGCGGCAAATCCACCGTCTCGTGCGCTCGGTCCTTTCGCGGCTCTTGGCGCAACTTGCGTTGCGAAAAAAGGAAAAACCTATCGCTCGCCCTACGGGCGTGCTGTACACCGGACTGTCATTCACCACCGCGAAACCTTTACACAAGGGAGGCTCTCAAAAAGAGCTCTCCGCAGGGGCGGGAAGCCGAACCTCCGCCACGTAAACAAAAAACCGAGGAAAGGTCATTTCCTCGGTTTTTATATTCGTTTTATCAGTTGTGCACTTTGCCGAGAGCCTCTATGCACTCACGGCACACCAGCTTACCCTTATAAAAGCACAGATCGTCTGCGTTGCCGCAAAAAAGACAACCCGGCTGATACTTCTGAAGAACTATTCTGTTGCCGTCTATAAATATTTCAAGAGAATCCCTGGAGCCAAGGTTGAGGTTCTTTCTGATCTCTATGGGAAGCACGATTCTGCCAAGATCGTCGATGGGGCGAACGATACCTGTGGATTTCATTGGGTACTCCTTTCTTTTACGCAAGCTTGCCTTAATTCTTCCGCAACCGTCATTCAGTGAAAAAACTCGCCAAAATGCGACAGTCACACCCGTATAGTATCACATTTTATTTCCAAAGTCAACAAAAAATTCTTTTATTTACATTTTCTGCTATCGGAATAACACCGCATTTATATGGCAAAAATATCCGCGGAAAGGGGTGAGCGCGTGAAAGGCTGCAAGAAAAACGTGCTGCTTGTTAAGGGGCAGGAAAGCGAGCTTTTTGAGGAGGCGTATTTTATTATGCGCGATACGGACAGGGCGTGCGGAATGAGGGATATCGTTGCAGAGGCGCAAAGAATAATCGAGCAAAGCGATCTTGCCGCCGCCCCCGCATTCGTGAAGCTGAACAGGAAAAAGAAGCTGCAATACTTTTTTATCGGTATAGGACTTGCCTGTGCACTCTGGGGTGTTGCTCTGCTTATTATTTTTTAGTGATAATTTTCATTTGGTATTGCTTTTTTTCCCTAACTGTTGTATAATACCAGTTGATTTCGTGTTCGTGAACAATAGCAAGGCGTGGCAGAATCTTAACGGGGGTCGTTATACCGTTATTATCGCCACCCAAATGCCCGTTATAACGGGCGATTTTTGCGTGCTTTTTGCGCGCATTTTGCTATGGGCACAGCTGTGCCCTTTTTCATTACCGAAACTACATACACGCCTTCAGGCAAATACTATAAAAGGAGATTTTATGGCAAAAAAAACTAAAGCAAAATTAAAGGTCATGGCGCTCGGCGGTCTCGGCGAGATCGGCAAGAATATGACCGTACTTGAATACGGCAACGACATTATAGTTATCGACTGCGGAATTGCCTTCCCCGATGAGGAAATGCCCGGCATCGATCTTGTAATTCCCGATATTACCTATCTGGAGCAGAACGCCGAAAAGATCAGAGGAATTCTTCTGACCCACGGCCACGAGGATCACGTTGGCGCTATTCCCTACGTGCTCCGCTCCATCAATCCCCCCATTTACGGCACGCGTCTTACCCTCGGGATCGTGGAAAAGAAGCTTTCCGAGCATCGTCTTCCCTTCTCCACCGAGCTTGTTTGCGTAAACGCGGGCGATACCGTTCAGCTTGGTGCATTCTCTGCAGAGTTTATCCGAGTTAACCACTCCATTGCAGACGCCTGCTGTATCGCCGTCAAGACCCCCGTGGGTACCGTCGTTCACAGCGGCGACTTCAAGCTTGATCTTACCCCAATCGACGGCAAGATGATGGATCTGACCCGACTTGGTGAGATCGGCAACCGCGGTGTTCTGCTTCTTATGTGCGAATCCACCAATGCGGAGCGCCCCGGCTTTACCCCCTCCGAGAAGAAGGTAGGTCAATCCCTTGAGGGAATCTTTGAAAGAAACGCGGACAAGAGGATCGTTATTGCAACCTTCTCCTCCAACGTGCACCGCGTTCAGCAGATAATCAACACCAGCGCCCGCTACGGAAGAAAGGTTGCCGTTACGGGACGCAGTATGATAAACATCGTTGGCGCCGCCGTGGAGCTCGGTTATATGCAGGTGCCCGACGGAGTGCTTATTGATATTAACGAGATAAAAAAATACAAGCCCGATCAGCTCACCCTTATTACCACGGGCAGCCAAGGCGAGCCCATGTCCGCCCTTTCCCGTATGGCAAGCGGCGAGCACGACAGAGTTACCCTCTCTTCAAGCGATCTGGTGGTTATCAGTGCAAATGCCATTCCCGGAAACGAAAAGCTGGTGGGCAAGGTCATCAATTCTCTGCTGGCAAGAGGAGTTAACGTGCTTTACGATGCCGTTGCCGACGTACACGTATCAGGTCACGCCTGCCAGGAGGAGCTTAAGCTTATGCACGCGCTTCTCCGCCCCAAGTTCTTTATTCCGATCCACGGAGAATACCGTCATCTTGTGAATCACAAAAAGCTTGCGGAATTTATGGGTATGCCCGAAAGCAACGTGCTTATCTCCGAGATCGGCAAGGTCATCGAAGTAGATAAGGACAGTATGCGCTTTAACGGAACCGTTCCCAGCGGCAAGCTTCTCGTTGACGGCTTCGGAGTCGGTGACGTTGGTAATATCGTTCTCCGCGACAGAAAGCATCTTTCCCAGGACGGTCTTGTGGTCGTGGTTGCTTCCGTTGATATGGAGCAGAGGCTCCTTGTAAGCGGCCCCGACATCGTCAGCCGCGGCTTCGTTTACGTGCGAGAATCCGAGGAGCTGATGGAGGAGACCCGTCAGGTCGCCCTTGCGGCATTAGAGGGTTGCCTTGACCGCGGCGTTTCCGATTGGATGGAAATGAAGGGCAAGCTGAGAGACGATATCGCAAGATTCATCAGCAAGGAAACCAAGCGCAAGCCCATGATACTTCCCATAATTATGAGTGTATAAGGAGAAACAAAATGGTTAAGCACATACTTGTATGGAAACTGAAGCCCGAGCTTTCCGATAGCGAGAAGGCCGCCGCAAAGGCAAAGGCAAAAGCAGAGCTGGAGGCGCTCGTTGGCGTTGTTCCCGGTCTTATCTGCCTTAACGTTATTACCGATCCCATTCCCTCCTCCACGGGAGATATGCTTCTTTACTCCGAGCTTGAGAGCAAGGAAGCACTTGCAGGCTATCAGGTGCATCCCGCACACGTTGCCGCCGCAAGCTTCGTCAGCTCCGTGGTATGCGACCGCTCCTGCGCAGATTTCGAGTGCTGATCTTTCAGCAGAAGAATTCGCATAAAACAAAGATCAACCCCGACAGACTTTAAAGGTTTGTCGGGGTTTGCTGTTTGTTGACTCGGAATTGTTTTAACCCGATTTATCTTTTCTTGAAAAACAAGGTGAATTGAATAACCGCGTTCACTGCGCAAAATCCAAGGCAAGCGCATGAAAGCCCCAATTGAAGATAATTATGATAATTCACTACACTTATAAGCCAGCAAAGCCAAGCCACAGTGAAGCAAATAGCGGCAATCAAATGATGGTGTTTCTTTTCCAAAGACAGCTTTTCATTTTCCTTTGCCGCGGTCCGGACGGCGGGAATATCTTCGTCACTTTCATAATCGTCGTTGAGCAGATAATCCGTTGTAACACCAAACAGCTTGCCGATCTGCAACACGTTTTGTGCATCGGGAAGTGCAGTTCCGTTTTCCCAACGGCTGATTGCCTGTCTGGATACGTTCAGTTTTTCTGCCAGATCTTCTTGTGACCAATTGCGGGCTTTTCTCAGCTTAATTATTTTATCCGGTAATTTCATTATGACGCCTCCTTCAGATTCGGTATTTCTATTGTAGCACACAACACTCACAAAAACCACCGCATCAGCTTTACATTTCCGCAACATGACTTTACATATTACGTTGGAACGGTATTGCCGATTGCTCGTTCCGTATTCCTTGTTACAAAAGCTTTAAAACGTTGGTAAAAGCTGCCACGGAATGGAATTCTGCACCGTAAGGACCGTCGAGGACGCCGTTCCCTACGCTTTTCACCATCCTTACATTTTTAATGCAAAATTGCGGAGGCTGAACGCCTCCGCAATTTTGTATTTATCAGGTTACATAGATGAAAAAGATTTTGGCGTAAAAGCGACGCTTATTTAATGCTCTCGCCCAAATATACGTCCTTTGAATCTGCGTGACGGGCTTCAACGTACTCGTCGTACGCCTTATCCGCACGGCGGCCCGCAACGCTGTAATCCCGCCAGTTACGCTTAAAGACTCCGTCTTCCTTGTTTTCAAACGTTATATCCAATCGGATGCGATCTATCGCCGCGCTCGCCGTATCCCTTACCGAAGGATCCTCCGCTTCCTTATAAAGCCGCACAAGCGCGGGAAGCGCAGGCTCGCCGAGGGAGCGAAGATAATCCACCTCCACGGTGCTCGTATGCCACGCCGCATCCTTGTTAAGATACACCTCAACGTTGTAATTGGCAGCAACGGCGCTCATATCCGCAAAATTCATAAGTATGAGCGTAACGGCGCACACCGAAACGAAAATGCGCATATAGGGGAAACGCCCCTTTATTATGCGGATGGCAAGCAGAACGAAGGCAAGAGCAAGCAACACCATAAAGATACTTGGAAGCATACGGCGCATGGTAAGCCCGTACAGCTTGATATACAGCAGCATTTTTGACTGGGCAGTGGCTATCAGCATTATACTGAACGCGGAAATGAACACCGCCATCCATTTGCATACTCTGTAAGCACCCTGCTGCTTCGTTTTAAACATTGCAAGGGCTATACTTGCAAAATTGATAACGGAGATAGCGCACAGCTCAAAAAAGCCTCTGCGCGCGTAAGCCGCCGCCGTTTTTACGGAATTGGGAATACTGCCGCCGAATGCGGAGAAGAAATATCCAAGCTGTGAATAAACGTACAGCAGATAACAAAGAGTAAGCACGCCAAGGAAGCCTGCGGTTATCATAGGATCAAGCATTACGGGAGCAAATCCCAAATCAATGCGCTTTTTCTTCTGTGCCTGCTTGTGCTTCAGGGAGAAGAGCATTCCGCAAGTGAAGGGGCAAAGCACTATAGCATAGAGCAGATGGCTGAAATCAAATCCGAGATCTGCCTCCACGATACGGGTAATGAAAGCGTCAAAGGCTCCGTCTGCCGCCGTAAGCAACGGAATGACCACGCACACGAGAGGCACGGCAATAACGATGCCCAAGGTGCATTTGAAGATATTGCGCAGAAGCTGCCCGCCGTCCTTAATTCCCTTGCCCGTGCGGAAAACGGCACCAACCTCCTCCACCGAATCGGAAAAGAAGATGCGAAGCGCGTCACGCGACACGGCAACGGTATCGGTTCCGTAAGCAAGATTGCCGCTGATACCGCCGGCAAATACCAGATAAAGAAACTCCACCGCAAGAATGGTAAAGAACGTTACCGTGGTCTGGCAGGAAACGGAAAAGCCAACGGAAAGCACCATGCCGAGGGCACCGCAAAGCACGGGAAATACCGCCGTGCTCTTCCACGGCATTAGATAAACGGCTGTGATAATAAATAGCATAAGGAAATAGACGGTTGTTCCTATTCCGCAATTACCGAGAGCAAAATCAAAGAGCGCAAAGCCCAAAGCAATAACCGCAACGAAAAACAGTCTGTCCCGCACCGTGGGCATTATTTTCGTCTTTACCCCTGCCGCCACAACGGCGTTTTGGGAAAGCTCGTTTGTTTCGGGGACGTTTTGTCTGTTATCCATATTATTCCTCCCTTTCAAGGGATTCGCCTTCCTCGTAGGAAAGCAGATCTCCCGGCTGACAGTCAAGCTCGCGGCACAAAGCCTCAAGCGTTGAAAAACGTATCGCCTTTGCCTTATTGTTTTTAAGAATGGAGAGATTTGCCATAGTGATACCCACCCGTTGAGACAGATCGCCGAGGGATATTCTCTTTTTTGCCATCATTATATCAAGATTCAGAACTATACGCATAATCCACCTCATATAGTCAGCTCGTTTTCATCCTTGATCCTGCAGGCAACGGCAAAAAGCTCCGCAAGCACCGCAAGAATAAGAGAAACGAACAGACCCGCAACGCCGCAAATGATTACGGGCAGATAACGGTAGCCGAACACGCCGCAGAACAGCGCTGCCACAAAGGCAAGCAGACCTATATTGCGAAGAAGCATAACGTTCTTCTTTTCAAACACCTGACCGCGAATAATATTGCGGAGCAAAGCGCATAAAAAGCCAAGCCCCACGAGAGTGGGCGGGGTAACGAAATAATAAGCACGAAGCACCCCGGGGATTATTGCTTCGGGACGTTCCGTATATCCGCAATAAAAGCTCATAAACTGCGGAAAGCAGAAAAGCCCCGCAAAAAGCACCGCCATGGTAAGCACCGTAAATCCAAAGAGAAACTTGGTTAAAACGTTATTATGTCTCATAAGCACTCCCAAAATCGTTATTACAGTTACATACTACCACGCAATTTATCGTTTGTCAATATATTTTTGTTATTTTTCGTGATTATTTTATCATAATTCAGAAACCGCGCCTCAAAAAAAATCCCCGCAGGGATCACACACAAAAGATTCCCTGCGGGGTGTTTTATTGGTATAAAAGCTTTTTTAGCTTTTTGCAAAGAGCGGGAACCTTGGTTGCCGCGTTATCGTTGATAATGATTATCTCGGCACCTGCAAGCTCGGCGATCGTGCGAAGCGTGTCGCTTATTCCCGTATAAAAAGAAGTTCCCACTATGACGAAAACGGAATTATCATCCTCCAAACTTTCAACGAGCCTTACCGCATCCTTATACCTTGGGGCAAGATCGCCGTAAAGCACTATTCCGTCATATCTAAAGGGGAAATCCTTTTTCTCAAGCTGCTCCCTTGTGGGAAGAATTCCGTGCACCTCTATAACGTCCTTGCTTCCCGCCTTGCGGTGAAGTCCGTCTACGTTCATTGTAACGACGGGGCAACCAAGCTCCGCAATGGCAAAATGCGCGGCGTTTGGCTCTGCGTTTTCGCAGGAGTCCACCATTTTGCGAATGGTATCTCTGTACTCCTCGGGATGCTCCGTTGCAAATCTTCGGCTTAACTTATCCCTTATGCCCGGTTGCTCCTGAAAGGTAGGAATCCCCGACTCAACGCTTATCCCCGCGCCGGTAAAGAATATCACTTTATTCGTTTTCAATGAGTTCTCCTTTCTTATGCAGGAAACATTGCCGCATCAACCTCCGCAAGAGATGGGAAAACAAACTCAGGCTTAATCGCCGATCCGTCAAGATCGGAGAGCTTCGTTTCTCCGGTCAGCACCAGCACGCTTGTAACTCCGTTTGATGCCCCAAGGGCAATATCCGTATAAAGGCGGTCGCCGAACAGGCACATTTTTTCCTTTTCGCATCCCGTTGCCTCGCAGATCATTTCAAGCGTTTCCGCGTAAGGCTTACCGAAATAGGTAGGCTTCACGCCCGTGGAAGCGGTAACGAAAGCGGCAATGGCACCGCTGTCGGGAATAAAGCCGTCCTCCGTGGGGCAATTAAAATCGGGGTGGGTTGAAAGATACTCCGCTCCGCCGCGAACGAAGCGGCAGGCGTTATTCAGCTTTTCGTAGGTAAGAGAGGTATCAAAGCTCGTTACCACTATGTCAACGGAGGGAGAATCTCCCGAAAACAGTCTTACGCCGCTGTTGTAAAAATCCTCAACCAGCTCGTCGGTGCCAACCAGATACACAGACTTTCCCTTTCTGTGGCGCTTTAAATACACCTTGGTTACGTCTCCCGAGGTCATTATTTCCTCCTTGCGGGGAGAAAAACCCAGGTCTGTGAGCTTGCGCAGATAAAAGCG
Source organism: Oscillospiraceae bacterium (assembly GCA_015064505.1). Classification (GTDB taxonomy): domain Bacteria; phylum Bacillota; class Clostridia; order Oscillospirales; family CAG-272; genus RUG12395. The sequence goes on from SVSB01000022.1 coordinate 24,063, forward strand.
GGGGTCGTGGCTTGCGTTGTTGGTAAAAAACAAAACCTTCTTCCCGTTTTCGCGGAGCTTATTTATAAAGCGAACGGCAAAATCAAATACCTTACCGCCCAGATATATGGTGCCGTCCATATCAAAGATGAACAGCTCCTTTTCCTTAAGAATTGCCGTATTGGGGTTCACGAAGCTCATATTTCAAAGTCCTTTGCGTTTACGTTCTCAAAGATAACTGCGGAAAATTCTCCCTTTGCCGCCGCCATATTCTCCTCGGTTCTTGCGGTCCAGCCAACGGGATAGCCGCCCATCGCGCGGGATATGCGGAATGATATTATATTGCGGTCGTTTATTGCGTAGGCAAGAAAATCGGGACGGGAGATAACGTTCATAAGCATATGGCGAAGAATGAAGTTGCGAATCTTCTTTGAAAGGCTTCCGTTTTTAGCGCTCATTTTTGCGGAAAGCTGTCCTCTTATTACGTTCGGGCGGTGCTTTTTAAACCACGCCACGTACTTGGGGTTAAAGGACTCTATGCAATACGCGCCCTTGTAATTATCAAGCGCCGCCGCCGCAAGCTCGCACACGCGGGTGTTCATATTTTCCCCCTTAAGCTCAACTATCAGGGGATATCTGCCATCCACCACCTTAAGCACCTCGTCGAAGGTAGGTACGTACTGATCCGTATCCTTAAGGCGAAGCTCCGCAAGCTCGGCGACTGTTTTTTCCTCCACCTTACCCTCAACGCCGCACATTCTCTTAAGGGTTCCGTCGTGGAACACGCACAGCTTATCGTCTGCGGTCACGTGAAGATCCAGCTCCATGCCGTATCCGTTTTCGCATGCAAGGCGAAAAGCCTCCAGAGAATTCTCGGGAACCGTGCTTGAATGAAGTCCGCGGTGAGCGTAGAAAATACCGTTCTTTTCAAAGAACTCTGCGGTCTGCTTTTTTCTTCCGCTTGGAGCGATAAGAAACAGATAAAGAAGGATAAGCGCCGCAATGGGGCAAAGAATATACAAAGCTATCATAAAAACTCCTTAAGCCTTAGGCTTGTTATCTCCGTGACGAACGAAGAACATAGTGATAAACGCACAAGCAACGCAAACGGTTGCGTAGATGAACAGTGACGTCATCTTTATATCCATAAAGAATCCGCTTATGATGGGCGTTGCTGTCTGTGCCGCCATGCTTGCGGTATAGTAAAATCCCGTGTACTTGCCAACGTCGCCGCCGCGGGAAAGCTCTACCACCATAGGATAAGAATTAACGTTAATGGATGCCCAGCCGATACCCGCCATAGCAAACAGGATGTTCATAAGCCAAAGGGGTGACTCGCTTCTCATAAAGGACGCAACGAAGAATGAAGTGCCAAGGATGATAATGCCTGCCATTATCATCTTTTTTCTACCGATCTTGGAAGAAATATTTCCGATGGGCACGTAGGATACTATCGCCGCCGCGCTTGCAATAGTAAGAGTCATATTATAATCCAGATTGAGAACTGTAGATGCGTATACGGAATACTTACTCGTTACCGCATTATATCCCATAAACCACAGGATCACGGAAGCAAGGATGAACATCAGCGAGCAAAACTCCTTTTTGCTCATTTTGCCGCCGCTTCCCTTCTCCTCGTCATCTGCGTTATTATCAATATTCAAAGCCGCGCTCTGCTCCTGCATCTCACGAACGAAGCGAGGCTCACGCACCGTAAGGAAGAAAATCGCAAGGGAGATAAGCATAATGGCGGCAATAATGCAGAAGAATACCGTATAGCTCATAAGAGCTTTTTCCGCCTTGCCCGTGCCGAACACCATACCAAGCACCAGCACGATAATACCGCCAACCGCTCCCATCAGATTGATGATGGCATTTGCCTTGGAGCGAAGGGGCTTTATGGTCACGTCGGGCATAAGGGCAACTGCGGGGGAACGGAACGTTGCCATAGACAGAAGCGCCATAAGCAGCATTGCAACGAAGAATATAAGGGACGAGGGATCCTCATCAGTGAGTCTTGCGGCGTATGCCTGGCGGGCAGTAACCACGTAATTGGTGTACTCCTCCGTAACGTCGCCCTCTCCGTTGCGCATGGGGATGCTCTCATACTGCTCAAGGGTGTATTTATCCGCGATCCTGACAGTCTCGCCTTCGGGAGTTCTTACGGTAAGATCAGCTTCGTAAAGAACCGTCTGTGCGCTCTCCGAAGTGGGCGCGACGGCTTCCATGCGCTTAAGCTGGCTGTTATCCGCAACGCTCATAAGCACGAAGGCAACGCAAGCGATTATGGTACCGAAAAGTATAAAGGGACTGCGTCTGCCCATCTTGCTCTTGCACTTATCGGAAAGAGTACCGAACAGGGGAAGCAAGAAGAGGGCAAAGATATTATCCATCGCCATTACAACGCCTGACCAGGTCTGGTCAAGACCGAACTTGTCCGTCAGTATCTTCGGCACTACCGTATCGTATGCCTGCCAGAAGGTGCAAATAAGAAAGAATGCAAAACCAACAAAAAACGTGCGCTTGTAATTCAGTTTCATTGGGATGTCCTCACTCTCGTGACCCGTATTTTTCATTATTTTACCACACGCGAGGAAAAAAGGCAAGTATTGTTATTGACCGACGCGGCATTATCTGATAAAATATCCATATCAAAAACAGAGGTTTATAAAATGGATATCAAAAAGATCATATCTGTGGACCTTGACGGTACGCTGCTTGACGGAAATATGGAAGTGAGCGCGGAAAATATAGCGGCGGCAGAGGAGCTTGTGCGCCGCGGATATCTCATCGTGCCCAATACGGGAAGAGCGTATAACGAATTCCCGCCCGTTATCAAGGAGCTGCCCATATTCAGGTATTATATATACTCCGACGGTGCGGTAATATACGATAAGGCCACAGGAAGAAGAATTTACACCTGTCTTTCCGAGGAAACGGGCAGAACGGTTATCGATATTTTAGAAAAATATAACGCTTTCCCCATCGTTCACGACGGTGAAACCACTTACGTCAATAAAGACGAAACCAACGACGCGGATCTTGCTCGGTTAAGACTCAACGCGGGTTTTTGCCGCATAGTTTACTCCACCGCAAACGCAATGCCCGATTTCTGGAGCTTTTGCCGCTCGCTTAAAAGGATCGAAATGATCTGCGCATTCTTTGAAAAAGACGAGGATCTTGCGGCTTGCCGTAAGGAGCTTGAAAAGACGGGAGCTTTGCACCTTGCTTCCTCCCATCCCTGTAACGTAGAGCTCTTTGCCATAGAGGGCGGCAAAGGTAACGCCATCTTAAAGCTTGCAGAGGCACTGGGCGTTCCGAGAGAGAGCACCGTCGCCGTCGGTGACAGCACCAACGACAGCGAAATGATAAAAAAAGCGGGACTTGGTATCGCCATGGAAAACGCCTGCGACGAGCTCAAGAAAATAGCCGATACCGTGGCGTGCAAAAATACCGAGCACATACTTAAATATTTGCTTGAAAACGGTTATTGAAAAAAACCGCTTAACGCCAACGCGTTAAGCGGTTTTTTCACAAAAGCTTTATCAGCTTTTCAATATTCTCTTCCTTAGTTGCCCAGCTTGTTGCAATGCGCACCACGGTGTTTTCATCGTCGTATTTTTCCCAGGTTTCAAAGCGCACGCGGTCACTGAGGGCGGCGATCTGCGCATTTTGCATGATAACGAACTGCTGATTCGTTGGGGAGTCAATAAACAGCTTATACCCCTTATCAACAAGTGCCGCCTTTACCCGTTCCGCCATATCTATGGCGTGGCGGGATATCTTAAAATACAGATCGTCCGTAAATAGGGTATCAAACTGCAGACCCACGAGCCATCCCTTTGCAAGCAACGCACCGTGCTGCTTTACGAGAGAAAGTATATGCGCGGGCATATTCCCTCTTGTAAAGACCACCGCTTCGCCGCAAAGGGCTCCAACCTTCGTGCCGCCGATATAGAACACGTCGCAAAGCTTGGCAAGATCTTTGAGAGTGAGATCGCATTCTCGGCTCATAAGTCCGTAGCCAAGACGGGCACCGTCGCAAAACAAGGGAAGCCCGTGCTTGCGGCACGCGGCACTTATTGCTTCCAGCTCCGATTTCGTATATATGGTTCCGTATTCCGTGGGAAAGGATAAATACACCATTCCCGGCTTTACGGTATGCTCGCGGGCGCTGTCCCCGTTATAAGCGGCAACGCACCGCTCCACGTCCTCGGCGCACAGCTTGCCGTTCTTGCCCTGCACCGCAAGGACCTTATGGCCCGTGCTTTCCACGGCACCCGCCTCGTGGGCGTTGATATGTCCGCTGTGGGCAGAAATAACTCCCTCGTAAGGTCGAAGCAAAACGTCGATAACGAACTTATTCGTCTGCGTTCCGCCCGTTAAAAAAACTACCTGCGCCTCGGGGCATCCGCAGGCATTTTTTATTTTCTCCTTGGCGCTTGCGGTATATTTATCCGCACCGTAGCCCTCAAGCTGCTCCATTTGGGTTTCAGAAAAACGGCGAAGTATCTCGCTATGGGCGCCCTCCGTATAGTCACTGACAAAAGAAATCGGTCTTTCCATTATATCTCCTTAGGGTAGTTTTCTTCCGCACTGATTGCAGTATTCGTGATCAGACTCCACGGCTGTGCCGCAATAAGGACAGTATCGGCAGTCGGTGCCGTCCGTATCTGCTTTATTGCCGCCAAAGCGCTCGTTGAACGGATCGGGTTCTTCCCTTCCGTCAACTATATCGTACATAGACTCTCTGTTTTTTGAGGTTGCGTTTTTGAAATTGCGCACGGTGATCACCGCGGCCATACAGGTCCAAAGTATGCCGAACAATCCCATGAACCACGCGGCCTGAGAGGCGATTACCGTCCATACGATACCGAACAGCACCATAAAGATACCCATAATACCGCCCATCATGGAATTGCCTCTGCCGGGCTTTATACTTTTCATAGTTTTCCTCCAAGCTTTGATAGAAAAATGATACTACATCCCCATGGGTCAAGTCAATCAAATTATATGAATTCACATAAATTTCACAAAAATTTATGTTGCAATTTGCATACCGTTTTGGTAATATAAAATAAACAAAACAAAGGAGGCGACGATGAAAAGAAAACCGCTCATTTTCTCCGTGTGTTATCTGGCATTGCTCTTTGTGCTGACCGCATGGATATTACTTGACCAGTTCGTTATAGTACGAAAATACGTTGTGGAGCAGCCCGATACGGCTGAAACTACCGAGCCCGCCGTAACGAACGATCCCTCGGTTACCGCCGATCCCGCAATCGGAACTACCGAGCCCGCCGCCCCCACTGAGCCGATCATTACCGACCGCTCTTATATTTGCGATAAATTTTCCATCGTTATCACAGAAGAAAGATATCTGGGAACTACCGTGCAGGTAGCGGAGATAAAGCTCTCCTCCCCCGATCTTCTTAAGACCGCCTTTGCGGAGAACACCTTTGGCCGCAACGTTAAAGATACGGTTCAGAATATGGCAGAGGACGTTGACGCCGTATTTGCCATCAACGGCGATTATTACGGCTACAGAAAGACGGGATTCGTGGTGCGCAACGGCACTCTCTACCGCGACAGCGTTTATTCCGATACTCAGGAGGCCGTGATCTTCTGGAAGGACGGAAGCCTTTCCTCCGTTTTTGAAAAGGACGTATCCGCAAAAGATCTTGTGGACAAGGGAGCAATGCACGTGCTCTCCTTCGGCCCCACTCTTATTGCTGACGGTGAGATAGTAGTTAACGCCGAAGACGAAGTAAACCGCAATATGAAGAGCAACCCCCGCACCGCCATCGGTATGGTGGAGCCCCTTCACTACTTTGTTGTGGTATCCGACGGACGCCTTGAGGATGAGCGCGGACTTTCCGTTCTGGAGCTTGCAAGATTCTTCAAGCAGCTCGGTTGCACCTTTGCGTACAATCTTGACGGCGGCGGAAGCGCCACTATGGTATTTATGGGCGAGGTACTGAACTTCCCCACCTCCAAGGGAGATTACAAGGAAAGAGAGGTAAGCGACATTGTCTACATCGGAAAACCGTAATTTGCGCCGTGTACGCAATATCTACCTTATCTCCACCGCGTTCCTTGCGGTATTTGCCACGGTATACGAATTATTTGCTCACGGAGTCATATCCGTCTGGATGATCGGTATGCCCCTCTTCCCCCTTATCCTCGGCGCTCTTCCCTGCCATCTGCTTGATAAAAAGGGCGGAGCTTCCGATTGGGCGCTTCAGCTCTGGAACTGCGGAGTTATTACACTTACCGTAGGCAGTTTACTTAACGGCATATTCGAGATATTCGGTACTTATTTTGAGTTCTTTCTCTATTTCCTTATAGGCGGAATCGCCTTGCTTGTATTTGGCGTTGCCGTGTGGTTCTTATCAAAGCCGAACAAATGATATAATCAGTAAAGAAAACGGCAGGAGCTCCTGCCGTTTTCTTTTACGTATAACGTTCTTTATTGTTGGTCTCACACAAAATATAGTCTATGCTCGTACCGTAATATCTTGCCAGTTTTATCAGAACTTCCGTTGGAATATCATTTTCTCCCGTTTCATACTTTGAATATCCGGTTTGCGACATACCAAGAATCTTTGCGATTTGAGTTTGATTCATTTCCTTGTCCTCGCGCAGATCACGCAGTCTGTTCTTCATACGCCCATACTCTCCTAAAACATCGTTATAGAAATAGCATAAATAATTTTTCAGAACATTGACGTTGCAACACAAATTAGGTTTTTTATCAACCTACCGCATCAGTTTTCTGTTTTTCCGTGTATTTAAAAAACTTCGTATTATAAGCAACGCAGATCTCGCCTCCGCCGTTGACGCGCACTACCCAGAATTCATCCCCCGGAAGCGAGGTGTTCTCAACTCCGTTAGCGGTCATACGCAGATCCTTTGCCCAGGGATAATTCTCCTCTGGGATGCGCCACTCGCCAACGCCGAAGCAAAGCATATACACCGTTTTGTAATTATCTCTGACTCGGTTTCTGCCGCTACCGTAGTAATGGGGCTCGTAAACGTCCTCCGAAAAGACGCTTACAAGCTTTTCCCTACTTATCTGGAACTTGACGTCATCCGCCCAGTCGTCCTCTTTTTTCAGTCGTTTTCTGCTCTTAAGGTACGGAATAAACATATATACCGCCACGGCAATACATATAACTCCGAATACCCATCCAAACATGATCCAAAGGAAGGGCGCAAGCACCAGAGGAAGCATAAACTGCGCATCCATATCCAAGACGTGCTCTTTTTTATCCACCTTCCAATGGAGATAGCGCACTGCGTCTTTTCTTATTATTTCTTCCGTAAGCTGTACCTTGTGCATAGCAACCTCCGAAGATTTATACAACGATTATATACCAAAATCGGCAGAGGTGCAATACCTCTGCCGATTTATAATCTTATTTGTCCTCGCTGAGATCTTTTATAGCCTCAGCCTCGGTTTCGGGATCATAGGAAAGGATGGGTGCAACGTCCTTTTTGCGTACCTTGCGGTCAACGTAGTTCTTTGTGATCTTAACAACCAGCGGGATCATAAACAGAACGCCGATAAGGTTGGGGATCATCATAAGACCGTTGAAGGTGTCGGAGATGTCCCATGCAAGAGAGGAGGTAAGAACCGCGCCGAAGATAACGGTTATAACGTGGATAATGCGGAAAATGAACGTGGTCTTTGCGCCAAAGAGATATTCCCACGCCTTGGAGCCGTAATGGGACCAGCCAAGTACGGTGGTAAAGGCAAAGAGGAACATTGCGATTGCAACGAACTTGCTGCCGATATTGCCCCAGGAGAATACTTCGTTGAAGGCGCCGCCAACGAGAGTTGCATCGGTAAAGCCTGCGGCGATCTCGCCGGTCTTTGCGTTGAACACGCCGCCGTTAAGTCCGCCGGAGGTAAGAACCACAAGAGCGGTCATTGTGCAGACTACCATAGTATCCGCGAATACCTCGAAGATACCCCACATACCCTGCTTTACGGGTTCCTTAATGCTGGAGTTGGAGTGCACCATAACGGAAGAACCAAGACCTGCCTCGTTTGAGAACACGCCGCGCTTAAAGCCGTTGGTCATAGCAACTATAACGCCGCCGATACCGCCGCCGACGAATGCCTCGGGGGCAAAGGCGTTAACGAAGATAGCCTTGAACGCAGGGATAATAGCCTTATAGTTGATGCCGATAATAACAAGGCTGCCCGCTACGAAAAGAACAACCATAAAGGGAACGATCTTTTCCGCAACGCTTGCAATTCTCTTAACGCCGCCAAGGGTAATAACGGCGGTAAGGATCATAATTACGACACCGATGATAATATTATAGAGAGATACCTCGCCAAATACGGTGATATCAGAGAGAGCCTTAACGTCAAAGGCCGCGGAAACGTTTGCTACGATCTTGTTTACCTGACCCATGCTTCCGATACCGAAGGAAGCAAGCATGGCGAAGATACAGAAAAGAACGGCAAGGATCTTACCGGGCTTTTTAAGCGTTGCTTCTCCGTGAGCGTCCTTATAGGAATAGCGGCCAACGCCGTCCTGCAGATAGTACATAGCACCGCCAGACCATTCGCCAAGGCTGTTCTTGCGTCTGAAGTAAATACCCAGAACGTTTTCTGCATAGTTGGTCATCATACCGAAGAATGCGGCAACCCACATCCAGAAAACCGCACCTGCGCCGCCGATGCAGATAGCTGCGGCAACGCCCGCGATATTACCCGTGCCGACCGTTGCGGCAAGCGCGGTACAAAGCGCCTGGAAGGGAGAGATAACGCCCTTCTCCTTGCGGTGCTTAAGAACGTTTGAGGTGAACAAACTGCCGATGGTGTTCTTCCACCAGAGCTTAAAATGAGAGATCTGAAATACCTTCGTGCTCAGCGTTACGATAACGCCGGTGCCGATGAGAAGCGCAAGGCCGAAAATGCCCCACACAACTCCGTTGACGCTGCCGTTTATTTCGGCAACCTTTGCGAGAAATGCTTCCATTGTGTCCTCCAAAAATAAAATTGACGGCTTGCAAAAAACGCAAACCGTCAAAAAAAACAAATATGCAGATGCATAAACTTTGTCCTTTTGCCTGAGAGTTTGGCGTTTCCGCTTGCACCTTCGGCCCCCGATCTAACGGGTGTCTCCAAAGCTCTGTCGGCATTCGGTCCCCACCCTTACGGGCACCTGAGAGCGTTACTCCTTCGGCTGCTTTCGCAATTTCCCGAATGCGTCATACAGAATTATTTAATTACCCATATATCATACTACATACATTAGCAAAATGCAAGTATAAAACGAAAAAACTGCAGAATTTCTACAAATTTTTCAAATATTTTGCCGCTTCATCGCGATTTTTGAATATTATCACGGATTTACAAATGCATTTTTCCAGTATTTCAAGAACCTTTGGTCTGTTTTCGGTATTATAGCTCTTAATAAATTCGATAAACTCCCCGTCAGCTTCTGTTTCCACCCACGGCATATCGGGGCGATCCTTGCCCCTTCTCGCCTCTATCCCTTCAAGGCACACCTCCGTGGGGTAATCAAGAAAGAACACCGTATCGCACCGATCTACGCGCATCTCCATGGTGGAAGCATAGTTGCCGTCGATTATCCACTCGTTCTCCCGAAGCACCTCCGAAAGACGGGAAAGAAAAATCTCCTTTGCAACTGTGGTCCTATCGGAATTCCAATACATCATATCGAGGTAATAAAGGGGGAGTCCCGTTTTTTTATGAAGCTCGCGGGCAAAGGTGCTTTTTCCGCTGCCCGGGCAGCCGATAACTATAACGCGCTTCACTTGTTTCCCTTTTTCTTTGCGCTGTCGATACTACCGCCGAAAACTACGAAGCGATCGTACAGATATTCCGTTACAAAGTTTGTTATCATGGTAATGGCAAGCACGAGATACTCGTTCCAGCCGATGTCCTCACCCGTAAGCCTGGCGGTCCACCAGGTGGAAAGGGGCGTGAATACCAGATAAAACGCCGCAACCTTCAGCATTGCAACGGGCACGTTATTTGCCGAGCAGAAGGTGAACTTCCTGTTGAGGGTAAAATTCCACAGCACGGAAAGCACCAACGACACGAGATAAGAAAGCCAATACCAAAGATGGAACACCTCGTTGAGCAGCGTGAAGCTCAAAACCTGAATAATTCCCGCACTTGCGGAAAACAGCACGAATTTTAACGTGCGCATCAGCTCTTTTTTCGTTTCCTTCATTTAAAGTCCATCTCTTTCCGTTGACGGTCAACCGTTGAAAATATACTCACTTGCCTGATACGTCCAAATTATTCTGTCCTTGCCCGTTTTTTTCACCACGAGGACATACTCGTCCCCTTCCTTTACGCTGCTGCTGCAGCTGCACTCACCGTAGTCCTTAAAGAACTTATAGTAATTGCACACGGCAACACGGTAGCGCCCTCGGCGTTCCGTCTCAACGCGGGAGGTGGTGAGGCTGACGTTTGCACGCACCATTTCAAATTCTCCGTTTTTAAAAGCCAGATAAAGCCCGCCGTCCGTTACGAGATTCGAGATCGCTTCCTTAAAAAACCTTACTGCCATAAAAACGGTGCACGCAAGCATTACCCAGCCACAAAGCTTGGTATATTTGAAGGTAAATACGGTTAAACCCGCAAAAAGAATAACCACGAGCGTCACCGCAACGCAAGCTACCACATCGTCCCAAAGGCTCCTCTTATAGTACTTCATTCCCTTGGTCCTTTCCGATTCAAAGCTCAGTTTCTCTCTTCCGTCCTCGCGCATATCGCTCTCCATTCGTTTGATTACGGGTATTATAGCACGAAAACGCGGCTTCTGTCAATCTTAACTGCGCCAAAAACGGGCGGAGACCGCTCTCCACCCGTTTTTGATTATTATTGATAAGATGCATTTGGATCAGCATTATAATGCTCGCAAAGCAGATTCATTGCCGTGCAAAGCTTGTGAAAGTAAATAAACGGGCCAACGATGAAAAGTGAGCCGAGCAAGTACCACAGCCAGAAATGCGCTTTACCGAAATCGTAAGCAATATCGCGCTTTGCAAGGGCTTCCTCCACCCTCTCCGCCATCTGATAATGCCATATATGGAGAACAATGGCAAAGGTGAACAGTGAGAGAACGTAGGCAAAAAGATAATTGAGGGTTCTTGAGCCGTCTCTTTTTGGGTCCACCTTGTCGATATCAAAGGAAAACGGAATGAAGAAAAATATGCTGTAAAGATGAAGGGTAAGGATATCCAGGATCATAAGCTTCCACATACTTCTGTCCGTCTTAAGCACCGGAGGCTTGTATTCCTTTATCTCGTCATCCAAAGAATAGGGATATGGCATGGCTTTCTCCTTCTCATAATGTTTTACACCAATATACCATATGCGTGCCGCCGTGTCAATAAGGCACCCTGAATAAAGACCGCCCATTGGTGCATTCTGCAAGGAAAGCGCCAAGGGGCGGTCTGTTCAAGGCATTATTTTTCCGTTCAGTACCGTAACGCCCCAGGCATCCTCCACGGTGCTTACGGGCTCGGTCTGAATTGCGGTTGCGATTATTTCCACGGAAAGAGAGTATCCTTCGGGAGCTTCTCCGGCAGGAGCGACGCTTGCAATAAGCATAGATGTATCCGCTCCCGGCATAACGGCATCGATATAATACCAAAAGCCGTCGTCACCCTTCATCCAACGGGAATCCCCGTAGGTGATAACGTAATTATCCCCCTCAACGGGTGCTCTTGCATAGAGCTCAGCATCATCGGACTGCCAGGTGATAACGAGGCACGCCCTGATATAAGCGGGTACGTTTCCCGTATTTCTGACGCTTACGTCCGATTTTACCTGTCCGCTGAAGCTTTCGTTAACTGCGCAGGAAACGACTCCCGGTGTAAAAGAGTTCGGAAGGGGCGGCGTTTCGTATCCTATGTAAGAAAGCGCAACACCCACGCCCACCGTAAGCAAGAGGACGAGCGCGGCTGAAATCACCGCGATCTTCATATTGATCTTACTCTTAATATTCAACTTAGCGTCGCCTCCTTTACGATTTACTCAAAAAGATTCTTTACTGCAGCGTTTCCGTCAAGCCAGCCCTCGTTAATTCTTTCATTTGCGAAGACAAGCTTATTGCCGTCAACGTCTACCGTGAGAGTTATGCTCTGATCGTTTTGCACGCAACCGTATCTCCATGACCATTCCACAAGCTCGGTAACCGTGTATTCACCAAGGGGAAGTCCCGCGATCACCGCGCTGCCGTTACCGATAACGGTGAATGTCAGATCTATATCTGCGGTTTCCGTGCCGTCCTTGCCCTGCAGTCTGAAGATGAACGCCTGATCCGCATCACGGGGATCGGAACCGGTGCAAATAACCGTCAGCTTGGTCTCCTTGGGGATGAACTTTGCAAAAAACTCCGTGTTACTTCCCCAGACCTCGCCTGCAGGCTTCACGGGGACGAGCTCCATGGTATCGGGGTCAACCATGGAAGGATCGGCGGGAACGGTGCAATCCTGATCCGTAAACCAACCAACGAACAGATGTCCGTTCGCAACGGTCGGCATGGATCCCTGGGGATTTCCGCTGACCGCCTTAACGTTCTCGGAGCTTCTGCTGAGAGTACCGCAGCCGGGCAAGCCGACAACGTGGTACTTTATGGAGACCGTGGTCTCAAGATAGATAAACTCAATAACGTTATGCTCTTCGTTTGCGGATATATTGATAGTCTTTGTGCCGTCGTTCTGCAAGGTATAGCCTGCATGGCGAAGATCCTCAGCATATTCGGTGACCTGAGCGCCGAATAGGCCGCTTCCCTCCTTGGAAGGAATAATGCTTGCACCCGTCTCGCCGTTTACGTATATTACGGTGTAATCATATTCAAGGCGGTCGTAGTAAAGCTCAATAAGCATACCCTCGGCACCAAGCGTTGCGCTGATGCTTGAGGTATCCGTTGGCGTTACGATGCCGTCGACCTTGGTTTTTGCACCGTTAAAGTAGAATCCCGTAAGCTCTACCGCATCAACTGTATAGGTGCTTCCTATGGTACCAACGGTCTCAACGGATCGGTACTCGCGGTATCCGTCCGTACCGATGGCGTGAAGGTAGTGCACCACCTTATAGTAGGCGTGGACCTCGTCGGAGCTGTAGTAGAAGGTAATGACGTTATCGTCAAAGATACCGTCGCCGTCCTCGTCCACGTTTGAAGCAGAAAGAACGAGGCGCTTCTGATACGCATCGGGCATCATCTTGTCCACGCGCACGAAGGTCTCCGTAATAACGGAAAGAGTGTTATCCGTTACCACCTTATCGGGAAGTATGCGGTCTCCCGTTTCGGCGTTCACGTAGCGCACCATATAGGGCATGGAAGGCACGTAAACGTAATAGAAAGTAAACTCGTGGGTACCGTCAACGCTCATGGTGATGGTGTGGCTGTTTACCAAGGGATAATAACCGGCGCGGTAGCCCTCGTAAAGATCAGCGCCCGCCTTTGCCTCGAAGGTCTTGTTATTACCCGCAATGGCACTTCCCACGGTGGGATCGGCGATGGGCTCGTCCGTTCCGTACAGCAGATAGTTTACTTTATAGTCAACTGATACGTGGGATCCCCATTTTGCATAGATATCCATATCGTCAAGCACGGGAATGCCCGAGAAGTTAAACGCCTTAACTACCTCTTCCCCGTTAACGATATCGGTATAGAACCAACCCTGGAAAACGTAATTTCCGTTGGAGACCGTCTCGTGAGGTGCGTGGGCAAAGGCACCGTGATCCACCGTTTGCGTGGAGCCGATCTGCTCCGTAAGAGTATCGTCAAGCCATACTCTTACCGTATGCTTGACGGGCGCCCATTTTGCATAAAGGAGAAGATCTCCCTCGGGCATTCTGAGGGTGCTCCAATCAACCTCCGTTCCGTCAAAGCAGCCGGGGGAAGTATACCAGCCCTCAAATGCGTAGGCGTTTGGTTCAAGATTTGTGGGATAATCGGGCTCAAAGTAGTAGCTTTCCAGCTTTTCGCCGTAGGGGATGCCGTGCTGCTCCTTATCCTCAAGCACCGTTCCGTTATTATTGAAATTCAGGTAATGATCGGTGATTCTGTTGTAATAAAAATCAACGATCCTGTTACCGGAGTTTGAGATGCTTATCTGGTTACCGGAGAAAGCGGGATCCGACTCGTACTGCGTAAATCCCGAGATATCGAAGAAGTCCTCTGCACGGGTAACGTAATTATACTGCGCCTTAATAACGTTATCAAGCACGTATTTCCTATCCTCGTAGGTAACTACTACCGCATCTGCGGGAAGCTCCTCGCCCTCAAGCGCCTCCAGATAGTAATTCATGGTATAGGGCGAGTGGGTTGCCTTATCAAGGGTGAGGGTGAAGTTATCGGGGGGCATCTCGGATATGAATACGAGCACCTGATCGTAGAAGGAGGAATCGGAGGGCTTCCATCTTTCGCCGCCGTCGTAGGTAACGCCGTTATCGTCTACGATGGGCCATATATCCTTGATGGACTGTCCGTATTTTCTGTATATCTCCTTGACCACGTTGGTGGAGCCGGAGTTATTGCAGGTGTAGCTGTGGGAATGGTTAAGTGTGATACCGCACTTAAGGCGGAGACAGCTATCGGAATGAACGTGCTCCTGCTCGCCGCAGTTATAAACGTAGCAGCTCTCGCCGTGAACGTGGATAACATCCTTATAGCAGTTAAGACCGTGGGTGTGCTCTACGATCTTGCAGGCGCAGGCGTCACTGTGGGTATGCTCCTCCTCGTATCCGCAGTTGGTATCAACCACGGTACCGCTGTTTGCGGTTCCGTTATATCTGTACCATCTTCCCTTTATGTAGATATATCTGTTGCCTCTCCTGTAGACCTGACCGTCTACGGGATTGGAGGGAGCGCCCGAGGGCGCGCTGCTCTGCGCAGTACCAACCCACTGCCAGCAGCCTTTAACGTGGGTATGCTCAAGGAGGGGGCAGGAGCATTCGGGAGAGTGGGTATGCTCGGTCTCCGTGCAGATAAGGCAGTCTGCGGTGTGCTCCTCGTGCACTTGCTCGGTGCAAATGAACTGAGGATCGCAAGCATCCGTATGGATATGCTCGAGTCCGCAGATATAATCGTAGCAATCACTGCCGTGAGAGTGACCTTCGGGGATCGTGCATTTACCCGTTGCTCTTACGGTGATCTTATAATAGTTTCGCGTATAATAAACGTTTACAACGGTGGAGCCGTCACCCTCTACAAGCACGTTTTTATCCGTTTTTACCTCGTTGAAGGTGAAATACTGCTCGTCGTCTATTCCGTCAACCTGAGAGACGATATCCCGTCCGCTGACGAGAGTGCCCGAAAGAGCACCGAGGCCGTCGATATGTCCCCAATAGGTATATCCGCCGTCGTTTTCATTTTCCTGCCAGAACACCATCGTATAGGTGGTCTGGGTGTTTATCCAACGGGCACGGTAACGCAGATTTGCCGCAGGAACGGTAACGGTGGTCCCCTCCGCAAGAGCAAACTCGTTTTGCTGCGCCTCGGTGGGTGCGTATCCGCCGTAGGAGATAAGCTCCCATCCGTCGAACACGTAGCCGTGCCTTATGGGAACGTTGGCGCCGACGCTGTCGCCGAATCTGGTATACACGGGCTCGGTGCCGTAGCCGCCGTTCATATCGAAATCAACGAGATAGTAATTTCTGTCGTAGCGGATCTCAACCACGGTGCTTCCGTCCGCCGCAACGGTAAGACGCTCGTAGGAAAGCGCCTTGAAGCCGGGAAGCTGTTCCTCCGTAAAAGCAAGACCCAGTGGGATGGTGGAGCCGGTTAAAGCCTGACCCGTAGTGATGTAATCGTAAACGAGAGAGTAATCGTCGTTATGAAGATTCTGCAGATGGTGATGCACGGAGAAGTTTACGAGAGCGGGCTCGTAAATAACGTTTATGGTAATGTCCTCCGTAACGCTTGGAATATCAAGCTCCACGGTAAGCGCCTTTATATAGTCCTCCCCTACTCTTCTGAAGGGCTCGTAGCCGATAACGGGAGGGCTTTCGATGATCTCCTTAAAGGGAGTGCCGTGAGCAATGGAGGCTCCGTAAGGTTCAAATGCTATAGCATTGTTATCAAAAAGGTAATTTATAACTATGGAGTGAGTTCGGTAGCTATCCGTAGTTGTCGCCGTGGTGGTTTCTGCGGTTGTGGTTTCTGCGGTTGTAGTTTCTGCAGTTGTGGTTTCATCTGCAGTGGGCACCGCCCCGGTAGTCTCTGCCGTAGTAGTCTCTGCCGTAGTAGTCTCTGCTGTAGTAGTCTCTGCGGTGGTAGTCTCTGCCTCGGTAGTATCGGCGGTAGTATCGGCAGCGGGCTCTGCGGGAGCAGAGGTGATGTCCTCGGTGGCGGCGGTGGTATCCTCGGAAACGATAGTAGTGTTCTCGGTGGCGGCAGTGGTATCCTCGGAAACGATAGTAGTGTTCTCGGAGGCGGCGGTGGTATCCTCCGCGGGGATCTCATCCTCCTCGATCACGTAGACCGTATCCGCTGCATCCGTTGTATCGGAGGCGTCCTCGGTATCGGAGGCGCCGTTGCTGTAAGCAAATTCTTCCTCCTCAAGATAGCTGACGTCTCCAACGAGATACACGGCAAGGGTGTTGGTAACGTGCTCCTCGTAGCCGTTCATAACGCAGCGCACGTATGCAACGCCGTCTTCATCCGCAAGGCTGGCAACAACGGCACAGGAGACCGCAAGGGTCTTGCCGTTTGCGCCGGAAATATTTACCCAAAGCTCGGGATCGGCGGAATAGCGGATCTGCCAGCTGTACCTTGTTATCTCCTCGGTCTCACATACCGCGTCAAGGAGTATTTTTTCGCCGTCGGCAAGGCTGAGATCGCTTATGCGGTCACCTTCAACGGCTATATAGGAATCGTTCTCTGCGGAAAGGACGGGCAACGCATACTGAGCCGCAAAATTGAACAGCATGGCAACGAGCATAACGAGGCTGATCATTCGTTTGCTTAAAGACTTTATATTCTTTTCAGCGGTCATGGCGTGACCTCCTTTCTAAAAAATCAGCAAGTGCGGCACAGAGAGATATTAAAACAGAGCTTTAATACCTCTCTGCACCCTGCTCTCACGGAGCAGGCTGCACAAAATCGGCAAAATGTTCGGGCAAGGCGCCAAGCATTGCCTCATAGCAGGATGCAAACCCGTATGTCTGCACACCGAAGCCGTAAATATCAATACGAAGATCCCTGAATTCATCCATATCCGTTCCCGTAAAGTCCGTGGGGAAAACCATGGAATCAAAGAGCGTTACCGCCTCTCCGTAAACCAGCGGTTCAAGAATGAAGAAATAGATATCGTATTTTCCTTCGGCACGGTGAGGAACCTGAACGTACGCAAACCTATCGTTATACGTTACGTTCTCAAGTCCGTTCCAGGTGCCGTAATGTGCTCCCTCGTCAAAAACACCGCCGCCAAGAAGCATAGTTATATCAATGTCGTCAAAATACTCAAAACCTATAACGCGGTGAATATCTCCCGCGCCGTCGGTAACGGTTATTTTGGCGGCAACGTACGCATCGTTGCGGCCTATATTCTGAATGGTGGGATCCTTATAGATGCTCATACCGGGATGAACGGCGCCGTAATCGTGCACCGCGCCCGCGCTTGAGCCGAAAATACGTGCGCTTGCCGTATCCTCTATAAGATTGCCGCCCGCATCGCGCTTTACCGCCGCCTCGGAAAGAAGTATCTTGACTTCTCCTGAGGTAATGGTGACCTTTGCGCTTGTGGTTGCGGTGAAGTACGCGTAGGTAGCCTGTGCAAAAAGCATTATGGACGCGATCAGCACAAGGACCTCAAAGATGAGCATCGCCTTCAAGCTTTTCATCCCTCAGTCCCCCTTGCGTTCACGCCCGCCCACGCCTGCTCGGGGGTTGAGATACCCTCAAACTGAATTGCGTAAGCATAAAAGGTCATTTCGGGGGTACCGACGACGGATGCAAGCATCTCCTCGGTAACCGAAGGGCTTACCGTTATCTCGTTGCCAACCAGGAACTGATAATCCTTATCAAGCTCGCTTGTTGGAACTATTCTGTAGTAAACGCCGTTAGCTCCGTCAAGCGGCGTCCAGCCGCTTACCACGGAATAAGAGATAAGTGCCTCAAGCTCGCTGTCGCATTCAAGTCTGAAGAACAGCCAGCACGCCTCGCTTCCGCCTTTTACGGTTATCCTCGGGTCCTTATTTATTACGGTACCGGGGACGAGCATATAATCCGATCCCGTGCTCTCCGTAAGGGCAAGCTCGATATTACCGACAACGAAGGTGTTGACAAGGGGGAGGGATCTGTGGATGAGCATGGCATAGGTAGTGCCTATACCGAAAGCGGCTATAAGCAATACCGCAAGCACGATAATAACTGCCTTTTTATTCATCCTTTTCCCACCTCCTTGTCATTATTTTAAGTAATTATTTTACGGATTTGCACCTCAATCGCCGTATGCAGTTCCGCTCTCAAAGGGGAATCTGTTAACGATTGCGTTCCATGCGCGCTGATAGCCGTAAAGATCACCAACCTTCTCGGTAAAGGTATCGGTCTGGATAGCAAACGCGGTAAGGGTCACCTTTGCGCCGGCGTAGTCGGCAAGCTTAGCCTCGGTTATGTCATCCGTAACGGTGAAGCTGTTGAAAATCTCGTAGGTTTCCACAATTCCACCGACGGAAGAAGAGTTACCAACGGCGATGTAACCGTGAGGAAGTTCCCCTTCTACCTTTCCGGCAACAACATTATCCTTACCAACGTACAGATAAAGCTTTTCTCCGGCGTCATTGGACTTAATGAGCTGCCAGCCGTTTGCCATCATCTGCTGCTCCATTGTAAGATGTTCTGCATCACCCTGCTTCTCTATGGTGCTGATTCCGTTTTTTACCTTAATGAAAAGATAGGATGCAACGCTGTCGGCGTTAACGAAAATAGCAGGGTCCTTTACGTAGGTCTTGTTGGGAACCAGCTTGTAGCTGTTACCGTCGGACGTTCTGTTTTCACCGTCCTGATCCTCTCCGTTTTCGTTGGTCTTGGACTCAAGCATATTGATCTTTACGCTACCGACTGTAAAGGTGTTGGACACCGCAGTGGATGCAGCAAAGAACGCAAAGGTTCCAAGCACGCTTGCCGCAACCAGCAAAAGCGCGGAAAGAGAGAGAATCGCCGCAGTAATAAACTTCTTTTTCATTGTTTTTCCTCCTTGTTAATATGCGTGGTTAATGTATTGTCTTCCGGATCCGAGGCGGGATCATCCTCTTCTCCGTGGAGAACACTTGGTTTTTGGGACTTTTCAGCCTTCTTGCTCTTGTCTGCAAGTAACTCAAGAGTCAGAGATATCATAAGCGTCATGATAATAAAGCATATAGCGCCGAAAAGTCCGATGGGGGTTTGAAAGAATACCGAAACGTATCCCAGATACGGTATGGTAAACACGGGCTTGCCGATTATGCTTGAAACGGGGATATATCCGTCCGAGACGTTGTTCGTTAGCCCTT
Source organism: Oscillospiraceae bacterium (assembly GCA_015064505.1). GTDB lineage: Bacteria > Bacillota > Clostridia > Oscillospirales > CAG-272 > RUG12395. The sequence continues at coordinate 43,543 of SVSB01000022.1, forward strand.
GGGTCTCAAATAGTATTTTTTCGGGATCATTGGAGCCGATTATGTATATTATCTCGTGAGTTACAGTTGCGCCGCTCTTCGTAAAGGTCAGAGGGTCTCCAACCTTCAGCTCTGCGGGGTCCGCTTCCTTTACGTATATGATGGAGCCAACGTGGTACTTCGGCTCCATGGAGCCCGATAGCACCGCATAAGGCTTAAGCCCTATAAGCCTTACCCCCACCAGAAGCAACAGCAAAACGAGCACTCCCGCAAGGATCGCCGTGGTGATCGCATTATATATTTTCTTGATTTTTTTAAGCAAGATATCGCCTTCCTTAAAGGGGTAATTATCCGTAAAAACGCCTGAAACAAAGACTACTCCCTTTAAATTGTTATTATATCACTAACAACAAATCAAGTCAATGCCTTTCGTGCATTTCCAACAAAACAATAGTATTTGGTTTAGAAAAGGGAAACCGTCCTAAAAGAGTGCTTTTTTCGTGGTAAGCACTCGTTATTTCGGGCTCCTCCCCATTCTCTCGCGGCGTTTAAAAACCTTACTGAACAGCAGAATCGGTGAGCAAAGCTTGCTCACCGATTCCGTTTTTTTATTGCCGTCTATCCCTCGCGTAGAAGGACGGGGCAGTTTTTAAAATTTAGTCGCCGTATGTTGTAAGATAATCGTTGATAATTACACTATGATTACTGGGATACTCATTATAGTAATCATCGTTCTCTACAGGAGCAGATCCACCCCAATAGTTGCCGGAAAGATCAATGTCGGTATAGTAAGCGGCAGCAGCTACATCATTTGCTTTAGCATTCACGCCGGTTACTTTATTTCCTACAAAGGAGTTTCCGGTAATAACTGCCTCGTAACCGATCATAATAGCACCGGCAATACGCTTTGAGGTACCACCGTTAACGGTGTTGTTTTCAAACACGTTGTTCGTAATAGTGGTATTCTCCTGGAATCCCATATAAAGTGTTGCAGCGTTGCTTCCGCCGGTAACGGTAACGTTGTTTTCAACAAACTTATTGCCGTCAATAGTAGCACTTGCGCCCTTTACATAATAAACGACTGCAGTTGCGTTACAGGTATTCTTCTCAAATACGCAATTCTTAACAATCTGAGGGTCATTATTTGCACCGTCGTAGTTCAAGGAAATAACCATATTGCAAACATTGTTCTTAAAAGTACAGTTCTCAATGGTACTCTTACCCAACAAACGGAAAATGCCCTGTACCTGAGTATGGTTGCCGTTTACGGCAGTGACGTTATTAGCGTTGAACTCAACACCAACTGTACGAACAATTGCGCCATCCTTGATTCCGTCAAAGGTTACGTTCTTGATCGTAGCCTTGCCGCCGGTAATATCAAAAAGCGCATGGGTGTTGGTAGCACCGTCAGCCATAGTGATGGTATGACCGTTGCCGTCCAACACGAAGTCAGCGTTGCTCAGATTTACAGAGTTGTTCATAACAATATCGTTAATAAGTACGACTTCGCCACCATTTGCGATTGCCGCTGCAAGCTCAGCGGCAGTGGAAACCATCTTAGGAACAGTTATGGTAACGTTTGCCTCGGTGTTATTCTGAATGGTTACGGGAGTGCTGTAGATTCTACCTACGACGCCGCCTGCGTTGGCATCCTTATTACCGTAATGATTCGTGATCTGGTCAACCGTGATGTTCACGGTGTCAACTGCGCAGTTTTCAACGATGGTGGAGCTTCCGATGTAGCCTGCAATACCGCCAACGTCTCTGTAAGCCTTAAGGGTTACGTTGGTAGCGGAGCATCCTTTTATGTAGTGATAATTGCCGTTATCGCCGAGCCAACCTACGATTCCGCCGACCTTGTCGCCGTTATCGTATGCGGAACCTGCCCAGTTGGGAACCGCGGTAATGGTTATGCCTTCAACGTGGCAATTCTCAATGTTACCGTACATCTGACCGACAACGCCGCCCGTCATACGGTTTGCATTCTCAATAACTACGTTCTTGAGATTTACGTTGGAAATGCTTTCGGTAAATGTGCTGGTGCCTCTTCCAACGAGACCAAAGAGTCCGTTCCAGCCGCCGCCCTTGGTGATCTTCATGTTGGAAATGGTGTGACCCTGACCGTCGAAGATACCGTTAAAGCCTATCCACTGTCCGTTAACGTCACCTGCGCCTATGGGGATCCAATTGTATCCCGCAAGGTCGATATCGGCAGTAAGCTTTACAGTTTCGCCACTATATGCGTTACCGCTGTTAACGTCGTTGGAGAAATAGAACAGCTCGTCCATATTGTTTATGAGCCATGCGCCGTCGGCATCCTTATTAAGATAAGTAGCCTCAACGTCGTACTTGTTATCAAAGCTGTCGCCCTCGAATGCAAGCTGAGTTGCAAGGAGCTGAACGGAGAAATCGGATCCGATGGACTTTTCCTGATACTCGTTACCTGCAGTCTCCTGCATCTTGAATGCGATAGTTATAACGTCGCTATCGCCCTTCTCAAGAGTGCCGTTGCCGGTCTCACCAAGCTTTGCAAGAACCTGATCAAGAGTACCGAGCTTGGGTACGCTGTTAAGATCTGCGCGGTCGGTTACCTGAATTGCGGGGTCAACGTAATAAACGTCGATTACCTTTGCAAGATCGGAAACCTCACCGTTTGCAATGATGCTTACCTTGTACTTGAAGGCAAGAGTGCCCTTATTGGCAATTCTGATGTGACGAACCTGTACGTATCCGGGCTCCCAGTTATCGTAATCAAAGATGGCACCGGTAGACGCATCCGCCCAATCTGCCTCGGCAGTAGGAACGGCTTTTGCTCCGTCTGCCCAATGCAGCTCAACGTCCAGCTTACCGGTCTTAATGATGTTGCCCGCGCTGGTTACGGTATCTGTAAACCATGCGAAGGTCGTGCCGATAAGCATGGAAAAGCAAAGCATAAGAGACAGAACGCTCATAAGCAACGCTTTTCTTGTGGTGTGCGTTTTTGTCATTTTTATGACCTCCAAATGATGTTATAATTCCTCCCTAAAATGGGATAACTATACAGTATATATTTTACCCCCCCCCCGATTTTTTTGTCAATAGCTTTTTTGAATTTTTTAAGTAAATACTACATTTTTCACGCCAACTTTTGCAAATTACACAAGCCGATCGTTGAAAAAGCCTTCCTCCGGGAGGAAGGGGGACCACGAAGTGGTGGAAGGAGCCCGCGTGAGTTTGAATATGTACTGATGTTACCGTAACGCACTCTCCC
>SVSB01000023.1 GCA_015064505.1 Oscillospiraceae bacterium
AGTTTGAAAGCTACCCCACCGTGATGATGGGTAAAAACGGAAACTACGACGATGCGGAATACACCCTTACGATCAACTCAGGAAGCTTCAACCGCATCTATCTTACAAACGATACCTCCAAGGCAATTCACAATAACGTTAAGGCAACGCTTGTAATAAACGGCGGCGAGTTCTTCGATCCGATCTACGCAAGCTACGCAGGCGATTTTAAGGGCGATGCTACCGTTATCGTAAACGGCGGTATCCTCCGAGCAGGCATCTTCGGCAGCGGCAAGGCCGGTACCTCCTTCAAGGGCAACCTTACCTACGAGATCAACGGCGGATCGATCATCGGTATAATCGCAGCCGCATATTCAAAGAGCACCTCTCTTAACGGAGATATGTATCTTAAGCTCAACGGCGGAACCTTCAACGGAGTTACCGACATAAAGGGACCCGACGAATTTAACGGTAAGATGGTTCCCCACGTTACTATAGGAGCTAATGTTGATATCTTCGCAAAAGAGGAAGGCACTCACTCCTTCGTCAACCCCATAGTTCCTGCGGCTGACCCTTGGGTAATCTATAAGGACGGCTTCTACTACTTCACCAAGACCGCAGGCTCCTCCATCGGAGTTGCAAAGGCAACCAATCTTGGCGACCTTGCGAATGCGGAAATGATCACCGTTTTCGATCCCCCGGACGGACGCGAGTACTCAAAGAACCTCTGGTCCCCCGAGCTTCATTACTACTATCAGGAGGATTTTCCGGACGATCCCGACTTTACAGAGGGCTGGTACATACTTCTTGCCTGTGATAACGGTGATAACTATCTCCACCGTATGTTCTGCATCAAGGCTCTTACGGACGATCCTCAAGGTCCTTACGGACATCCCATCACCGGCGAAGTGAATATTCCCATAAAGACCTTAAGCGATACCGATCCTACGGTCGGTGAGATCTGGGCGGCAGGACAGACCGACGGCCGCATCAACGGCAATCTCTACTGCCTGTGGGTATCCGAGCATACCGAGCCCAATCACAGATATCAGACTCTTAACATCTCCAAGATGAAGAATCCCTGGACTCTTACGGGCCCCACCGCAGTTATCTGCAAGCCCACCGAATCCTGGGAAAAGGGCGGCGCTACCTACGAGATCAGCGCTGACGGAAAGATCTATCCCGAGGTAGTTGAGGGTATCGCAATAGCAAACGCTCCCAACGGCGATACTTATATGCTTTACGCAGGCTCCGGTTACTGGACTCCCTATTACTGCATCGCCCAGCTTAAGCTCACGGGCGACGATCCCGTAGTATACGAAAACTGGTACAAATACCGCACGCCTCTGGTTTCCAAGAGCAATCAGCTTAACGGAACCGGTCACAACTGCTTCACCGTATCCCCCGACGGAAAGACCAACTACATCGTATATCACGCGTACGTAGGTACCGATACCAAAAGCGGCAGATATATGATTGCGGAGGAGTATACCTTTACCGACGACGGAGTTAAGATCGGCGTCGGCAACGGTTATCCCACCGAGATCACCAAGGTGTTCTCCACTCCCGTAAACACCATGCCCCTTGTAAAGAAGTTCAAGGGATGGGGTGACCAGATCGCCGACTTCCTTGCTGTAGACACCGTAACCGTCGGAATCGGCGCTGAGATCTCCGTAACTCCCAAGCTTTCAAGCGGCGACGCGTACTCCGCTGAAAAGTACGGCGTTCTTGAATATATGCACAAGGCAAAGGACGCATTCGGTGCTTACACTGCAGGTCTTCCTTCCACCGATGCGGCAGGCGAATACACCGTAATCGCAACTCTTGACGGAGTAAACGATTACAGTGGAATTTCCTGCTCCTTCAACGTGGTTGTCGATCCCACCATAACCGTTGAGACCGAGCCCGCAGATACCACCGCTCCCGATACCGGAAGCACCACGGAGCCCGCAGGCAACTTCCCCGTTATTCCCGTTGCAGTTGCAGGCGTTGCCGTTATTGCCGCGATAATCGTTGCGGTAATTATCTCAAAGAAGAAAAAGAAATAAAAAGTAACAGGAAGCATTATGAAAAGATTATTCGCAATAATTCTTTCGCTTTTGATGCTTGCTTCCGTATTTCCCATTGCAGTTCCCGTCATCGCGGCGGATAAGACCGTATACGTTGACGGCGCAAACGGAAATGACAGCGGGGACGGCCTTGCGCCGTCCTCCGCTTTTAAAACTCTGGAAGCAGCAATAAAAGCCATTGCAAATGAGGGAGGAAGGATAGTTCTCACCTCCGACGTATCCCTCAAAGGCTCGGCCTCCGCACAGTACGTCGAACCCAAACACAGCGGCAAAATTGTTATCACCTCAAATGACGGAAACAATAAATATTCCGCAACCCTAAGGCTGCAGGGCGGAATGGTATACGCTCTTAACGGACCCACGGAGTTTGCGGATCTTGCAATCAACTCCGGAAGCGGAAAAACCGTCATTGCCGCCCGCTTCAACGAGCTGGTTATGGGCGAAGGGCTTACCTTCTCCGCCGCCAATACCTGTCTGCTTGGCGGTTACCAGACCGCATCAGCGGGAACGCCCGTAAATAAGAACAGCCACGTTACCGTAAAGAGCGGAAGCTACGACTTCATCGTCGGCTTCAGCCGCGACAGATCGGGCGGAAACCTTACCTATACGGGAACATCTAACATAAGCATATACGGCGGAACCGTAAAGACCGTATACGGCGCGTCGACTCTCTATCACTTCTCGGGCAGTACCAACATCAATATCTACGGCGGTACCGTATCGTCCGTAAACACGGGCGGCGACGCCACGAGAAGACTGAACGGCACGAGTAATATCGGAATATACGGCGGTAATATCACTGCCATAAACATCAACAACGCCATCGGAGACACCACAATGACTCTTGACGGCGGAAGCGTCACCAGAATAACGGAAAGTATATACCAGAACAATTCCGAGATAACAAACCTTGCAAGCGGTGCTTTGCGTATGCTTTCCTACAATTCCGTTGCATATACGGAATCTCAGATAGCAAAGCTTGCGGGCAACATTTTTGACAGTATAAGCGTTTACGGACACGCGTACGTAAAGCAGGGCGCAAGCGGCGACGGTAAGAGCGCGGCTTCCCCCGTGGGAGATCTTGCGGCGGCTATCAATCTCGTTGCCGGCGGCGGCGAGGTGGAGATAATTGGAGATTATACCGTATCCGACTTCACGGAGCCCGCACACAACGGCGTTATTACTATCGTTTCCGATAACGGCTCCCTTACCATTGGAAGCTATACCCTTGCAGGACCGACAACCTTTGACCTTCCCACAAGCGGAGATTACACCGTAAACGCCGACGGAAACACCTTCAGCACGGGAAAAAGCTTTGCTGACTCCGGCAAGGTGACCATTTACGGCACGGTTGATCTGAACAAGGATTCCGCCGTTTACATCGGCGGCGGCGAGATACACGCAGTATACGCCTCCAAAAACGGACAAGCCGCCGAAAAGAACGGCGTTATAGACGTTAGCGGCGGCAAAGTAAAGACAGCCGCAGCGGCAGAAAACAGCGCCACCAACGGAAATATTTCCATATTCGTGAACGGCGGAGAAATAGAAAAAGCGATCTTTGACGGAACGAACGGTAGCATTACCCTTTCCGCTCAGATGGGAAAGCTTGGATCCGTTTCCGCAGAATCGGTTTCCGCCTCCTCCGGCAATTCCCTTTCCTACAACACCGACACATTTGACGGCAAGCTGTTTGACGGTATCAGGCATCTGTTTACAAGCGTATCAAACGTAAAGACCGTATACGTCAAGGACGGCTCAAACGGAAACGGACTTTCCGCAAACAGCCCAACGGATCTCGCAACCGCCTTTACGCTTCTTAAAGACAGCGGCGGAATATTGGTAATTTGCGGCACGACTACGGTAGGCAAGACGGTTTCCACTGCGGCAACCGCTTCGGCTGTTACGGTTACCTCCGTTGACGGAGATACCGATTACCGCAAATCCGGCGCAAAGCTCGTCCTTGGATCCGATCTTTCCTTCGGAGGCGCGGTGCTGATTGAAAACCTCAACGTAACGCTTGGCAAGAGCGCACCAAGGATCAGCTTCAACGCAAACGATTCGACCATTGGCGATAACGTAGTTATGGATAAACCCGCCGCGTATGAAAAATACCCGAATATCGTATGCGGAAAATCAGCCTCCTACAGCGGAGGATACACCGTTACCGTAAAATCGGGAAGCTACAACAACCTATATCTCACGAACGACGCCGCAAACACAAAGATAACGAGCCTCAATGCATCTCTTATCATTGACGGCGGTAGCTTCTACGGCCCCGTGAACGCAGCGGGCAACGGCAGCTGCAGCGGAAGCGTTTCCGTTACAATAAACGGCGGCGTGCTTCATGCAGGTATTTACGGATGCGGCAACAACGCAGACGCAACCTTCAGCGGCGATATGAAATACGTGCTGAACGGCGGCAAGATCATCGGCAAGATAGCTCCCGCATTTCTCTTCTCCGCAATGCTCAACGGAGATATGTACCTTGAGCTTAACGGAGGCGAGTTCAGCTCGGTTACGGATATTCTCGGTCCCGATGAATTCAAGGGCAGAATGAAGCCCCACGTTACCGTAGGCTCTGATGTCGATATATTCGCACACGAGGAAGGCACCGCATCTTACCAAAACCCCGTTACACAGGCGGGCGACCCCTGGGTGATCTACAGAGACGGTTATTACTATTTTACAAAGACCGCAGGCTCATCCATCGGAGTTGCTAAAGCCGCAAACCTCGGGGATCTTGCATATGCTCAGTTTGAAACGGTCTTCAAGCCGGCAAGCGGACAAATGTACTCAAAGAATCTTTGGTCTCCCGAGCTACATTACTTCTCTGCAGACGACTTTGATAACGAGCATTTCACAGAGGATATGGAAGGCTGGTATTTGCTTGTTGCCTGTGACGACGGGAACAACAAGAACCACAGAATGTACGTTCTGAAGGCATTGACCGACGATCCCCAGGGCGAATACGGGCACCCGGTTACCAAGGCGGTAAACGTTCCCGCCAAAATTACCAGCGATACGGATGATACCGTAAACGCCAACTGGACCATCGGGCAGACCTTCGCAAAGATCAACAATCAGCTCTACTGCTTCTGGGTATCCGAGAAGATGGACGGAAACAGAAGATACCAGACGATGCACATCTCAATGATGAAAAATCCATGGACCGCAACGGGCAAGACCGCTATAGTTTGCGAGCCCACGGAGCCTTGGGAAAAGCATGGAGCAACGTATACGCCCACAGCGGACGGAACCATATACCCCGAAGTAGTTGAGGGCATAGCCATCGTAAACGGCCCTAACGGCGAGGTATTTATGCTGTATTGCGGATCCGGTTATTGGACCACCGAATACTGCCTCGGTCAGCTCAAGCTCGTTGGTGACGATCCAATCAGCTACGAAAGCTGGTATAAGTATCCCCAGCCCATTCTCACCAAGAACACGGAGATGAACGGCACGGGACATTGCTGCTATACCACCTCCCCCGACGGAAGCATCAATTACATCGTATATCACGCATACATGGGTAACAGCAATCAGGGCGACAGATTTATGATCGCCGAAGAATATACCGTTACCGCAGACGGCGTGCAGATCGGAAAAGCCAACGGAAAGCCCGCGCCGCTTTCAACAGTTTTTGAAGCCAAAGTAAACACTATGCCTCTAATAAAGAAGCTTAAGGGCTGGGGCAAGGAAATTGCGGACTTTATGAGCTTTGAAAATATCACCGTAGGCATCGGATCCGTTATATCCCCTATTCCCACCCTTTCAAACGGAGACGGCTACAGCGCCGAAAAATACGGCACCGTAGAGTATGAATACAAGCCGAAAAACGAAATAACCGAGTACCTCACCGGACTTCCCTCCTCTGAGGCTACCGGTGAATATACCGTTAAGGCTAAACTCGTAGGAAACGATAATTACAGCGGCTTCACTGCATCCTTCACTATCGTGATCGATGCTTCGGCTCCGGTCGTTACCGAGGCACCCGACACCACGGCGCAGAATGATCCCGCACAGACCACCTCCCCCGTTAATACGGGAACGATAGTCATTATCATCTCATGCGTGGCAGTTGTAGCAGCGATTATAGCACTTATCGTATTCACAAAGAAAAAGTAAACAAAAAAACAATGGGCACCCGAGCGCGGGTGCCCATTGTTTTATGAATAACTAAAAGCTATTAGTTTTCTCTCTTCTTGATAATTACTACTGCAGCAGCACAAAGAACTGCGGCAGCGGCGAATACGAACATAAGAGAAGCATCGCCGGTGGGAGGAGTAACCTCGCCGGTAGCTGCAGTGGTATCAACTACTGCTGCGGTGGTATCAACTACTGCAACGGTAGTGTCAACGGTTGCCTCGGTAGTAACTACAGCCTCGGTGGTAACTACAGCCTCGGTAGTAACTACAGGCTCGGTAGTAGCCTCAACCTTGATAGTACCGTAAGTAACGCCGTTATCCTCAACGCAAACGTCCTTAAGAGCCTTGAAGGCTGCAGCGGAAGCTGCGTTATCGGGATCGTGATTTACGGTTACAACGCCAACACCGCCGTTAGCGGCAGTAAGATCAGCGAGCTTGGATTCGGTAAGACCGGAAAGGTCACCGCCGTTAACGTTGATGGTGAGCTTACCCGCGAACATTGCGTCCTTCTGCTGTACTGCGCAGAAGTAATCGGCGATCTTAACGCCGTTATTGATGTTAACGGTGATATCAGCGAAGGAAACGTTGCCGCTCTTCAAATAGCAGGAACCGATAAATCCTGCAAGCTCGCCGCCGTTGAGGTTAACAACGATCTTAGCGTGATCGCCGTAGTTACCCTTACCGGTTGGGGAATTCATATTTGCTCCATCAAAGTAAGTGGTGGCGCCGCCGTTACCTGCAAGGAACTTACCGCCGTTTACGTTAATGGTGAGAGTACCGTCGAAGGTAGTGGAAGAGTCTCTGTCTCCGCCACGAAGATACTGCCAGGTACCGCCGTTAATAGCAACGTTGGTCTCGCCGGAGAAGGTGGGATTGCCTGCAGCCTTATCCATGGTACCGGTTCCGTTGTAGCCAAGGAGAAGGATGGGATAATGAGTAGTTATTCCCTCGTTTGCGGCAATGGGAGCGTTAGTGAAGTTCTCGGTTACGGTGAGGTTATTATACTGCATACAGATAATAGCGTTGGTGTTGATGGTCTCGTAATGAACGCAATCGAATACGTACTCGCCGTTGAAGTAAGTAACGGAAACGTTCTTGTTAGGGCTGACGATCTTTGCGCCGTCGTTGCGGTAGTCAACTCCGCCGTAGGAGCTGGTAAGGGTGATAACTGCGGTGCTATCGGGAATTACGTTGTGGAATTCGTCACCGAAAGAGGTAGCGCCACAAATAACGATAACGGCAGACTTTGCATCTGCGTGCTCGTTTACAAGCTGAACAGCCGTAGCAATGGTTGCAACAGCAGTTGCGGCGGTCTTACCGTCATTTGCGTCTGCGCCGGCGGTACCGTTAAGGTAAACCACAACGTCGCTCTGTGCGGTCTCTGCAGCCGCAACGCTGAATGCGGGAACCGCAAGAACCATCATAAGTGCAACAAGGATAAGGGAGATTGCTCTTTTCATTTTGTACCTCCAAATAAATTTGTAAAATTATTACTTAATCAGTTTACAACATTTTTTACAAATTTGCAATATCTTCACGAAAATAATTTTAATTTTTCAGACTTATTTATACTATTTGGTATTAATAATGTTAATAGAAGCAAAAAAGAAGCCCTTCGCGGACGAAGGGCTTCTTTTTGTTAAAGATCAGTTCTCTCTCTTCTTGATAACGATAACTGCGGCAGCGCAAAGAACTGCGGCAGCAGCGAATACGATCACGAGAGAAGCGTCACCTGTGGGAGGAGTAACCTCGCCGGTAGCGGCAGTGGTGTCAACTACTGCGGCAGTGGTATCAACGGTTGCCTCGGTAGTAACTACAGCCTCGGTAGTAACGGGCTCGGTAACTACGGGAGCATCAGCGATGGTGCCGTAAACAACGCCATCATCCTTGCCGGCAGAAGCATTCTTAAGAATGTTGAATGCCGCAACGGAATCGGGATCGTTGGGGTTGTGGTTAACGGTAACTGTACCAACGCCGCCGTTTGCGGTAGACTGATTCTTAAGAACCGCAGAAGTAACAGCGGAGAAATCGCCGCCGTATACGTTAACTACGAGATCACCGTTAAATACGGTGTTAAGGGTCATAGAGGATGCAAAGCCGCCATTAAGCTTAAAGCCCTTGTTGAAGTTAATGGTGATATCAGCGTTAATGGGAAGGTCAGGCTTGGTGTAGTTAGCAGCCGCAAGATAGGTCATCTCGCCGCCGTTAAGATTCATAACGATCTTGGCGTTATCGCCAAAAGCAGCCTTACCCGTAGGGGAGTTGGTGTTAGCGCTGGTAAAGTAACTGGTATCTGTGCCTGCGCCCTGAAGGAAGGTTCCGCCGTTGATGTTGATGGTCATATTTCCGTCGTAGGTGGAGAAGGAATCTCTATCGCCGCCTCTGAGATACGCCCAGGTACCGGAATTGATCTCAACGTAAACGTCGTTGGTAAAGGTGGATTTACCTGCAGCCTTATCAAGGGGGTTATTACCACCGCCGTTGGAGCTGCAACCCACGAGAATGATGGGATAGCTGGTGTACTTTGCAGGATCAGCCTGGGGAACGATCTCAACGCCCTCGCCTATTTCAAAGCTGTTATATTGAGCAGCGAAGATGGCGTTGGTAGTTGCAACGCTGATGGTAAGATACTCGAAAGCAAAGGGACCGTTGAACAGAACGTGAGCAATGTTCGCATTGAAGGTGAGGAATGCGGACTTGTAGTCGGTTCCGTCGTAATTACCGGTTACGGTAATCTTTGCGGTGTGCGCGGGAAGAACGTAAGCCTGAGCATCACCAAGCATGGTGTCGCCGGAGAGAACTACGACTACTTCTTTAGCATCCGCATAGGTGTTTGCAATCTCAATAGCCTTTGCAAGAGACGCAACTGCAGTTGCGGCAGTCTTACCGTCGTTGGTATCTACACCGGTAGTACCGTTAAGATATACAACGGCATCTGCCTTCTCGGTGCCTGCAGCGGCAACGCCGATTGCGGGAACCAGCATAAGCGCCATAATGGCAACGAGGATAAGGGATATCGCTCTTTTCATTTTGTACCTCCAAAATAATATGTAATATAATTACTCCTTTATCATACAATAATCTTTATAAATTTGCAATATCTTAAACAATTATTTTTAAACATTTTCATCCTAATTTGTGCTTTTCGGCATCAAGCAATAAGATTATATGCACAAAAGAACCCCCTCGCGGTGAGGGGGTTCTTCAAGAATAATATTAGTTCTCTCTCTTCTTGATAACGATAACTGCAGCAGCGCAAAGAACTGCGGCAGCAGCGAATACTACCATAAGAGAAGCGTCACCGGTGGGAGGAGTAACCTCGCCGGTAGCGGCAGTGGTATCAACTACTGCTGCGGTGGTATCAACTACTGCAACGGTAGTGTCAACTACGGCTGCGGTGGTATCAACGGTTGCGGCAGTGGTATCGACAACTTCAGCGGCAAGCTCGCCGTAGATAACGTCAGTATCGTCAAGGCAAACGTCCTTAAGAGCCTTGAAAGCCGCAGCGGACTTAGCATCGTTTGCATTGTGGTTTACGGTAACGGTACCGGTACCGCCGTTAGCAACGGAAGCGTTAAGGAGCTTGGACTCAACGAGACCGGAAAGATCACCGCCGTAAATGTTTACCGTAAGCTTACCGTTGAATACGGTATTGGTGGACTGAACAGCAACGAACTTATTTGTGAGGGTAAAGCCGTCATTGATGTTAATAGTGATGTCTGCAGCGCTGGTGTGACCGGAGTTACTAGCCACGTATGCACAGCCGATGAGAGAGTTCATTTCACCGCCGTTAAGGTTCATAACGATCTTTGCGTTAGGACCGTAGGAGCACTTACCGGTAGGGCCGTTTATGTTACCGCTGGTGTAATGGCCGGTGGCAGAAGTAACGGGGCAAAGGAACGTACCGCCGTTTATGTCAATGGTCATCTTTCCGTCAAAGGTGGAGTAGGAATCTCTGTCTCCGCCGCGAATATACGCCCATGTACCGGAATTAACTACAATGTTAACATCCTCGGTAAAGGTTGTGGGGTTGATAGCCTTATCATTGGGAACACCGCCCTGGGTGTTGCAACCGATCAGCAGAATAGGATAGCTCGTAGGAGAGGTTTCGGACTTTACGGTCACAAAATCAATGCCGTTGCCGGCGGTAAAGCTGTTGTACTGGAAGGCGAAAATGGAGTTAGCATTGGTGGTCTTGATAGTAACATACTCAAAAGTGAAATCGCCGTTGAAGTGGATAGCTGCACAGTTGGAATCGTGAGTTACGAACAAAGCGCCCTGAGCCTTGTAGTCGGTTCCGTCATAAACGCTGGTAATAACGATGGTAGCAGCATTATCGGGAAGAACGTACTGCGCTTCGGGGATGGGAGTCTCGCCGGTAACGACAACTACTACCTCAGCAGCACCGGCATAGCTATTTGCTACCTCTACTGCCTTTGCCAGAGTAGCAACTGCAGTTGCGGCAGTCTTACCGTCGTTTGCGTCTGCACCTGCAGTACCGTTAAGATATACTACGTAGTCGGACTTTGCAGTGCCGTCAGCAGCTGCAACGCTGAATGCAGGAACCGCAAGCAGCATCATAAGGGCAACAAGAATAAGGGATATCGCTCTTTTCATTTTTGTACCTCCACAAAAATATGTAATAAATTACATGATAATCATACATTATTTCAAAGAACATTGCAATAAACCGAAAATATATAAAAACGTTTTTACCATTTCGAAGAACAACATTTATGCAATCAAGCACAAATACATTGGTCGTATTATATGCATTTTACCAAATGAAGGCACAAATATACCTATAGCTTACTCGCTGTATGAAATAATGAAATAAACTATAGCAGAAAATTCAGATTCAGACGAAGAAAACCCCAATACAGCAAGCCGCAGGCGCACTTCCGTAAGTCATGGCTCTGTATGGGATTTTCTGAAGTATCAATCAAATTTTCAAGCGCCCCACGACAGCTATGGAATCATCTCGTTGTTCCCCTCGCGCAGAAAATTTAGATTCAGACGAAGAAAACCCCAATACAGCAAGCCGCAGGCGTACTTCCGTAAGTCATGGCGCTGTTTGGGATTTTCCGAAGTGTCAATCAAATTTTCAAGCGCCCCACGACAGCTATGGAATCATCTCGTTGTTCCCCTCGCGCAGAAAATTTAGATTCAGACGAAGAAAACCCCAATACAGCAAGCCGCAGGCGCACTTCCGTAAGTCATGGCTCTGTATGGGATTTTCTGAAGTATCAATCAAATTTTCAAGCGCCCCACGACAGCTATGGAATCATCTCGTTGTTCCCCTCGCGCAGAAAATTTAGATTCAGACGAAGAAAACCCCAATACAGCAAGCCGCAGGCGTACTTCCGTACGTCAAGGCGCTGTATGGGGTTTTCTGAAGTATCAATCAAATTTTCAAGCGAAAGTCACTGGAAGTCTGCCTCGGAAGCCTCAGTATCAACGGGTATTTCTTCCCCGCCCTCGTCGTCTCCGAAGAGATCGGCAGAGATCGCGTCATCCTCAAAGTCGAACTCGTCGTCACCGAAGAAATCCGCACCGAAGTCGCCGTCAAGCTCCTTCATATCTTCCTTATACTGCCAAAGGAGATATCCGCCTGCACAACCTTCCATAGCGGCAACCGCAAGGAAAGCGGCAGCTATGCTCTTCTTCTTTGCGCAAAGGATGATAAACATAATAGCAAAGGAAACTGCCTGAACAACAAGTGCGATACCAACGTACAATCTGGTCTTTTTCACGATATGTCCTCCTTGTTTATTTATTATTATTCGCATTCATTTTAAGATATGCGTTTATAAAGCCGTCTATTTCACCGTCCATAACTGCGGTGATATTTCCGTCCTCATAACCCGTGCGGGTGTCCTTTGCGAGGGTATAGGGCATAAATACGTAGGAACGGATCTGTGCGCCCCACTCGATATTGGTCTTAACGCCCTTGATATCCTCGATCTTGTCAAGCTTTTCACGGGCCTTGATCTCCATAAGCTTTGAACGAAGCATACGAAGTGCCGTTTCCTTGTTCTGAAGCTGGCTTCTTTCGGTCTGACAGCCCACAACGATACCCGTGGGCTTATGAACGATACGGATGGCGGAGTCGGTCTTATTTACGTGCTGTCCGCCCGCGCCGCTGGAGCGGTGAGCGGTGATCTCAAGATCCTCTTCCTTCAGCTCGATGTTTCCGTCGTCTTCAAACTCGGGCATTACCTCAACGGATGCAAAGGAGGTGTGTCTGCGTCCTGAGGAATCGTAAGGCGAAACGCGAACAAGGCGGTGAACTCCGTTCTCGCTCTTAAGATAGCCGTAGGCGTTCTCGCCCTCAATGGTAATAGTAGCGCTCTTGAGTCCGGCTTCCTCGCCGTCAAGCCAGTCTATGAGCTTTACGGTATAGCCGTGCTTCTCACCCCAGCGGGTATAGAGACGGTAAAGCATAAGCGCCCAATCCTGCGCCTCCGTGCCTCCTGCACCGGGATGGAAAGAAAGAATGGCGTTATTGCGGTCATATTCACCTGAAAGCAGCGCCTCAATGCGTCTTTTCTCTTCCTCGGCAACGATCTCGGAAAGCTCGTTCTGAACCTCTTCAACGAAGCTTTCGTCATTCTCTTCGATCGCCATATCCGCAAGGGTAATGGCATCCTCAAGCTTAACGCAAAGGCTCTCGTAAGCTTCTATCTTATCTTTTTTTCTCTTTATTGACTGAAGCACCTTGCCGGAATTTTCCTGGTCACCCCAGAAATTATCAGCAAGAGTCAGCTTTTCAAGCTCTGCAAGCTCAGTCTTTTCTGCTTCTATACGCAACGCGCTTCCAAGCTCTGCTACCTTTTCACGGTAAGAAATAAGCTCGTGGCGTGCTTCCTCAAGTGCTATTATCAAAGGATCCTCCAAATACAAAAGCGGCATTTCCGCATAAATTAAGCAAAGTATGCAATACTTCCCTAATCATTTTATCATAAGGAACACGTTATTGCAAGTAGGATAACAAATTTTCCTTATCAGGTCTCAATACCCGCATACTGATTGCGGTAAAGCTTTGCGTATTCTCCGCCCGCGGCAAGAAGCTCGTCGTGCGTTCCGCTTTCAGCCACTCTGCCTTCGCTGATAACAACTATCACGTCGGAATCTATGATAGTTGAAAGTCGATGAGCGATTATAATAGCAGTTCTTCCTTCCATAAGAGAATTAAGAGCATCCTGAATATGCTTTTCGGTACGGGTATCAACGCTTGACGTCGCCTCGTCAAGGATCAGGATCTTCGGGTCGTTTAATACGGCACGAGCAATGGAAAGCAGCTGCCTCTGTCCCTGACTCAGATTACTTCCGCCCTCCGAAAGAACCGCCTGATATCCCTCGGGCAGACGCTCGATGAAATCATCTGCATGAGCAACTGCGGCAGCGGCACAAAGCTCCTCGTGAGTCGCTTCGGATTTGCCCATTCTGATATTAGACTCTATCGTGTCAGCAAACAGAACGGTATCCTGCAGAACCATACCTATGCATCCGCGGAGATCGTCCTTCGGAATATCGCGGATATCTACGCCGTCAAGGGTAATAACGCCGGAATCCGTTTCATAAAAACGGGTAAGAAGATTTACTATCGTTGTCTTTCCCGAGCCTGTAGCACCTACTATGGCTATCTTTTGACCGGGCTTTACGGAAAGATCAAGTCCCTTAAGAACGGGCTTTTCCGGCACGTAGGAGAAATGAACGTTCTCAAAGCGAACATTGCCGATAACTTTTTCCTCGGGCATTCTGACCGTACCCGCGTCAATCTCGTCTTCCGTGTCAAGCATATCAAATATACGCTCTGCGCCTGCAAGGGCGGTAAGGATCTGGGCGTACTGATTCGCTATCTCGTTTACGGGGCGGGTGAACTTTTTAGAATACTGAAGCACGGACTGGATATCTCCGATGCGAAGCATACCCTTAAGTGCAAAAAGTCCGCCTGCCGTGGCAAGGAGAAGATACTGCAGATTTCCTATAACGTTCATAACGGGGCCCATAAGACCGCCGAGTGTGCGCGCCTTAATGCCAACGCGCTTGTATTCTTCGCTTGTTTTCGCAAAATCCTCGATGGCTGCCTTTTCCCTGCCGTATGCCATAACGGTCTTATAACCCGTTACCATCTCCTCGGTCTTGCCGTTGAGCTCGCCGAGAAGCTGCTGCTGACGCTTATAGTATTTACGCATAAACTTTGCAAGATACGAGGAAACGAAAATTGTGAGAGGAATAGTAACTATTGCAATAAGCGTAAGCTGCCAGCTGTATCTGAGCATCATGGTAAACGCACCGATAAGAGTAAGCAGACTTGACATCAGGGATGCAACGGATTGTGAAATGGTGTTTGAAACGTTTTCTACGTCGTTCGTCATTCGGCTCATAATATCGCCGTGACTGTGGGTATCCGTATATTTTATGGGAAGACGGGATATCTTCTTAAAAAGATCACGGCGAAGCATAAATACCGTGCTTTGGGAAAGCTTTGTGGAAATAAAGCTTTGCAGATAACCGAACGCGGAAGAAAACAGATAGATAACGCCCATGGAAACGAGAAGCTTCCAAAGCGTATCAAAATCCACGGTGATTTTTCCCGTAATCTCGTTATAAACGATAGTGTTTATTGCCGCACCCTGAAGGGCGGGACCCATAAGGTCGGCAACGGTAACGCAAAGGGTGGCAAATAAAACGCCAAAAAGAAGGGAGCGGTTGGTGCCGATATACTTAAATAATCTGGCAAGAGTGCGCTTGAGCTGCTTTGGCTTTTCCCCGTTCATACGGGCGCCCATCATTCCGCCGCCTCTGCCTCCGGGGCCGCCTCTGCCGGGACCACCCTGTGGGCCTTGCATCGGTCTGTTCACTGCGCGTCGCCTCCCTTCGTTTGTGAATTATAGATGTCGCGATAAACCGCACAGCTCTCCATCAGCTTATCGTGGCTGTCACAAGCAATGATGGAACCGTTTTCAAGCACCGCTATCCTATCGGCGGTGCGCACGCTTGCAATACGCTGGGCAATAAGAATTACCGTGGTATCGGCAAGTGCCTCGCGGAGTGCCTTGCGGAGTCTTGCCTCCGTCTCAAGATCAAGAGCGGAGGTGCTGTCGTCAAGGATAAGTATTTTTGGCTTTCTTACCATAGCTCTTGCAATGGAAAGGCGCTGTTTCTGCCCGCCCGAAAGAGATGCACCCTTCTCCGCTATGTAAGTATCGTAGCCATCAGGCATTGCGGAAACGAAATCGTCGGCCTGCGCAATCTTTGCCGCCTCACGGATTTCCTCAAAGGTCGCGTCGGACTTTCCCCACAGTATATTATTTGCCACCGTGTCGGAGAAAAGCTCGGATTTTTGCATAACGTATCCTATACGGGAGCGGAGGCTGTCAAGATCGTAATCCTTGACGTTTACCCCGTCCACGAGGACCTCGCCCTCAACCGCATCGTAGAATCTTGGGATAAGTGCCGCAAGAGTCGACTTGCCGCATCCCGTTGCGCCGATAACCGCAACGGTCTCACCTGCCCCCACCGTAAGGTCGATATTACTGAGAACGGCTTTCCCCGATGCACCGGGATAGGCAAAGCTTACGTTTCTGAATTCAATTTTGCCCCCACACTCCTCGGGTCTTGCGCCGCCGTCGCAGATAACGGGAGTGCTTTCAAGCACCTCGTTTATTCTCTTGGCGCTTGCGGAAGCGCGGGATATAAATATAAAGGAGTTCCCTATCATCATAACCGATGACAGGATCATAGTCGTATAAGTGATAGCCGCCATAATGTCGCCGGGCATCATGCGCTGTGCCTCTGCCTCCTTGCCGCCGATGAAAATAATGGCACACACGGAGAGGTTCATAATGATCATTATTATGGGGTTTGTGAGAGCCATTATGCGCTGAACGCGGATATTCATCTGCATCAGGTCGGCGTTTGCATCGCCAAAGCGGGCGTTCTCAGCTCTTTCGCGCACGTAAGCCTTTACTACCCTTGCGCCGCCGACGTTTTCGCGCACCACGGAGTTCACCTTATCAAGCTTCGTTTGCACCTTCATGAACATTGGCGTTGCCTTACGCATGATAAGAATTATCAAAAGCACCATTAAAGGCAGCGAAACGATAAGAACAAGACCGAAATTCACGTTTTGCGACAAAGCCATAATAATGCCGCCCGCGAAGAATATCGGCGCACGGACGAGCATACGCAAAAGCATGGAAACGACTTCCTGCACCATGGTGATGTCGTTTGAAAGCCTCGTAACGAGACTGCCCGTAGTGAATTTATCCGTCTGCTCGGCGGAAAGAGCCATCACCTTGGAATACGCGTCAACTCTAAGATCCTTGCCGAACTTCTGGGAAGCGCTTGTTGCGGTATAAGAGCACGCAATTCCGAAAAATCCGCCGAATACGACGAGCGCGAGCATCTTAAGACCCGTGGAGACGATAAAATTCATATCCCCGCCGAAAATACCTATGTTTACGATATCGCTCATAAGGTCGGGCTGAAGCAGGTCAATGACCACCTCGCCGATCATAAGAAGGGGCGACATCAGCGCAATAAGCCAATAGGGCTTAAGATATCTGAAAAGCTTTCTCATCCTGTCACCTACCGAATTTGATCTGAATTATAATTATTTATTTTATCACCGCAATGTGAACAAATCAAGAAAATTACATATTTTTTTCCTGCAATTAGGAAAAGCCTCTGTTTTTGACACACATAACGATGAGCATTCGGAGCAAATTAAAAGGGCGGCGAAAAGATTGCCGCAAAATTACGGGAGATGCCAAAGCGGCAAAGAAAAAATGCAAACAAATCCAATAAAGACAAGAATGGCAATAAAGGCCAAGGGCTTACGCATTGCATGCCTTTTATCGGCTTTAATGATCATATTCTCCGTTCCCGTAAGTGCCGCAGGACCCGAAAATGAGCTTACTCTCATTCCCGGAGGTATGACCTTTGGAGCAAAGCTCGCTTACCCTGCGGTTATGATCACAGAGCTTGACCTTGATCCGGAATGTCCTGCCGCCGCCGCAGGTCTTGCGGTCGGTGACATGATAATCTCCGTCAACGGAATCAAAACCACCGATCCCGTACAGCTTACGGAAACCGTTGAAAAAGCCGGAGGGGAGCCCCTGACAGTGGAGTTTGAAAGAGACGGAAAAAGGCAAAGCACCACTATTGTTCCGAGATCCGTCAACGGAAAATACCGCATTGGTATTACAGTCCGAAACAGCTCAGCGGGAATAGGCACCGTGACGTTTATAACGTCAAACGGAGAATTCGGCGGACTTGGTCACGGTATATGCTGCAAGGAAAACGGAAAGCTTGCACCGCTTACGGACGGCTACGTCTGCGGAGTGGACATCAAGGGGATCAAAAAAGGAAATGCGGGAGAACCCGGCGAGATACGCGGTACCTTCTGCAATGCGAGACTGGGTCGCATCAGCGCTAACACCGCTTGCGGTGTTTTCGGTCTGTACGCCGTTGCGCCCGAATCGCCCCGCGAGCCGATGCCCGTTGCTGCCCTGCAGGACGTTAAAGTGGGCAGTGCTACCGTGATCTCAACTCTCGGAGACGACGGACCAAAGGAATACGGCATCGAGATCACTACCGTGTTTGAGCCCAGAGGCGGATCGGAAAAGGGCTTTGCAATCAAGGTCACCGATCCCGCGTTACTTGAGCGAACCGGCGGTATCGTTCAAGGCATGTCGGGCAGTCCTATAATACAGGACGGAAAGCTGGTTGGAGCCGTAACTCACGTTATGATCAACGACCCCACCTGCGGATACGGCATATTCATCACCACTATGCTTGAAAAAATGCCGGAGCTTTTAAAACCTTGAGAAAATGGGATGCACCTGCATCCCATTTTCTTTGCCAACATCTTGCACAAAAAACAAACGGTATTTTTTAACTTCTGCGAATCATAATTTATTGACACGGCGGCTTTTGTGTAGTAAAATTATCATATGCTTAAATGAAGCTTTATTATATTTTGGAGGTTCAATATGAACGTTTGTGCAGAAAAATTCGTTGATTTTCTCAAGTCCAGAGATTATCAGTTCAACACCTATGAGACCAACAGCGGTGACTCCGTAGTAGACTTTCCCATGAAAGGCAAAGTAGTAAAAATGGTATTCTCCGGAGATACCACCCAGTACCTTTCCATCTATCTCGTTTACGAGCGCGCACCCGAAGATAAGTTCGCAGAGGCATTATTCGTTTGCAACGAGCTTAACTGCAAGTACAAATGGGCGACCTTCTACATAGACGACGACAAGGATATAATAATTCACGACGATGCCATCCTTTCCGTTGATACCGCTGACGAAGAGGCCTTCGAGCTGATGGTTCGCATACTTAAGATCAGCGATGACGTAAAGCCCGTTATCATGAGAGCCCTTTACGCATAAATGCCACCCCACGTCGGCACAGAATCAACGTTCTGTGCCGACTTTTAATAACGACACGAAAGGCGACTGCCATGCCAAACATTAAGATATCGGTATTCCTGCGTTCTCCCGACGTTGCCTGGTCCTATAAGGACGCGAATGCGCGGGATTTTTGGGAGGATCTGTTAGTCGTGCTCCGCAAAAGCACCGCCCCCGTTATGCTTGAGCACGTTAAGAAAAGCAGCTTTCAACACCAATTTTTATTTGACTGGGAAAGCACGGAAAGCGCAAGAGCTATAATTGAGAATGCCATCGCTTCCCTGCTCGACGATACCGCAAAGAAGGCCGTGATTATATCGGTAACCGAGGCAGAAGAATCCTGCGACAAGGAAGCACCCAAAAAGCTATTTGACGATCTTATCAAGAAAGGCGTCCCTTTGCCCGAGGAAACGGTCGCATCTCATACCGAAGACACGAAGGATCAAGTGAGAAATACTGATGATTCTCCCTCCGCAAAGGAGTATCAGCCGGATAACGGTGACAAAGCTCTCTCCGACCACGTAACGAGAATAAGGGAGCTGAAGAGCGGACTTCTTGCAAAGATCCGCGGTCAGCGCCACGCCGTCGACGAGCTTGTGCAGAGCATATTTGAATGCGAGATGTTCTCCTCCGCCAACGAAAAGCGCAAGGGGCCTCTTGCCACCTTCCTGTTTACGGGTCCTTCGGGCGTTGGTAAGACCTTCCTTGCCGAGCAATGCGGACAGCTCCTTGACCGCCCCATGCTTATCGTGGATATGAGCGAATATTCGGACAATCTTTCCAACGGTAAGTTTAACGGCGACCACGGACAGGCGGCAGTGGTTACGGGATTCGTACGCAGGAATCCAAACGGAATCATTCTGTTTGACGAGGTTGAAAAAGCACACATCAACACCATCCACCTTTTCCTCCAGATACTTGACGGTGGCAGACTTATGGACCACCAGATCAAAAAAGAGGTTTCCTTCCGCGATACCATAATCATAATGACCACAAACGCGGGAAAAGCACTTTACGAGGATTCCACCGTATGCGACCTTTCAGCAACCCCCGCAAGTGTGATACTTGATGCACTGCGCACCGATACGAACGCGCAAACGGGTCAGCCCTTTTTCCCCGAGTGCATAACCACCAGAATGGCAAACGGACACGTCATCCTTTTCAACCACTTGGAGCCCTACGCGCTAATGGAGATAATAAGGGACGAGCTTGCCCTTCAGATAAGTCTGTTTGAAAAGACCTCGGGAATTAAGGTTGAATACGATGCAAGAATGCTTTCCGCGCTGATACTCTATAGCGGCGGAGGCGTTTCCGATGCACGCACCCTGCGCGGTCTCGCCCGCAAGTTCCTCGTCAGAGAGCTTCAGGAGATCGTGCTTCAGGTGCACGGCAACTGTCCCGATAACGTCAACCGTCTTAAAACGGTTACCGTCACGGTTGATTACAGCGGAAGCGAAGAGATAGAAAAGCTGTTCGTCAATCGCAAGAAAAGCCTGGCTGCCGTTTTTTCCTCTGCACTCGTCGGATTTTCCGATAACGCGGCAGACGTGAATGCGGTATTTGAATTCACCGCGGATACCGACACGATCAAGCGCCGTCTCAGAGGAGTTACCGACTATCTGCTCATAGACCCCATTTGCGGCGCCGCCGACGCGGAGCGCCTGCCAAACGACGTTGAGGATATAGATTCCGACGGCATGCGCATCTTCGATTACGTACGCGAATATCTGCCCGAGCTGCCCGTCTACGTTCTCGACACCGACCCCGCTTCCAAGCGCTCCTTCGACACGTTGATAGCAAGAGGAGCAAGAGGCGTGCTGCAGTACCGCGCCGAAGACCCCACCGCGTTTTCAAACGCCTTGAAGGAGGTATCCTTCGGTGCGCTTATCAACAATTCCGTATACGGACTTGGGCGTTCGGGAAAATACCTTGCCTTCAACTGTGCTCAATACATAGTGGATTGTACCTGCGCGCTTCTTTCAGCGGAAAAGCTGCAGCTCCGCAGTGCGCCACGTGCATCAGATAGCGGGCTTATAGCACAGAAGGGTGAAAATAACAATCTGAAATTTGCAGACATCATAGGCTGCAAGACGGCAAAGGAAGCTCTCAGCGAATACGCAAAGAGCCTTGATAACCCGCGCGAGACCGCACTTTCGGGCAAAAAAATGCCCAAGGGAGTACTCCTTTACGGCCCTCCCGGCACGGGCAAAACCATGCTTGCAAAGGCTATGGCCAACGAATGCAAGGCAACCTTCATTCCCGTCAGTGCCACTTCCTTCTTTGGCTCTCTTGTTGGAGAAACCGAGAAAAACATTCGCGAGATATTTAAAAAAGCAAGAAGGTACGCACCCTCCGTTATCTTCGTGGACGAGGTGGATGCCATTGGCAGAAGACGCACCGGTTCTTCCTCCACTGCCCATAACGAAGACGCTCTTAATACCTTCCTTGCCGAGATGGACGGCTTCACCTCCAACGATAAGCGCCCGGTGTTTATTCTTGCGGCAACCAACTACGGTCTTGACGGAGACGGAGAGCGGGTGCTTGATCCCGCTTTTGTAAGAAGATTTGACAGAAAGCTTCTTATCCCTCTTCCCAACACCGACGACCGTTACGCTTTCCTCGTTAACTGTCTTAAAAAGCACGGAATACACTTTGGAGACGATCACGAGGAGATCCTGCGTATTATGGCAGAGCGCACGGGCGGCATGAGCAACGCAGATCTTGATATGATGCACGCGCAGTTCGTACGCAGCCTCGGCGATAACGAGCCCGACAGAACGAAATACCTTAATACCCTTGACGAATTCAGATTCGGCGAGGTCAACAAAATGGATCCCGATCATCTCCGTCAGACCGCATGCCACGAGGCGGGACATGCTTTGATATGTAAGCTTTGCGGAACCACCCCCTCCTTCCTTACCATCGTTTCCAGAGGAAACTACGGCGGATATATGGAGAGCGCGGGAGATAACGGCTCCGGCACTTATACCTTCGACCAGCTTATGGATATCGTCTGCCGCTGTCTTGCGGGAAGGGCCGCGGAAATGGAGTTCTACGGCGGATCAAAGGGACTTAATACGGGTGCAAGCTCGGATATCAACAAGGCGCGCTATTTCGTCCGCGCCGCCCTTAAAGAATATGCAATGGGCAAAAACATTTTTGAAAACGACGAAAACGATGCGGAAGCGGAAAAGCTTATTCAGGCACAGTACGCCCGAACGAAGGAGCTTATTCACACCCACCGAAACGTGCTTGAGGCATTGACCGATCTGCTTGCAAAAGAAAAGAGCCTTGACCGCGGTCAGCTTGAGGACTTTTTCCGCAAGTATAACCTTTGATCAGGCTTCAACTACTAGACGGTCCAAAGGAGCATTCATGAATATTTTTACCACTATGATAACCCCCTACAAGGCGGACGGAAGTGTTGATATAGCAACGGCTGAAAGATACGTTGATTGGTATTTTGAAAACGGACTTGACGGCATTTTTGCCGTCTGCCAGTCAAGCGAGATATTCTTTCTTTCCCTTGAAGAAAAGGTCGCGCTGAACGCCGCCGTATACAATAGGGCAAAGGAGCTTGAAAGAAAGCACGGCAGACGCTTTACCGTGGTTTCCTCCGGTCATACGGGGAACTCCCTTGAAGAACAAGCCGAGGAGCTAAACGCCGTTGCCGCAAGCGGTACGGATGCGCTTATACTTATTACCAACCGCCTTGACCCGAATAACGAGGGTGACGATACCTTTATCGCAAATGCGGAAAAGCTTATCTCAAGTCTGCCCGCAAATATACCCCTCGGCTTCTACGAGTGTCCTTACCCTTATAAGCGTCTCGTTACCCCAAGAATACTTGAATGGTGCAAACAGACGGGCAGATTCCTTTATATGAAGGACACCTGCTGTGATGCAGCAACCATAAGAGAGCGGCTGGAAATACTTAAGGGCAGCGATTTTAAGCTTCTGAACGCTAACTGCCAGACGCTCCTTGAAAGCCTTCGTGACGGCGCCGACGGCTATTGCGGGATTATGTGCAATTATCACCCCCGCCTTTACGCGTGGCTTGGGGAAAATTTTGAAAAAGAACCCGAAAAAGCGGAGCTTGTTCAAGCGTTCATCGGCACCTTCGGCTTTACAGAAGTCGGGCTTCCCTATCCGCTTACTGCAAAATATCACATGGGTCTTTGCGGTATTCCAACGGAGAATATCGCCCGTAATCGCAAAAGCGAGGAGCTGACCGAATACGCGAAAAGCTGTATGAAGCAGATGAAAACGGCAACGGATATGCTTGAAAAGCATTTAATTAGCGGAGGTTCGTTATGACAGGACAGGATCTTTGGAGTTATGCTCCCTATAAGCCGTTTTTCCACGAGGCAGGAGATATCTATATCTGCAGAATAGCACCCGAAGAAAACGAGATCCACCTTGAATGGCTTGACACGGGCGCCGAGAACTATTCCGTTTACTACCGCGTGCGTGGTGCGGAAAGCTTTGCTTTATACGGCAGAGTTACGGAATGCGAATGCACGGTAACGGGACTTGATACGGAAACGGAATATGAGATCTACGTTGAAGACGAGGGCAAAATAAGCCGCGTTCGACTTGCAAGGTGCGGCAAGGGCGTAGGCACCACCGTAAACTATCTGCACCCCGAGGACGACGCGTATTCCTTTTCGGGCAAATACCTTTGCTCTCCCTCTCTCCTGCGCCATCCAGACGGATTTTTACTTGCATCCATGGACTTGTATGCCGGTGGATATCCCCAAAATCTGACGCTCATTTTCCGTTCCGACGATAACGGAGAAAGCTGGCATTACGTAAGCGAGCTGATGCCCTGCTTCTGGGGAAAGCTCTTTATACACAAGGGAGAGCTTTATATGCTTGCCTGCTCAACGGAATACGGCGATCTGCTTATCGGAAGATCGACGGACGGCGGCAAAACGTTCTCCGCCCCCGTTTCCCTCTTGCGGGGGGCAAACGGCAAAAACGGAAGCTGCGGCGTGCACAAGAATCCCCAGAATATGCTGGTTTACAACGGCAGACTTTACGGCACCCTTGAGTGGGGATCCTGGAAAAACACGGAATACTACCACGCGGCAATGGTTATGTCCTGCGATGAAAACGCCGATCTGCTTGATCCGAAAAGCTGGCATTTTTCGGAGCCCCTAAAATATGACCCGAATTGGGAAGGAGTTGCGGAGGACGGATTCAAGGGAAATATCGAGGGAACGCTGTGCGTTGCTCCGGACGGGAAGCTATATAACGTAATGCGCTACCAGACCAAGGAAAAGAAGGCGCTTGCATATCTTGTAAACGCAGACGATCCCGACGCGCCCCTTACCTATTCCCACGCTATTGATTTCCCCGCAAATCTGTCCAAGTTTACGATAAAACGCGATAAAGTCAGCGGAGATTATTATACCGTGGCAACCCGCCGTATAGACGAGCCGCAAACCCGAAGAAACCTGCTTTCGCTGATGTCTTCAAGCGATCTTAAGAGCTGGAAAGTGGTGTGCGATCTCATTGATCGCCGCTATGAAAGCATTGAAAAGATCGGCTTCCAGTACGTGGATTTCGAGATCGAGGGTGATGATATCATTTACCTTTGCCGCACCGCAATAAACGGCGCAAATAACTATCACGACTCCAATTATCAGACCTTCCACAGAATTAAGAATTTCAGAGATCTGTAAAAAATACAAGCGGAGCATCATTTGCTCCGCTTGTATTTTTTACTCCTGAACAAGAGAGTACTATCTTAATTCTTTTTCCGCAAGCGCGGTAATAAGGCTTACGCATTTTTCTCTCCGAGATTCATCCTTAAGCCATTTTACCATTGAACAAACGTTTGGGTACTGAAACAGATCGGAAATGCGCTTATAATAAGGCATTGCATATTCTTCGTCGGCGTTCAGTGAATAATTGCGAAGTATCACCGCAAGTCCTGCCTCTTGTTCCCTCTCCATTTCCGCAAGGATCTGCGGCACGGTGCGCAGGTCGAACTCTTCTTCTTCGGGAAAACTTTGGGTTTCATTGACGAACACGTTGATATTTACCTCCGTACCCGCCATATTAAAATCGATAAGACCCACAAAATGCCCGTCTTTATGGAGCTCGTTCGTGCTGTTAAGATCTCCCTGGTAAACGCATCTGGGCAGCTCTGCAAAAACGGCTTTGATCCGCTCGCGCAGCATATTATTCAGCCTGTCAACCCTCTCCGCAAGCTCCGTAAAACCGTGATCCCGAAGCGCATTAACGAGAATGTCAGTGTTTTCCTGTTTTTCGTCAATATCAACGTCAAGGGGCGCAAGGTCAATAATACTCCACATGGATCTGGTCTCAGAAAGATCAACTCCCGTATATTTTGAAGCAAGTATACCCAGATGCTCAACGATCTCTTTTCTATCGTGATCCATATCGCCGATAACGGGGTATTTTGCAAATTCCTCAACGAAGCAGACGTATTCTTTTCCATCTCTCGTCAAATCACAGGAAAGAGCGCCCTCCGGCGTTGGAATAAGATCGGGGCAATATACTCCGATGGAACGGTACCGCCCTATAAGTCTGCGTATCTCCTGCAGGCGTTCCTCCCACATAGCTCCCACGGAATTTACCTTAAGCACGTATTTGCCGTCAAGAACGTAATTCAGGCGTTTATCATCCTCGCCGTGAGAGGTGTCGTATATTTTCGTAACGTTTTGAACATCAAGACCGAAGCGCGATGCTATTCGTTGTATTTCCGTTAATTCAAGCATTGTTTTTCTCCAACAAAAAGCAGATGATTGGTCATTCCGAGAAGCTCCGGCTTTTCGCAGATATAAAAATGGTAACGAAGGTACTGCGCGTAGTCCTCTTCACTCATTTCGTTAATTTTTCCGGCCATCAGCTCGCTTGCACCGTCGGATGCCACCTCGTGAAGTACGTTTATACCACCGTCAGCAAGAATCTTCCGTGCAGCCCCGACGGTATGAAACACAAAAGGAAAGTCATTGAGCTTGAACGTTTCCTTATCGTAATCACCGTTTGAAAAATAGCAAACATCGTATCCAAATTCGGTAAGGAAAACGAAATCGTTGGATATGAAAGCAAAGAATATTTTGCCACTGTCCTTACAAACGCGCTTTGCTTCCTCTATGCATTTCAGCTTATCCGCATCATTTTTTAAATGATAAAGCGGACCGAACAAAAGAACGATATCAAAGGATTTATCCGCATAATGAGATAGGTCAAGGGCGTTGCCTTGTACAAGATCTATTGGATCTTCCGGCATTAGCTTCTTTTTGAAAGCAGTGATATTGGCATCCGCAAGCTCGAGCGCCGATACTTCATATCCCTTGCGTGCAAAATAAAAGCTGTATTCTCCTGCTCCTGCGCCAATATCTAATATTCTGTCGCCACTTTTCAAGTATTTTTCTATATAGCGAACGGTGGTCAGAAACTCAACTCGCGCGGCTTTTGAATGATTCAGGCGCTCATTTTCATTAAATATATCGTAAGTTCTGTTTACAC
Organism: Oscillospiraceae bacterium; assembly: GCA_015064505.1. Classification (GTDB taxonomy): domain Bacteria; phylum Bacillota; class Clostridia; order Oscillospirales; family CAG-272; genus RUG12395. The sequence goes on from SVSB01000023.1 coordinate 26,122, forward strand.
GTTCACTTTCATTTTCTATCTTTGCAAGTTGTTCAAAATCCATTATTTCTCCTTGGACATCCTACGGTTGTCGCTTAATTGATCCTCACGTAACCCGATTTTTCTATAAGACTTTGTCCTTCATCGGAAAGAAGCCATTCAATGAGAACGGGAATATTTTTATTGGCGTTATCGGCGCGGTAAATGGCATAAAACTGCGCAACGATGGGATAGCTTCTATCTCTTATATTCTCGGGGCTTGGATACACCCCGTTAAGGGAAAGCATCTTCACGGAGCCGTTTTCCACGATACCGTCCATATAATACCTGAAGGAAAAGCCGATAGACGCTCCCGTTATTGCAAAAGGTGACTTTTTGCCGACCTTATAATCACCCATAAAAGCCTCAAATGTGGTCTGGCTGCCGCTTCCCTGCAATCTGGTTATGGGATTGATTATTCTGTCCGCTCCCCCAACCTCTGACCAATTCTTATATTCACAAGCGTATATTTTCCGTATTTGCTCAACGGTAAGATCCTCTACGGGATTGTTTTCGTTAACAAAAAACACGAAGGCTTCAAGCCCAACGGGAACGTATATAAGCTCTATGCCCTTGTCCTCCGCGTATTTTTTCTGCTCTGCCGAAGGGCCTGCGCAAAACAGAATATCCGTAGTACCGTCAACTATCGCCTCGTATCCGCGGACGGTATTTTTATACTGCATTGCGCTGTCGGATGCAAAATTCTCTCCGTAGTAATTATCGTCGGAGAACTCTCCTCCCTCAAAGGTAACGCACCCTTCGGGATAAACGTTGTGGATCACGGCGGCATAAACGGGAACCAGAGCCGCCGCTCCGTCCAGAACGGGAAGGTCGTTCGTAAGCTTCAGGGAAGCTTCGATCTCCGGAAGATCGGAGGCGTCCTCGTGGGGGAGATAGCTTTTAACGTCTATCATCTGCGCTTGGGTTGCTCCGCTGAAATTGTTTGCAAGTCTGCGGGTAAGCAGCTGATAGATGCTGAAGTTGAAGGCAGCAAACACCGCAATTATCAAAAGTATCGCGGCAAGCTGTTTTATGGCTTTCATTTATCACCACAGCTCCTTTCCCACGAAATATATTATGGAGCAATGCCGATAAGCGTATATAACGTATATGAAATGCGCAACGGTCAATGCAAGACACAGGCAAAGGACCGTAAAAAGTATGATCAAAAACGTGCGGCGCTTCATTACAACCTCACATAAAGGCAACTGCCATAAACAAAAGAGCGATAAGTCCGATAACCACCATTGCAACGATCGCCGCAACAACGGCGAAAACAACGAAAGCGGTCTTTCTGTTTTTTATCTCCTCATCCGTATACGTACCGGGGGCAGACTTATTGATTTTTTTGGCAGAAAAATAGCGGTACGCGCTCATTCCAAACGACGCAAGCAATACGGCGGGAATGCCGAAAAATATAATATCGTATAGCATTATTCCAAACATAGATACTCCTTACCTACGGCAAGATATGGTTGCCGCATTTTGATTTTTAAGTATTTTCACCGTAATCAATGACGATTTTTTTGCACGTTGCGCAGTTATAAGCAACGCAGGCAGAGCCTTTTATGGCAGAAAACTCCGATAATATCACGGAATCGGGATAAAAGGATGCTTTTGCAAACAGTCTTTTTTTCTCCCCTTTTATCCAATTCAGCTCGTTTGGACTGTGTATCAGTCCTTTTTCCATCTCGTTATTGCAATAGGGACATTTCATAATGTGCTCTCCTTACGTATGATCAAAAGTAAAAGGGATTTGCCGCACTCTCCGCGCCGAAAAGCTTAACTGCCATTCGGTACATGGCCTTTGCGTGGATGCGATCGTGCCATATAAAACGGCGAAGGACCTTGCGCACAGACCACTCTTCTCCGTAGCTTCCTTCAAATGTGGGATTTTTCAGGAAATCTTTCTTTTTCTCCAATGCTTCAAACCCGCGAAGTCTGCATTCGTATATACTTCCATTGTTATCAGCATCAACGTCGATCTCCGCAAAATAGTAGTCGTTAACGCTCTTCGTGTGCAGATACATATCTTCTGCCGAGCGAGGCACGTTTCCGTAAAAGGTTTTTCTGTTCGGTGATGCCGTTGCGCTTTTGTCGGGAATTGACCGATACAGGCAAAGAAGATCTTCCGCCGATTTTAAAGCAAGAGCCTTCAATCTCTCATATTCTTCCGCCGTAAGCGGTTCTTTTTCGCTTTCAAAAATCGCGTCGGAGTCCGCATCTCCGATAGCAAGCTCGGAGCATTTTTCTCCGACGATAACCACATCAACCTCATCCGCAGCATCGGCGCCCGTCCATTTAAGATAGGAAAGTATCTCCCCGCACATTTTGGATGCTGCAACCTCAAGGCTTTCTCCGCGGGTATAAGCACCGATATGATCCACTGCGTAAAGCAAAGTATCGTCTCCGTTATGCTCCCAAAAGCAGTTTACTATCATATTTCCTCCTGATACAAGGTTTCTAAAGCCGCCACGGTGCGCAGAAGCTCGTGATCGTAGTTATCTCTGCCGTAGAGATCAAGTAAAAGATCCGTATAGCTATCGGTTTTCAGATTAAACCAAAGTGACCATATCGCCCAATAAAGATCCATATGCTTATCCCCGACGCCGGACATAGCAAAATCTATAAAGGTGCTGAATTTTCCGTCCTTTTGAATAACGTTGGGCAAACAAGCGTCTCCGTGAATAAGCGTATCGGCAGAAAAACGGTCTTTATTGTTTTTTATAACAGTAATAGCGGTATCGCGATCCGAAATACCCAATACTTGTGCAATCGCTTTTGACTTAAAGCTTTTATTATCGCAGTTATCGGCAAGCTCCGTATACTCTGCGTACGCAGGAGAAACGTTGATATTTCCGTAAGGCTTGACGTGCAGTTCTTTTAAAGCCTCCGCAAGTACCCCACATATCATCTCGGGCTTATCAAGGCAATGGGTAAGATCGGTGCCTTCCGCTTCACGGGTAACGAGATAATCCATATCGGTGCTGATATAATCCATTATCTCAACACCGATCCCAAGGGCGTAAAAGCGCTCCCCTGCTTCCGCCTCGTTTTTAAGAGCGTCCTTTTTTGCGGTCTTAATGTAAAAACCTTTATCAACGTAATAGACGCGCATATCCGAGCTGCAGCTGCTGTCGTAGATCTTTGCATTTTCAAAATATATCCGAAATTCCCGTGGGAATCCGTTCTTATCAACCGTAACGGGTGTTTTATTCATTTTCCTTCCTTACTTTCGCCTTATAAGTGCAACGCGTCCGTTTTCCTCATCTACGGCAACAAGCACCCGCTTATTATTCCATTCGTCAAAGCAGCGTTCGCTTAACTGAGAGTTATTAAAAATGGGAGAGGTAGCAAGCTTTCTGCCGTCCGCAAGGTGTAACTCAAAATATATCAAGCGCCATTGAGGGTGGGGATTTTTTAAAACGCCCTCGCAAATGCTGTATTTTTCGGGATCTTTCAGCAATTCTCGCATTTTTCGCAGATTTATTGCCCAGGCGGGTATCATCATTACTATTGGCAAAAGCATCATAATGACTGCCGCAAACGGCTGATACGGAATAAGCACGCAGGACGGCAGACCAATGAGTGCAAAGGCAACGCCCGTTAGGATCAGTCCGAGTTTAAAATCGCTTTTTCTGTACTTGTATTCAAAGGAATCGGTTAACAAACCAACTATTTCTTCTCTTTGCATAGTTATCTCCTTGCCCATATATAAAGATGATATCACACATCAGCAAAACAGTCAATCAAATTATACAAACGGTTGATGAAAAAACAACTATCAATCTATTGCAATCCGCACTCGCCCGTGCTACAATGGAGAAAAACATTCTCGGAGGTATTATGGAGAATAACGTAAAGCGATCAAAGAAATTCTTTACCCAAAAAAAGAACCCAACGCTGACATTCGTAGGAATCGGACTCGTAGCATTGGGCATCATCCTTTATTATTTCGGGCATTTCATATTCTGGCGAATGGCACCCTACGTTGCCATTGCGGGCGTGATCTGCATCATCGTTTCAAAAAGCCTCACGGTTTCAGATTCCGAGCTTGATTTGGTTCGCACCGAGCTTCTCCGCGAGATGGAAAAGGAAGCATACGGCTGCTTCGGCTTTACAAAAAGCGAAACCGAACAAGAGCGCCACCCTGTCAGCGGCTTTGACTTTACCAAAGAGAATGCGCCCGTAAAAAAAGGCAAGGAAGGCAAAATATACAGCCCTTACGTATACGCCGCCTGTCTGACTCTTACAAATAACCGAGTTTGCTACGGATTAAAAGAGTTCAACGCATTTGACGAGAATTCCACCGAGAACCCTAAACTGACCACGAAAACCTTCCTTCTGCAGAACGTAGTCGGTCTTGAATTTGAAAGAATTGAGCTTGAATCCGGTGAGCTTCATCCCGTTATGGCATACGCAATTCTGAAGACCGCAAACGGCGAGACACACAAGCTTCTGATGCAGGACGATTCCGATATCGAAACCCTTTGCGAACGACTTGACAAGCGCTTTAAAAAGAATCTTGTAAAAACCGAAGAGTAAATGTGAAAAAAGGCACCTGCCGCGCGGCAGGTGCCTTTCTTTTACGGATCAGTTCTCTATAGCTGCAACGAAGTCAGCAACGTCCTTGGTTGCGGTGTCAAGCAGTCCCTCGTAGGTGGAGGAGAAGCTGTTGGTGCCTGCGATAGCAACCTTTCTGATCTGGGTAACGAGCTTACCAAAGTCCATGGTTACGCCAAGGTCGAAGGTACGGTCCTGAAGAATGATCTCAAGCATTTCCATGGAGTCCTCGTCACGCACGCTTCTGGTGCCGAATACTGCATCATAGAATACGGACTTAACATCCTTCATATTGAGATAACCCATTGCGTTGATAACGTCAACGGTCGCGTCAAGACGTGCGGTTGCGTTATAGGGGATCATAACGATGGACATCTGTGCGCTCTGAATGGAGGAGTTGTAATTCTCCTGAGTCTCGTCGTACTTGGGGAAAGGAAGGAAGCCGTAATCGTCTTCCATGTTCCAGAGCTGGAAGGAGCCGCCGATGGTCTCTGCGAAGAACAGGAAGCGTCCCTCGGAGAAGAACTTTGCGGACTGACCTGCCAGAGCAACACCGCCGGAATAGGAAGCTTCGTGAACGTTAAGGCAGCTATCCTTGGAATAGAGCTTGGTGATCTTTTCAAGCGCGTTAAGAGCGCGCTCGTTGAGCTTGAATACTGCAGGCCACTCGTCCTCGTCTACGGAAACGAAGGTCTCGCCCATGCCGTTCATAGAGTACTCAAGAGTCTGGTTACCGGTAACAAGGCCGTAACGGTCGGTCTTATAATCAAGCTTACCGTTATTATCGTAGTCAAGGCTGAACTCAAGCATAAGCTCGTTCCACTTGTCCATGGTCCACTTGCCGCTTCTTACAAGCTCGAAGCAGTTCTCAACACCCTCTTTGTTACCGAGAGTGTAGTTGTACATAATGCAAGCAGTAGTCTTCCAAGCCATTATGTTCATATCGCCCATAGCGAAGAGACGGTGCTCGCCACCCCAGTTAAGGGTGTTGTTAACGGTGGCGTTCCACCAGGGATCGTCAAAGTTGAGTCCATCGATATCGTTGAGGTTTGCGGGAATACCTGCGGAAACGAGCTTTGCCATCTGGGTACCGTTGCAGAAGTAGGAATCGTAATTGTTATCACCTGCATTAACGTCCTTCTGTACTGCGGAGTACGCTTGGTTATGGGTCTTCTGCTCGTGGAGGATAACTACGTCGTAGGTATCCTCGATCTCGGTGTTGCGGGCAAACAGAGCCTCGGAAAGGATCTCGCCGGAGGTATCGGGGCCGATGATATCGTAGTTTACCCACCAGTTGGTATCGCCGCCGGTGATAAAATAGATGGATGCGCCGCCGTGCTCTTTGACATCAAAGCGCTCTGCAAGAGGAAGAGTGTTGATATCAACTGCGGGAGTGGTGTCTGCTTCCGTGGTGTCTTCCCCTGTGGGAGCCTTGGTGACTGCGGGATCGGTAGTGACTACGGGATCTCCGGTATTACAGCCAACAGCCGCAAAGCACATAACGGATACAAGCAGAAGAACGACCAATCTGATCGCGGTTTTCTTTGCAAACATAATAAACCTCCAAAAAATCAGTAAGAATTTTTACTTAAGAAGGATTGCCTTTTTCTCTTTGCCCTCAAGGGTGACTGCAAGTGATATCTCATTGCCGGTCTCTGCATCGTAAGCCTTGAGCCCTGCGGGAAGTCCAAGCTCTGCGTTGTCAACTGCTGCGGTAAAGGTGATTGCGTTATAGGAAGTGTTATAGAGGTGGATGATTGCGGAATCGCGATCTTCTGCAAGCATGATTCCCTTGCGAACGGTATCGGGAATACCCGCAAGACCTACAACGTCCATAAACTTACCGTCGCGGTATACCTGAGGATAAGCGTCGTAAAGCGCGTGGTAACGCTTTGAGGTGGGATATACGTAAGGATGCTCAAGGAGAGGATCGAACATAGTAAACGCATAGCCTGCCATATTGTCGCCGCACTCGCCGCTTGCCTGCATACCGAGCATAGGTCTGCCCATTATGTAACGAAGGACCTCGGGACGACCGTAAGAGAACTTGGGGTTGCCCCACTTTCTCCACCAGTGCATACACATAATATCAATGTAAGCATCGTAAGCGTCACCAACGCCCTCGCATCCGCAGATGTAATCATCGGGACGGTACTGCTTGATCATATCGTATACTTCTGCAAAGAAGTGCTTGTAGCCCTCGTGGAATGCTGTTGCGGGAGTTGCGTGACCGTGGCTACGGTCGTAGCAGAGGTATGCGGGCATGGTCATCAGCTCGTCAAAGTAGATACCGTCTGCGCCAAGCTCCATTACGGTGCGCATTGCCTCAACTGCCGCCTTGGTCCATTCCTTAGCCATAGGGCACTGAGCAACGAAGTACTGACGGGAGGTACCGGGATAACGCTCTACCCAAACGTCGCCGTCGGGCTTTTTGATGGCACAGTCAATACCTATTCTGTCGGAATTATAGCCGGGCTGAGTGAACCACTTGGAAACGCGGTCTGCAATATGAACGTTAACGTAGAATATCGCCTTCATACCTGCGGCGTGAACTTCCTCGATAGCCTTGCGAAGTCCCTCTCTGCCGCCAAGTGCCTCAACGGGCTCGTAATCGGGATAGTAAGCGTCAAGTCCACCAACGTGCCAACCGATAAAGAGAACCAGATTGGAACCTGCGTTATCTCTTGCACGGATAGCCGCCTTACCGAAGGTATCAAAATCGGTACCGATACCGTCGGAGTTCAGGCAACGGCAGGACATATCTGCGGGAGCGAGAACGGTCTTACCGGGAGCATCCTCGGTATACTTAAGGTGGAGATACTCGGGATAGGAAACGCACTGGTAAATAGCCATACCGGAAACATTCTTTCCGGCCTCGGTTCTGCCGGGACCAACCTTAGGGCAGGTCTTCTTCCAGGCGTTGTAAACGTCTGCAGCCTTGTGCCAGTCGCCGTCGCCAACACCAAGGCAGAAGGGCTCCAGAGTGGAGCTGCTGCCGGGAGCAAGGAAGGGCCAGTTTCTGATGAACATTCTGCCCACCTTTTCAAAACCAAGCTGCTTATACGCGTGATCCTTATCGTGATGAGCCATATAGAAATGCTCTTTTTCGTTATGAACCGCAAAGCAGGTAGCCGCAAGGGGCACGGGATAGTTCATAACGATAACATCCTCGGTGTAAATATCGTTATCACCGATGGTGCTGCGGAACTGGATCTTGTTCTCGGTCGTAAAGTCGCTTCCCTCCTCAGGGGAAAGGAACGCCTTCTTGAAGTCGGAGCCGTCCATTATGGGAAAATACAGAGAATCGTCTCCGCCCTTTACTCCCGTAACGTCGGGGTAAGTAACGTTAACGAGAACACCCTTTTCGGAATTATTTTCAACGGTAAGCTCGCTAACGATGCGCTTGCCGTCCTCGGTGAAATTGATCCTCTCAACGAAAACAACATTTGCGCAACCGTCCTTAACGGTGTGGCGGATAACGAGAGTATCGCCATCCTTCTCAAAGGTAGCGGGATGACCTACTGCAGAAATTGTTCTGGCGGTCTCCGCATTGGGGCGGCTGTCCCAGATATCGGAGGTTCCCTCGTCAAAAACAAAGCTGATCCAGCTTGAGGAGTCCTCAACGTATACGCGTCCGGTATCCTTGTTTTTAACGCTTACGAGGCAACCGTCGGAATCGCGGAAGCTGAGATGAAGATGTTCGGTTTCAAAAAGCATATTATTGCACCTCACTGTATTTATTGCCAAATTTACATCCCTATTTTACCACCTTATTGTACACTATTAAATGTCATTTGTTGTCTGCTCTTTGTCGTTTCTTGCCGTTGCCCTCCGTGAACTTTGATGCAAAAATTGCCATTGATATCAAAAAAAGTTTCCCACGGCGTTTTTTATATAAAAAAATGTATATTTTTGTCTTTTCGACTGAATATAGACAAAAAACGCCAAAGGCTTGACAATTATTGTTCTTTGCGGTTATACTGAATTATGATAAGATTAAAAATGTTAGCAGTAAGATTTTGCTGATATTTTTTTAGATTATCGGAAGGAGATTCTCTCAATGCGTCTTACCCATAGCAAGTTTTTCAACTACTCAAGAAGGGCTTTATCTCTTGTTCTTTCTTTGATGCTCATTCTTTCCGCTTTACTCACGGTTTCCTGTGATACGACTCCGGAGGTACCGGACGATACCGTTGCTACCACGGATCCCTCCGCTTCCGTAACAGAGCCCGTTGAAAATAAGGACGACTACGTTTCTCCCCAAAGCGAGCTGGTATTCGCCACGCAGGACGGCGCGGGCGCGAAGGACGGAAAGTCTCCCGAGAACGCAGCTTCCTTTGCAGCGGCTCTCGGTATGACCAAAAAGCTTGGCGGCACGGTAGTTGTTTGCGGCGCAGTTGAGCTTGACCGCGAGTACTTCTTCCCTTCCAACGAAAAAGCCGTTACGATCACCTCCGTCTGGGACGGCGTTGACTACCGCGAGAGCGGCGCCAAGATAACCCTCACGAGCGTTACCTCCTTCTACGGTGACTATGTTCTTAACAGTCTCCGCCTCGTTGCGGGAGCAAACGATCTTCTTCTCTGTTTCCAATACAACAACGTAACCATCGGAGAGGACGTTGAGTGCGTCAAGGCGGCGGGCGTTTCCTCCGATATTGCCCTTATCTGCGGCTACAACGCACACTCCGCCGCTCATCGCAGTGAGCACGAGGTAAGCTGTGTTAAGGACGCGCAGGTCGTCGTCAAGTCCGGCACCTGGAAATACATCCGCGGCGGAAACCGCAGAATAAATACATCTTCCGCATTCGGCACTATAAACGAGGGAGTTACCTTCGTTATTAAGGTTGAGGGCGGCACCTACACCGCTTCAACGGGAACGGATATTTGCTCTGCTACCGGTATGAACAGCGTTGACGGCACCGTGTATATGGAAATCAGCGGCGGCGACTTCAAGGGTCCCTTCGCAGTTATCTCCAGAACGGGTAACAACTCCAATAAATACGACGTGGCAATTGACGGTGACGTTACCGTTAAGATCACGGGAGGTACCTTCCGCGCACTTAATATCTCCGCCGCGCAGTCTACTTACGATAAAAACGCGGTAACAAGAAACGCAAACGTTACCCTTTGCATAGCAGGCGGTGATTTCCTTGGCCGCAAGGCAACTGTCACAGGCGATTCCTCCGACAGATACAAGCTTATTATTGCCGACGAATGCGCTGATCTTATTACCGTAAAGTCCTTCAGAAACACCGAAAAGGGCACGGCGCTCTGCAACGCGATCACGGCGCCCGCTCTTAAGGATAACCGCGTAATTTACACCCAGCCTCCTTTCCCCGCAACCCCGCCCGTAACCGGAGAGATCACGCCCGAGGAGGAGCTGAAGCTTACGGACGAGGCAAAGACCAAGCTTGCCAGTGCAAGAAAGCTTTTTGAGCTTGACGGAAGCGATAAGTATGAAAAGCTCCGTACCCTTCGCGACCGCGACGACGAGTATAATCTCAAAGCAGTTGAAAGCGTTAAGCTCGTTTCCCTGCTTACGGGTGAATACTCCATCAACAAGACGATCACCAACTATAACATAGCAGGCGCAGGCGGCGGATATATGATCGACTGCGGTGACTTCGTTCTTCTTGCGTTCGGTGATAACAACCCCGAGGGCGGTCTCGGCAAGCCCTGGCGCGCAAATTCCCTTGGATTTACCACAGACTTTGATTATACTGACGGCCTTACCTTTGACGGCTTCTATCTTAACGATATCGGCGAATACGACGGTATGGCGAGCGAGTTCCTTCTTTCAGGACATACTGCGGGCGTTGAGGATTCCAAGATCCCCACGGGCGGTATCAAGATAGGCGACAAGCTCTACTTTGGTTATATGTCCGTACGCGAATGGACGAACGATAACGCAGACGGAATCTGGCCCTGCAACTTCGGCGGACTTGCAATATCCTCCGATATGGGCCGCTCCTGGGAAACTCCCTCCGATCTCCGTTGGCCGGAGGAATCCAATCTCATGCAGCTTTATCCCGTTATTGACGGAGATTGGGTATACATCTTCGGAGTTCCGGGCGGCAGAAAGGGCGCGTGCAAAATAATGCGCGTACGCACCGAGGATATCGAGAACTTTGCGGCTTACGAATATATGGTAGGCAGAGATGAAAACGGCAACGGCATTTTTGAAAGAGGCTACGAAGCTATGATGACCGATTTTGCGGCTATTGAAGCTTCCGTCGGCGGCGTTGGCGTTATGTACAACGAGTATCTTGGTGAATGGATGGTTATGTACTGCACTCCCGAGGCAGGCAGCATTCGTACCGGCAGTATCGTAATGCGCGTTGCAAAGTCCCTTGACGGCAAATGGTCCGATCCCGTGCTCGTAATGTCACAGTCAACCTACGGCTCCGTATATGAGCCCCGTATATGCGCAAGATACGTAAGAGACGGCGGACAGAAGATGATGCTCATCTGTTCCCGTTGGAGCATCTATAATTCCCTTGTTTTTGAAATTGAGCTTTCCAAAGACTAAATAAATGATTGCGGGGCGTCAATGCCGCCCTAACAGCCTGATATAAGGCCGCAAGAAGGAGGAACGTCTTATGATACGTTCTGCAAACAGCTGTTCAAGATCGCTTGGCGCATTCAGAGTATGCCTTATTATTGCTTTCGCTGCTTGTCTGCTCGTTGTGTCCTCCTGCGGTAAAAATCCCATAGACCCCCGGCCACCGGTGACGACGGTGCTCGTAACCACGGAGGCTCCAGTTACTACCGAGGCCCCAGTTACTACCGAGACTCCCGTTACTACGGAAGCTCCCGTCACTACCGAGACTCCCGTTACTACCGAGACTCCCGTTACTACGGAGGCTCCCGTTACTACGGAGGCTCCCGTAACTACCGAGGCTCCCGTAACTACCGAGGCTCCCGTAACTACCGAGGCTCCCGTAACTACCGAGGCTCCCGTTACTACCGAGGCTCCCGTTACTACCGAGGCTCCCGTAACTACCGAGGCTCCCGTAACTACCGAGGCTCCCGTAACTACCGAGGCTCCCGTAACTACCGAGACTCCCGTTACTACGGAGGCTCCCGTTACTACCGAGGCTCCCGTTACCACAGCCCCGAACGACGAGGGTATCGACCTTCCCGTTGACGAATTCATTTACAAAAGAGACGTTTCCTTCGCGTCTGCCAAAGGAAGCGGCAAAAAGGATGGCTCTTCCCCTGCAGACGCAGCCACCCTTGCAGAGGCGCTTGGTATGACCAAGCACGGAGGTACCGTCGTAATTTGCGGTCCCGTTACTCTTGACCCGCGCGATACAATTTCCGCTGCACGCGTTGCGCAAACAAGCGCTGATTTCCCCGCAGCAGAGCGTTTTTCCTGCTTTTTCCCGTCTAACAAGGGCACCGTTACCATCACATCGGTTTATGACGGCGTTGATTACAGAAAGACCGCAGGAGCAAAGCTCACCCTTGTTACCGAGGTCGGCTTTTACGGCGATTACGTTCTTGACGGGCTTAATATAATCGCAGGTGCATCGGATCTGGTAATTTATCTCGGATATAACAATATCACGGTTGGAAGCGACGTGATATGCTCCCGCGCTTCCGGTATAGCCAACGACATCGCTCTTGTTTGCGGAGTTAAGGGGCGCAATTCAGCATATGACAACGTATTTGAATGCAGCTGTCACAAGGATGCCGTAGTTACCGTTAATTCGGGAACGTGGAGGTACATACGGGGCGGAAACCGCCGTACGCAAACGTTATCCGTTTTCGGAACTATCGATAAAAACGTCAATTTTTCCGTTATCATAAACGGGGGCACGTTTACGGCAACGGGCGGAAAGGACCACAATTCCGTTACGGGTATGAACGGAGTTGAGGGCTCCGTGTATATGGAGATAAACGGCGGCACTTTCGCCTCTCCGATATACGCGGTCTGCCGTTCCGGATCAAAAAAAGACGATATAACAACCTTGATCTCGGGAACGGTTACGTTAAAAATCAACGGCGGCACATTTAAGGATCGGAACGTTTACGCCGTGCAGCCCACCTCGGACAAGATTCCCCTTTCTCCCGGATCAAGGATCACGGTCTGCATTACGGGCGGCAGCTTTCCCTCGGGCAGTGCATACGTTCAGGGCACTGACGATACAGAGTGCAACGTGATAATTCAAAACGGAATTTCGCTCTCGGTTATTGCGAGCAACGTAAATGCAAAAACCTACGACACGGCGCTTTGCAACAGCATAGTGGCACCCGAAATAAAAAACTCGACTCTCACCTACACTACTCCCCCGCTTTCGGACAAAAAGCCAACCACGGGTCCCATAACCGCCGCGGAGGAAAAACGCCTTACCGATGAGGCCAAGGAAAATCTGCAAAGCATAAGAAATATGATCAATAAGAACGGTGCGGAAAAATACGCATCGTACCGCAAGCTTGATGATCCAACGGGTCAATATAATCTCAAAGCGGTTGAAAGCGTTAAGTTCATCTCCATGCTCACTGCAGAATATTCCGATAACAAAACGATAACCAACTATAATATCGCAGGCGCAGGCGGCGGTTATATGATCGACTGCGGCGAGTACGTTCTGCTTGCATTCGGCGATAACAACTCCGAAGGTGGCCTTGGTGCGCCTTGGCGCGCAAACTCCCTTGGATACACCACGGATACGGATTATACCGACGGAATAATCTTCGACGGCTTTTACCGTTCGGATATGGGCGAAAACGGCGGATATGCCGAAGAATTTCTTGCCTCTGCTTATGCGGAAGGCGCAGAAGCGTCAAAGATTCCTACGGGCGGCATAAAAATAGGCGACACGCTTTATTTCTGCTATATGTCCGTGCGCGGCTGGAAGCTGAACGACGGTCCAATCTGGCCCTGCAATTACGGAGGTATTGCAATATCCCGCGATATGGGCAGAAGCTGGGAGCTTCCCTCCGATCTGCGTTGGCCCGAGGAAAGCAACTTCGGCCAGCTCTATCCCGTTATAAACGGAGACTACGTTTATATTTACGGAGTTCCCGGCGGAAGACGCGGCGCACTGAAGCTCATGCGAGTTCCGATAGACGAAATAGAAAACTTCTACGCCTACGAGTACCTTATTGGCAGAGAAAAGGACGGCACTCCCATATACGGCAGAGGATACGACGCCATGATGACGGATTACGCCATCGTTGAATCGGGCGTTGGCGGCGTTGGCGTTATGTATAACGAGTATCTTGAAGAATGGGTAATGATGTACTGCACCCCATTTGCGGGCGACATCAACTTCGGAAGCATCGTTATGAGAGTGGCAAAAAGCCCCGACGGGGTATGGTCCGAGCCTGCGCTTATAATGTCACAGGCATCCTTCGGCTCCGTTTACGAGCCCCGCATAAACCCCAAGTTCGTTACAGACGGCGGGCGTAAGATGATGATGATATGCTCCCGATCCAACGTTTATAATTCACTTGTTTTCGAGATCGAGATATCCAAAAAATAACTTTCCAAAGGAGTAAGTTATGCTGAATACGAATATTCTGTCACCGTACGTAAGAGCAGCCATACTTTCCACCTTGCGTCCCGGACTGCGAATTAAGGAACGCGCACTGTTTGATTACGAGCTTATCTGGTTAAAGGAAGGAAGCTTTGAGCTCTCGATATACGGCAAAGAGTACGAGATCAAGCAAAATGATATAATTCTCATTCCTCCGGGTGTAAACCACATCATCAACGTGCCGGAAGACGCACCTGCGCCCCTCCATGCGCACATTCACTTTGACTGCGTATACACAGAGTACAGTCCATTAGCATACGTTTCTTATCAGAATCTCTGCGATTTCACAGAAGACGAGCTGCAGATGATCCAGCCGGACTTTTTTGAAGGAGAAATATCGTATCCCTATTTTGAGATCACAAACAAAAAGAAGCTGACCGCCTCCATAAACGAGGTTATTAAGCTCTGCCATACAAAGCCCGCCCTTTATCAGCTTGCCTGCAAAGAGCTTATGACCGGCCTTATAAGATCTGTCATTCTCGATAATATTCCCGAGATCCGCACTCTTCACGATATTGATATGGATTTTATCGGAAGTATCAAAAGCTTTATAGATGCAAACTACCTCAACAGCAAGATCTCCCTCGATATGATCGCAGATCAGTTCCATTACAGCAAGTTCTACATTGCAAAGAAATTCCACGCCGCCTACGGTGTTTCACTTATCAAATACTGCAATTCACTCAGGCTTGAATACGCAAAGCAAAAGCTTGAGGAGGGGCTTCCTCCTTCCCTTGTGGGTGAGCTTTTGTTCTTCCCCGACGTTTATTCCTTCAGCAGGTTTTTCCGTATCCAATCGGGGATCTCACCATCGGCTTATATCGATTCACTTCAGATCAAGATCAAACCGCGTAACAGCGAAAAAAGGTGAGGTGCTTATGAGATCCAGGATACTATCCTCGTTGTTGGCAATATTCACGTTATTGTCTGCAATTCCTGCGATACCCGTTACCCCTGCATACGCCGCAGACGCCTCCCCCGTTATCTATATAAAGATGAACGGCGGTAGCGACTCAAACAGCGGCACCTCTGCCTCCGCTCCCGTGCAGACCATCGTGGCCGCTTTTGATAAACTTGCTGCTATAGGAAAAGGCGGCACCGTTGTGCTTATGGACGGAGTCAATACCCGCACCTCATCATCCGGTAAGCTTACAACGCTTGCCGATGCGGGCGGCCACGTTACCGTCACAGGCTGCTATAACGGCGTAAACTACAAGGAGCAAAACGACGCGCGCCTGATGCTTATAAACGGTCTGATCTTTCAGAATGACGTAACCTTCGACTATCTGACCTTCTTGCAGATAGCCGCCACGAATACGCGCACATTATACCTTAATCACAACGATCTTACCGTTACGGAAAACTGCGATACTTACGATTACGTTACGGGCGAGTCCTATGCAATCGGCGTTTGTCCTCCCATTGACAAGGATTCCCCTATCGCCAAGGGCAACGGAAACCTCGTTATCGTTACGGGATACAAGGATACGAGCGCGTCCACCACTCCCGAGAGCTTCGGTGACCAGGTAATTACCCTTAACGGCGCTCAGTTCGGAGCTATCCACGTTGGAAACAAGTATTATACCACCTCCGCTATAACGGAGCAAACAAGAGCCGATACCGGAACTACCTGGATAAAGATCGGCAACGGCGTAGGTGTCAAAAAAGGAATCACGGCAACGCAGGAGCACACGAAGATAACGACCAACGTCCGTCTTCCCGACACAAGCGTATCGGTTATTCTTAACAAAGACCTCAATGTTTCCGATTACGTAACCGTTCAGAATCCGGAGTACTTTGCAAGCAAGGGATCTTCGCTTAAGGATTATGAAGCAGACGGTATACGTGGTCCCGCCGTCGGCATATCTTACGATATCGATGTTCCGTGGGTAGATTCCGCGCCTGTTTCCGAGTTTGGTGTAGCGTTCAGACTTGCGGATTCCATTCCCTTCTCAACATTGAACGGAGCAAAAAGATCATACGCATATACTGACGCATCGGACGGATACAGAAATTACAGATACGAGTTCGGAAGCTCCACCGCAAGCTTCAAGGGCGTCCTCGTATATGACGAACAAAACGAGATCTCGGAGTACGATACGGATATAACCGCCTATCCTTACGCAATAGATAAGACCACAGGCTATGCCGTTGTGGGAGAAAATTACAAATTGAATCTCAAGGAGCTTTGTTACTTGATAAGCAAAAACGAGAACGCCCCGGAAAGCGATAAGGTACTGGCTGATGACATTATCTTCAGAGCAGAAAATTTTGTTATAGAGAGATTCGCAACAGATCCCGTACCGAAGGCAACGGAAAGCACCGTTGTATACGTTTCCCAAGCAGGTGGCGGAAACGGACTTACACCGTCATCCACCGTAACCTTTGAGGAAGCACTGGGAATGACGAAGAACGTTGTTGCCAACACCGTGGTCATCGTCGTCACGGACGCGATCACTCTTGACCCCGCAGATACCATTGATCAGAACAGAAACGATACCGGTGCCGTGAGCGCTGATTTTACCTACTACTTCCCTGCAAATAAGAGCAAGGTTATCATCACCTCTAATTACGGCGGAGTAAATTACAGAAAAGATCACGGAGCATCCATTACTCTCACAAGCGAGACCGCCTTCTACGGCGATTACACCATCAAAAACACCGAGCTTATAAACGCAACCGATCTTAAGCTTTGTATGCAGTACAACAACGTGACCCTCGGCACAGGGCTTACCTGCACCATGGGCGCAAACGCCACCAAGTATATCGATCTTGTCTGCGGCTATCACGCAGAACACTCCGCATTCAACACCGCAGAAACGGTCAGCTGCCGCGAGGATGCAAGGATAGAGATACTCGGAGGCAAGTGGAATGGCTTTACCGCGGGCAACGTAACTCAGAACTGGCGTTCCGTATTTGGAAATATCTGCAAGGGTGCAACTCTCGTAGTAGATATCGGTAACGCAAGCACCTCCGCATCCTTTAACTCGACAGACAGATACTATTTTGCGGTGGCGGGTCAGAACAACGTGGACGGAACCGTTTGCGTTAACGTTAATAACGCAACCTTCGTAAGTTCAAACGCCATTACAGTGGTACAATATCTTATGAAGTACGATCCCATGATGTCCGATTATCACCCGGTCATCAACGGCAACGTAATTCTCAACATCAAGGGCGGCAGCTTCAAAACCAATAAGGTAGTAGCAGTTCCCTCGGCAGACTCCGCTAACTACGCTCCAAACGTGGGATCAAACGCTAAAATAAACGTAAACGTAATGGGCGGAACGTTCTACAGCGGAGCATTATCAACCACCAAACTTCAGATCACCGGAAGCGGCACGGCCACATCCGAGCTATACCTTGCAAGCGGCTTCACCGCTTCTTCAACGAGCGGAATCACAACAGTTCAGGCCCCAACGGCAGATCCCGTTCTTGATTACGCAAAAACAACCTACGACGCTCCCCCGGTATACGACAAGGTTATAGTTGAGGGCCTGTTTGACCTTTCATCAGCAAGCAGCTCCGAGCTTGCTGACCTCCAGGCTTCCCTGCCTCCCTCCGATACGGCAAGCAGTCACCTGACTACAGTAAAGAAATATTACACGAATGCCAACAAGGATCTCACGCTGAGAGCAGATATGATGGTGCTTAACGACGATAATTACAATCTTACAAAGGTTGCAAACGTTGAGTTTATAACCATGCTCTCCGGCGAGTATTCAATAAACAAGACCTTCACTAACTACAACATCGGCGCTTCGGGCGGCGGTTATATGGTAGACTGCGGCGACTTCGTGCTTATGGCATTCGGAGATACTGAGGGCGAAGCCTCCAACTCCGCAGATAAAAACGATCCCGCATACGGCGGCCCCTGGCGCGCAAACGTTCTCGGCTTTACGGACGATTTTGATTACAAGGACGGCGTTCTCCTTGATGGGTTCTATCTTTCCGATCAAGGTGTTTACGACGGCTTTGCAACGGAATTCTTAAATTCCGGTCACAAGTCGGGTGTTGAAATGTCAAAAATCCCCACGGGCGGAGTAAAGATCGGGAATAACCTTTACTTCTGCTATATGTCCGTGCGCAGATGGTCGAGTGATACGATAAACGATCCGGAGGACGTTGAGGGCATCTGGAAGTGCAATTACGGCGGACTGGCGGTATCACGCGATATGGGTCGCACCTGGGAAACACCTTCTGACCTTCGTTGGGATGAGATAACGGATTTTGCACAGCTCTACCCCGTTCTTGATAACGAGGGCAAGTGGCTTTACCTCTATGGTGTTCCCGGTGGCAGACGCGGCGCTGTAAAGCTCATGCGCGTTGCCGTTGGAGAAGTTGAAAACGTTGCAGCTTACGAGTACTTTACCGGCTTTGACAACAGAGGCAAGGCAATATTCGAGCAGGGTGCATCCGGCCTTGCCAACAGCAAGCCCGTGATCGATACTCCTTCAGGCGACGACGGTACAGGTGCAGGCGGTCTTGCAATTATGTACAACGAATATCTCGGCGAGTGGGTAATGCTCTACGCATCCAAGAGAACCGGCGAGCATAACCTTGCAGGTATCTATATGCGCGTTGCAAACTCCATAGACGGAAAGTGGTCAGATCCCGTGCTTGTGATATCTCAATCTGCAGGCTTTGGTGCCGTATACGAGCCTCGCGTGTGTGCAAAATATCAAAATGCGGAGACCGGAGAGATGATGCTTATCACGTCTAACTGGGGAGTATATAACTCAATGGTTTACAATATAACCCTTGAAAGACGCGGCAAACCGTATATCGACATAATCCAATAATTAAAAGCTATGGGTACCTTTCGGTACCCATAGCTTTTAATTATATAATGCAAAAAACGGCTGTCCCCGCAGGAACAGCCGTTTTATACAAGTTTGATTACTCAGCAAGACCGGAGAGCTTGATTCTCTCCTTCATGTAGCTTACGTCCTCGCCCTTTACGTTTGCCCAGTTCTGGGAGAACAGAGCCTCTGCCTTGGTGGTAAGAACGTGGCTCATCATCTCCTTGAGAAGAGGATAACGAAGAGCTACCGCATCGGTACCCGCCATATAAGCCTCGTTTACGTCATAGGTGCTCTTAAGGCTTGCAGCGAGAATACGGGGTGCATCGGGAGTTTCCGCATAGCAATCCTTGATCGCACGGATGATCTTGTACATATCCATGCCCATTGCGGTTGCGCGGGTCACGAAGGGACAGATTGCCTGTGCACCTACCATTGCCGCTACTGCCGCCTGAGATACGGAGAACAGACAAGTCGCTACGCAGAGAATATCCTTCTCGCGGAGCTTCTTGATGGCTCTGAAGCCCTTCTCGTCTGCTATGATCTTGCCGCGTACTCGGGGGCTCTTCTCGTGAAGCTCCTCAACGC